>JBJKYO010000031.1:0-32214 GCA_045561015.1 Longimicrobiales bacterium | reverse complement strand
GCACTGTATTTGTTAGGATAGACAGTGGTAGACAACTATTGGGCTCTGGTGCCTAGGCTTCTCTTGAACTAGAAATCATGGGAACAACTCGTGCTGGCTTTTAGATCAATCAATTGGGTAGGGTTTTACTCTAGAATGAAACGCCAAAAGAGTATCTTGCCGGCTTTGCTAAGCTTTTCGATAGTAGTTGCAGGGTGTTTCTCTAGTGTGGCCGATGAATCTTTTGTCCAACGAGGGGACGAAGCAATACTAAGAGGGGATCTCGACGCTGCTCTTGCCGAATACAAAATGGCTGTTCAACGGGGTGGATCAGAAGATCCTTCGGCTCTGGGTCGAGTTGCTCACACCCATGCACTTATGGGGAACATTGATGAGACTGGGGATACCTACGAGCAAGCAGTAACATTTGATTCGGATCTGACTGACCAGGCCGTTTCCGACCTAATACAGTTAGCTCAAGAGGCCATGAATAGATCGGATTTGTTTAGTTTGGCTTCCGCTATGGAGCGCGCCAAGGACTTTCGTCCTGGCATTACTGTGGATGGGATGGCACTGCCATTGGCACGGCATTATTTCGAAAATGGGCAATATGCCACTGCGTTATCCTATTACCAGTCGGCTATTTCAGAGAGCCAAGGAGATACTAGTCCAGATGTGATCTTTGAAGCTGCTTCAGCTTATGACGAAGTGGGTGATTGCAGAAGAGCTCTGATCCACTATGAACAACATAGAGATATGATTTCCAGCTGGATGCGTGGCGAAGTAGACTGGAAAATAGGAAATTGTTCGATTGAATTGGCCAGGGAGTTACGTTCAGTTGGAGCTGATGAAGAAGCTTTAGAATATTTGGAACGGGCAGTGCTTATAGGCGAACCACGAAGTTTACAGAGTCTCGCCTATTTTGAAATAGGTGAAATTTTGTCTGATCAATATCGTTGCGAAGAAGCGATGCAAGCGTTCTTAGAGGTTGCCAGTGCGGATCAAACAGGTACTAGCCCTTTGGTGTCGCGAGCTCGATGGCGCTATGACGAGCTACGTTTCGTCGGTTCCCAGGACGGGTTAGAAAGCACAGGATGTTAGGTGGTTGTCGAACAGGTGGTCAGGATTCTTAAAACGGAGTTCCTATCTAAAATCATGAAGTCAGTTCTTAGAAGGGGTGGATATCCGCTAGCTGCAATTGTGGCTTGGTCTGTTTCGGCATGTGGCGGAGGCTTGCCTTTTCCAGGGCTGACTGTTGAAGAGGTATATAACTTGGGAGTGGGAGCGCTTGAAGAGGAAAATTGGGGGGATGCGGCAAGGGCTTTTGAAGAAGTACTTCTCTCCACTGGGTTTGATCGGATGCCAGAAGCGCGTTTGCAGTTGGCAGATGCTCATTTTGGAGGTAGTCGCTATATAGCCGCTCGTACGGAATATCAGAGGGTCATAGATAGGTGGCCTGCAGACACGACTGCCGTCCACGCTGCTTTAGGTGTTTGTAGGTCTCTTAAGGAGTTGTCCCCGATTCCACAACGCGACCAGACGTTTACAAGACAAGCAGAACTTACTTGTGGACAAGTGGCGGCCCAGTTTGCAGGCACAGTCATTGGTTTGAGAGCCTCAGAATTATCAGATGAAATGGTAAATAGATTGGCAGAACGCGATTATAACACAGGATCTCATTATTTGAAGAGGGGATTAATAGACTCCGCACTTCTATATTACGAACAAGTTGTGGAGCTTTTTCCAGATAGCGAATGGGCACCATGGGCTCTCTATCGAATGATAGAGGCATTCGAAATGATTGGCTATGTGCGAGATGCCGAGACTACACAGGAACTTCTCCTTGGTTCTTATCCTGAATCCGAACCAGCACAGATGTTAGAAAATGGAGGACAATAGGAGCCAAGGTGGTCGGATTGGAATCTTTGGTGGGACGTTTGATCCGCCCCACATGGCTCATTTGCGAATGGCGAAACTCTTGTGTGATTTTGCCAGTTTAGAGAAAGTCCTTTGGATCCCGACCAGGAAGCCACCGCACAAATCGGACCGAGTGGTTACTCCAGCTAGTGTTCGATTAAAAATGGTTAAAGAGGTGGTTTCCGGTATGGAGGGTCACGACGCATGTGACATAGAAATTCTTAGAAGTGGTTATTCCTATACAATAGACACTCTTAGAGCATTAAAGAAATTATATCCAGGCAAGGATCTTGTTTTGATAATGGGATCAGACCAATTCTGTGAGTTGTCTGAATGGAAGGAGTCTGAAAGTCTAACCGACCTTGTGGAAATCTGCGTGCTGCCACGAAAGGGCGCTACTGTGTCTTCTAGCCCAGCCCATAATTCGGTTCTTGCACCATTTGAGGAGCTAGATATTTCTTCTTCAGAAATTAGGAATAAGATTCAACAAAATTTGTCATTTAAACATCTTGTTTGTAAGTCGGTAGCTAAGATAATTGAGGAAGAGGGCTTATATCAAAGTTAGGTCCTAGTATGTTTAAGAACACTTGTTCGTAGCATAATTTCTGCTGTGGGCTGGGATAATTGTCAGCCTCACAATAATTTCACTGACCAGAGGATTTGAAAGAATTGGCATTGATGACCTATGACTTTATTTAAAAGGGAAAGCGTCTCTTGAGTTTTCTTAATGCGGTGGCAAAGAAGATACTTGGCTCTCAACATCTAAGAGAGGCAAAAAAATTACAGCCGTTAGTAGATAGAATTAACTCTATCTGCAATGAGTATCAGACCCTTTCTGAGGCCGATCTGAAGAAAAAAACTCAAGAGTTTCGTGATAGGATTAGCGATGCGACAGCTGGCCTGACTGCCAAGATTGTTAAGTTGCAGGATGAGAAACGGAATTCTGAGGATTCCGAAAAACGGCAACAATTGCAGGAAAAGATTGCGGAATGTGATGAAGGAATCTTGTCAATTACAGAAGAAATTCTGAACGATATTTTACCTGAGGCATTTGCAGCTGTTAAGGAAGCTTGTCGTCGACTTGTGGGTACTGAGATTGTTGTGAGTGGCCAGGGACAGACCTGGGATATGGTTCCATATGACGTTCAGCTGATAGGTGGCATTGCTTTGCACCGTGGAAAGGCAACGGAAATGGCTACTGGTGAAGGAAAAACCTTAGTTGCTACGATGCCACTCTACTTGAATGCTCTTGTAGGGAAGGGAGCTCATCTCGTTACCGTTAACCCATACTTGGCCCAGAGAGATTCGGAGTGGATGGGTGCTGTATACAATTACTTGGGTCTTACAGTCGATTGTATCGACAAGTACGAACCTCATTCACCCGAAAGAGTTTCAGCGTACCGGGCAGATATCACTTACGGCACCAATAACGAATTCGGGTTTGATTATCTTCGTGATAATATGGTTCATTCCTTAGAACAGAGAGTGCAACCAAGGCACTGGTATTCAATAATTGATGAGGTGGATTCAATCCTTATCGACGAAGCTAGAACACCACTTATCATCAGTGGCCCTGTGGGCAAGGATACAGCAACGCCTTTCAAGCAGTATAACAGGCTAGTGGGCAGTCTATATCAAAAACAGATTCGCTTAGTCAATGACCTAATAGCTGAAGCTGAAAAGGATCTAGAAAATCAAGATGAATTTTCAGCTGGAGAAAAATTATTGGCTGCCAAGAGAGGGGCTCCACGCAATAAAAGACTGATCAAGATTTTTTCTGAGGATCCTGGTATTCAGAAATTAGTTCTTAAAGTTGAAGCAGATTACATGCGTGAGAAGCGCTTGCAGGAAGTGGATGAGCTGCTCTTTTTTGCCATGGACGAGAAAGGGCACAATGTACACCTATCAGATGTTGGATTAGATGAACTTTCTCCGGGAGATCCAGAAGCATTTGTAATTCCAGACCTTTCTGGAATGATGGGTGACATTGAGAAAGATGAGTCGTTATCTGTTGATGAGAGACGTAATCTGCTAGTGGAAGTGGAATCCGAGTATGCTTCCAAGAGTGAAAAAATGCACGTTATACATCAACTTCTCAAAGCTTATACACTATTTCAAAAAGATGAGAAATACATCATCGGAGAAGACGGAAATATTGTGATCGTCGATGAGTTTACAGGACGCCAGATGTCAGGACGTCGATGGAGTGATGGACTCCACCAGGCAGTTGAGGCTAAGGAAGGGGTGGAAATAAAGGGAGAAACCCAAACCCTGGCTACAATAACCATTCAAAATTATTTTCGAATGTACGATAAGCTGGCGGGTATGACTGGTACTGCCGAGACCGAAGAGACTGAGTTCCACGAGATATACAAGCTAGACGTTTTCGTTATTCCCACTAATCGGCCGATAGTTCGGGATGACCGAGAGGATCTTATCTTCAGAACGAAAAGAGAGAAATATCAGGCTCTCATAGATGAAGTGGAGCGCCTGAACAAATTAGAGCTTCCTGTACTAGTAGGAACGACTAATGTCGAGATTTCTGAAACACTTTCCCGGATGATTAAACGTCGAGGCATTCCCCACAATGTCTTGAATGCTAAACAGCACGAGAAAGAATCAGAAATTGTGGCTGAAGCTGGAGAGCCTGGAGCGGTAACAATCGCTACGAATATGGCTGGAAGAGGGACTGACATCAAACTTGGTGAAGGAGTGACGGAACCTAGAACTTTGGGTTGGGTGAAGAATAGAGGCTTAGATTTGAAAGACCTTCTATCGGTTGATCCCACAAGAGAGTTGGATTTGGAAAATGGTGCTGACGATCTTCTAATTGAACCGGGAGGCCTGCATATACTGGGTTCTGAACGACATGAATCAAGACGTATTGACAGGCAACTCAGAGGTAGGGCAGGACGTCAGGGCGACCCTGGTGCAAGTCAATTCTTTATTTCTGTCGAAGATGATTTGATGAGGCTATTCGTGGGGGATAGGCTGGCGAATGTTATGGATACGCTTGGCGCTGGTGAAGGCGAAGTTATTACCCATCGAATGGTAACTAGATCTATTGAAACTGCACAAAAGCGGGTGGAAGGAAATAACTTTGAGGCTCGAAAGCGCCTTCTTGATTACGATGATGTCATGAATCAGCAACGTGAGGTGATCTACGATCTCAGGTTGTTTGCTTTGGAGGGCGGGGAGGACTTGAAGGGTGAGATTTGGGAAATGATCGAACATAGTGTCGAAGAAATTCTCGATGAGTATTTGGATCACGAATACAGTGACGAGATAGATTTGGAAGCTCTGAAATCGAGGTTGGCCGTAGAGTATTTTACAGTGATTTCTGATGATCACCTCAGGGAATCAGATCCATTGGAAATTGGAGATGTAGTCTTAGGTGCAGTTCGCCAACAATTTGAGAAGAAGATAGACGGGTTTGGCTCGCATTCTGAGGCAGTCAGTAGTTACATAATGCTGAGCATGATAGATAGTAAATGGAAGGATCATCTCTATGACCTAGATCATCTCAAGGCTTCTATAGGATTTAGAGGTTGGGGTCAGAAGGATCCTCTGGTGGAATACAAGAAAGAAGCTTATGACATGTTTGTTGACCTGATAGGAGATCTGAAAAGAAGTGTAGCGAATCTGACTTTCAAGGCCCAGATAGGCCCACCTCCTGCTTCCAAGGGAATGTCCAGATCTAGAAATAATCTAAATTACTCTGGTCCAACTGGAGATCCTAGTAGAGATCCAGACAGTTTATCTGCCCGTGATGGAACTGGTCAAAAAGGATCCCAAGAAGAAGTACAGTTGCCTCCCGGTATATCTGATGGTCAGTTTGGGAACGTTCAACCTAAGGACGTTTCCACCAATAGGATCCAGGAAAAAGTTAGGACGCCAGTCACTTCAACAAAAAATCCAGGTCGCAATGATCCTTGCCCCTGTGGATCCAAGAAAAAATATAAGAAATGTTGTGGAAAAGGTGTGGCTTAGGCTTGTATTGATCAATCATTTTTATCTAATTGGGCGTATTTAATACCAAGCTATGGTGCCTATTGCTCTGGACCAAACTGGCAGTAGATTGCAGGTGTGCCATGAAAATACCGATTAGTGTCTTCCGGAACACTGGACATCAGTGGATAAAAGATTGCCACTTGTCTGCATACTGAGGACTCAACCTAGGCGAATCTTGTGATGGATGCTCTTAACTGGAAAGGGCTTATGAAGGGAATTCCGCGCAATTTAGGTCGTGTGGTTGAGGATAATGCTGATCGTTTAGATCCTACGTTGGTTGCACAAGCCTACTCTCTAGCCCAAAAAGCACACGCTGGGCAACGTCGTGCCTCGGGAGAAAAATTTGTCAATCATGCTGTGGAAGTAGCAACCATATTAGCAGGCCTAGGTCTAGATACTGACGCAGTAATTTCTGGGTTAGTTCACGACGTGGTTGAAGATACTTCTGTCGATTTGGAAGAAATTCAGGAACACTTTGGTATGGGTGTTGCTACGATCGTCGATGGCGTTACTAAAATAAGTAGAGTCGAGTTTCATTCTCATACTGAAAAACAGGTAGAAAACTATAGAAAACTCCTTCTTTCAATGGCCAAGGACGCTCGGGTTATCTTGGTGAAATTGGCGGACCGCCTTCACAACATGAGGACATTAAATGCCCTTACTGAGCAACAGCAGCATCGTATAGCAATGGAAACCAGGGAGATCTATGCTCCTTTGGCTCATCGACTCGGGATGGCCGCAATACGCTGGGAATTAGAAGACCTCGCATTTAAACATCTGGAGCCCAAGGCCTACATAGATCTCACAAAGAAAGTTCGACAGAGAAGGAAAGAGAGGGAGCGTCAGGTCTTAGAAATGCAGGGACCTCTGCAAAAGGCTTTGGAAGATGCAGGCATTGAAGTTGAGCTCACTGGACGCCCAAAGCATTTATGGTCCATTTATCGAAAAATGCAGAGCAGAAATCTTCCCTATGAGGAAATTTTTGACCTCATGGCTATGAGGGTGCTAACGAGAACCGTGGAGGATTGTTACTCAGCTCTGGGCATTATTCATAGCAATTGGACTCCAGTACAAGAACGTTTTCACGACTTCATTGCAACTCCGAAATCGAATATGTACCAGTCACTTCATACAACGGTTATAGGTCCGTCGGGCAGTAGGTATGAGATCCAGATTCGAAGTCAGGAGATGCACCGTAGGGCTGAAAATGGCATAGCAGCCCATTGGCGCTACAAAGAGGGGTTGATTGTGCTAGAGGAGTCGAACGACGCAATAGGCGATTCCGATGAGGCAGATGAAGCGCTACAGTGGTTTCGCCAAGTTTTGGATTGGCAAAAAGATGCTGATGAACCAGAGGAATTCATGGAATTTCTTCGCATGGATTTGTTTAGAGGTGAAATCTTTGTTTTTACTCCCAAGGGTGAGGTTAAACAGTTGCCGGTGGAAGCAACACCGATAGATTTTGCTTACTCAGTTCATTCAGAGATTGGAAACCGCTGTTCTGGCACTAGGATCAATGGTAAGAAAGCGGCTCTTTCTCAAGAATTGGTGAATGGAGATACAGTGGAAATAGTAACAAAAACCGATTGCAGGCCCAGTCGGGATTGGTTGGGTTTTGTTAAAACTTCACGCGCGCGAAGAGGAATAAGGGATTGGGTGAGGAAAGAAGATTTTGAGTCTAATCTGAAATTCGGGAAAGAACTGTTTGCTAGAGAGATAAAAAAGGCAGGAACAAGTAGGCCTAGCGAAGAGAGAAGGATGGAGGCTGCTAAGGTACTGGGCCGTGATTCTTTCGAGGACGTTCTGGCAGCTCTAGGTGGGGGTGCAGTTGAGCCCTCTAAAGTAATACAAGCACTCTATCCGGGTGAAGATCCTCAGAAGGTCGTTAGTCGCTCAGCTAAAGCTTTGGAGAAAATCGCTGACCGTATCCGTCGTGCTAGCGACGCTGTCAAGATCAAAGGTTTCGAGGAAGGGTTGGTTCGCCATTCTCAATGTTGCCAGCCAGTTCCAGGGGACAAGGTGGTAGCATATGCTGGTTCAGAAAAGGGAGTGTTTTTGCACAGGAGGGTCTGTCCCAGTGTGTTAGATTATTCTGCCCGTAAGCTTTTGAAGATAGAGTGGGTAGCCAGTAGGAAAGACACATTTGTGGTGAATCTTGAAATAGAAGGCATAGATAGACGCGGATTATTATCAGATATGGCGAGAGCGATTTCTGACACTTCAACAAACATTACGCAAGCTGAGATAATAGATTCTGAAATTGGTGTGGTGGGTGATTTTTTAGTCAACGTAAAGGATCTCGATCATCTAACTAAGGTTATGGACGCTATGCTTTCAGTAGAGGGAATCTCAGGCGTTAGGCGACGGGACTTCATCCCTGCTGACCAGCTGGATTAAATGATAGAAACCAGATGCCAGAGTTTGAACTTTCCTCAGAATTTGATCCTCAGGGTGATCAGCCGACAGCAATCCGAGAACTGACAGAAGGACTCTTTAGAGGTGACACTAGTCAGACTCTAATGGGCGCAACTGGAACAGGAAAGACTTTTTCTATTGCTCACGTAATTGCCAATCATGGTCGCCCGACACTAATAGCATCCCATAACAAAACCTTGGCTGCACAACTTTATGGAGAGATGAAGGCTCTTTTTCCAAAAAATGCTGTCGAATATTTCATCTCTTACTACGATTACTATCAACCCGAAGCTTATGTTCCTTCAACGGACACCTATATTGAGAAGGATTCGAGCATTAACCAAGATATTGAGCGTCTTAGGTTGAGGGCTACTTCATCCCTAATGGAGAGAGAAGATGTCATAATTGTCGCTTCTGTTTCTTGTATTTATGGTTTGGGAAATCCCTTCGATTATCGGTCACAGATGCTACATCTTCATGTTGGACAAAAGATTGAAAGAAAAGAAATACTGAAGGCTCTGGTAGCTATACTTTATAAGAGAAATGATTATGAATTCGATCCGGGAACGTTTAGGGTTCGTGGGGATACTGTAGAAATTTTTCCAGCATACGAAGAACAGGCAGTCAGAGTAGAACTTTGGGGTGACCAAATTGATAGAATTACCAGATTCGATCCCCAAACTGGCTCTATTGTTACTTGTATGGATAAAAGTTCAATCTATCCAGCAAGCCATTACGTTACACCGATAGAAAAAATTCGGAGAGTGGCACCGAGAATAAGGGAAGAGATGAAGCAGCAAGTCTCTACCTTTAAGAAATCCGGAAGACTTTTGGAAGCACAGAGGATTGAAAGTCGAACTAATTTCGATCTGGAGATGATGATAGAAATCGGGACTTGTCCAGGAATTGAAAATTATTCTCTTTATATGAGTGGGCGAGAGGTGGGCGAGAGACCTTCTTGTTTATTAGACTATTTTCCCGAAGATTTTCTGCTTGTTGTGGACGAATCCCATGTAGCTATCCCACAGATCCATGGAATGTCCAAAGGGGATCGGTCTCGCAAGCAAACACTAGTAGATCATGGCTTTCGACTTCCGAGTGCTCTGGACAATCGCCCCCTAGCTTTTAGGGAATGGGAATCATTGATTCCACAGACCATCTTTGTTTCGGCTACTCCTGGTGACTGGGAGTTGATGAGTTCAGGTGGTGTGGTGGTGGAACAAATCATAAGACCTACTGGACTTTTAGATCCAATAATTGAAGTTCGTCCGATAGAAGGCCAGATCGATGATCTGCTCTTCGAGATCAGGAACCGTGAGGCTAGAAATGAGAGAGTACTAGTGACTACTCTTACCAAAAGGATGGCAGAGGATCTGGCGACATACCTTGAGACCCTCGGTGTTAGAGTCAGCTATATGCATTCTGATATTGACACAATAGAGAGAATGAAAATACTGAGAGATCTACGGCTTGGGAAAATCGATGTTCTAGTAGGGATAAATCTATTAAGAGAAGGACTAGATCTGCCAGAGGTTTCACTGGTAGCTATCCTCGACGCCGACAAGGAAGGATTCTTGAGAGACAGTAGATCATTGATTCAAACGATAGGCCGCACCGCTCGCAATGCCAATGGGAAGGCCATTTTATACGCTGAGACAGTTACTAAATCTATGGAATTCTGTATTCAAGAAACAAATCGCCGTAGGGACATTCAAGTTGCCCACAATACAAAATATGGAATAATTCCCCGGACAGTTACGAAGAGTATTGAGGAGATAGAGTTCTCTACACGTGTAGCTGATGCTGGTGTAGATCGCTTAGATGTTTCAGATACGCATGTGGACTACGCTGAGGAAATGAGCAGGGAGTCATACCTAAAAGTGTTAGAAGAAGAAATGAGGAAAGCAGCGACTTCCATGGATTTTGAGAGAGCAGCACTTCTAAGGGATAAGATATTTGAACTGAAGGCTTCCAAATGAACCATATGTGTGAAAATGAATTGATCCAATGGGGAACTCAAGTAGGTACAGAGATAAGACCACCGGTCTTTATTTCCCTCAAGGGGCCATTAGGATCTGGCAAATCCGTTCTTGCGCGTTCAATAGCTCTGGGGATGGGTGTTGAAGGTACAGTCGCATCTCCCACTTTCAACCTCTTGCTAACCTATCCTTCACCTAGAGGCTTTCAATTTGTGCATTTAGATCTTTACAGATTAGATGGGCCAGAGGATTTATGGGAATTGGGATGGGAGGAGCTTGGGGATAGAGATCAGGTGGTTATTGTGGAGTGGCCAGAGAGGGCAGGTGCATTTTTACCAGACGATAGATGGGAGATAGAATTGGATTTTGTCGATAAAGATGAATCAGTGCGGACTATTCTAGTCGAGAAGTATGGAGATCCACCTACTATTCCAGATCTACCTAATGCGCTGAACTTATGAAAAAGAAAACTTTAGCTCCTTTCCGAAATGGCACTTATCTGGCTTTTGATACTTCTACTGAATTTGGGTCAGTTTGTGTCTTACGAAACAAGATGATTCTAGATTCAATTTGTTTTTCTGGGAGAGGAAGACATTCCGCTGACCTGTTATTGAAAATTGAGGAAGTCATTTCTAGACAAGGATTAGTTATAAGCGACGTTGAGGGAATTTTAGTGGGTGAAGGACCGGGGTCATTCACGGGAGTTAGAGTGGCTGCGGCAACGGCGAAAGGACTATGTCATTCACTAGAGATTCCACTTTGGGCCATATCCTCGCTTCGAGCAGGAGCGATGTCCATGGAGGACGAGGGAATGACAAAACAGCCTGTTACCAGATGCATTCTTTTTGATGCCAGAGGGAATAGAGTTTACGCCGCTTCTTACCGTGCAATGAGTCCTGGTAGATTGGAGACAATTATGCCTCCACATTCTACCACTATTGAAGGGATTTTGTCCCATTGCGAACTTCCTACAGTTTTTGCTGGAGACGGTGCACAACGACATTCGGATCAGATTCGCGAAGCAGGTTTTCAGGTCGCCGACTCACTAACGGGAATGCCCAGTGCAAAATCTCTGTGCCTTGCAGTCAAGGAAGCTGAAAATGATTTTAGAATAAATGATATTTCTGCTTGGGAGCCTCAGTATTTAAGGGTTTCGTCTGCTGAAAGACTTAGGAAACAGATGGATGATTAGAGGTCTGTCGGAAGGGTGCTTGCAATTGCGTCAGCTGGAATATGGAGACATTGAAGAAGTAGTTTCAATTGAGAAACTGTATTTCAATAAAGCCTGGTCTGAAAAAACTTTCCAAAAACTACTGGACCATCCAGATGGACAAGTTTGGGTGGCCCTACAAGGTGAGGATTTGTTAGGGTATGTTGTTCTCCAGTGTTCTGGGGATGAAGCAGAATTGATCAACATTGCAGTAAGAAAAGGGAAAAGAAAACTTGGAATAGGTTCAGCTCTCTTATCGAAAACAGTTGATGTGGCAGTTGGTTTGGATGTCAAGAAACTTTTCTTGGAGGTTAGGAGTTCAAATCAGCAGGCGATTTCTTTATACGAGCGGTTCGGATTCGATCAAGTAGGTACGCGTTCAAATTACTATAGTAACCCTAGAGAAGACGCTCAGATTCTGTGTAAACTACTATAGGAGGGTGTGGCCCTATCCTCCGTTTATGGGAATTGTTGTCTTTCTTCGGTTTACGAATAGATTTATTAGTCGGTTTGAGATTGCTACTTTGACATTAGGAGCAGTCGTTGAAAGTAGGGAAAGCCATTTTTTAAGGTGGTGAGAGTGGACAAGTTCTTTCCTTCATGTGTAGAGTACTGAGGTTCGTTTGCCCCATTTTGTTGCGCTGATACTGTATATAGGATCTTTAATTTTTTGGCTCCGGTCCCTAACCAAAGGGGGTAGAGCTCCAGGTCCCTCTGTCGCCTTCACTATGGCTTCGTTAGGGGTAGTGATCCACAGTTACGCTCTGGTTGTTTTTGCTTCCACTTACGGTCAATTGCCTCTGACAGGGCTGGGGCCGTCCCTTTCCAGTTTGGCATTGGTAATAGGATTGGCTCTAGTCGGTACAATTGTGTTTGGAGAGGGTCGTAGGATAGGAATAGTTGTCATCCCCTTCATAATCCTTCTGGAAACTGCGGCTGTAGCTTTAGGTGTAGAACCTTCTTCTGAAGTGTTGGATTTTCAGGGGGCCTGGTTTTCACTGCATGTTATGATGGCATTCATAGGTTTTGGAGGTCTGACATTATCATTTGCGGCCAGCTCACTGTATGTGGTTCAACTTGGTGAACTGAACAACAAAAGGATGGGGCGTCTGTTTCAGTTTACGCCCTCACTGGCTACTCTAGACCGAATAAGTCGAGTTGCATTGGTGACTGGCTTTGTGACTTTTACCTTGGCTTTAGGTCTGGGATGGTTTTGGACAATTACTTTTAGACAATCACTGGATCAATGGAATCCCAAGGTTTTGTGGTCGGTCATGACTTGGTTTGTATTCCTAGGAATATTTTTGGCTCGAAGATTCAGTCGGCCGAGACCTCAAACAGGGGCATGGGCAAGTGTGTTTGGATTTTCCATGGTTGTGTTGTCCTATATAGCTCTGCGTCTTTTTGTATCAACCAAGGGGTTTTTCCTGTGATTCCAGTAACAGTAGTCGGGATCAGTCATAAGACTGCGCCTTTGCCTGTTAGAGAGCGTTTCTCCTTCACCAATCGGGAAGCATTGGCATTGCTTGAATCCCTTCGTGACTATTCTGGCATGACCGAAGGAGTAGTGCTATCCACTTGCCACAGAACCGAGCTTTATATGTGTCCTGGAACAGATCAGGATCTGATAGAGTCAGCTCGATCTGCGCTGAAAATCAAGGCGGGTGATTTGGTTGGTGGCGCAGAACAGTATCTCTATCATTTTTCGGGTGTTCAGGCAGTAGAGCACCTTTATAAAGTTACTGCTGGCCTGGAATCTATGGTTTTTGGTGAAGCTGAAATTCAGGGACAAGTCAAAGAAGCTTACGATTTAACAAAAAATACATCTACTGGCAGGGCTCTGGTAGGACCAGTACTACACAGGTTGTTCCAGTCCGCCTTGGCCGTTGGAGGTAGGGTCCGATCAGAAACTCCTGTGGGCAAGGGCGCTGCCAGTGTCGCATCAGTTGCTGTAGGCTTAGCTAAAAAGATTTTTGGCGGACTTGAAAATAAAAACGTCATGGTATTAGGAGCTGGTAACACTGCTGAATTAGTAGTGGAATCGTTGGGACGAGATGGAGTGTCTGATCTCATAGTTTCTAACCGTTGCCTAGGTCACGCTCAGCAGTTGGCGAGTCGTTTTTATGGGCGAGCGGTCCATTTTAGTGAAATGTCTCACAGTCTGAAATCGGTAGATATTCTCATAGCTTCCACTGCTGCACCATATACTTTAGTCACCTTGGAGGGTTTCCGTGATTCTTTGAATGGTTTTAGGGAAAAACCGTTTCTAATTCTTGATCTTGCAATTCCCAGAGATATTGAGGCGGAAGTGGGCGCGGAGCCGAACGTCTTCCTCTATAACGTAGATGATCTTAAGGAAATTGTGGATGATAATTTGTTGAACAGGAAAGCTTCGATTCCAGTGGCTCATGGCATTATCAATGAATCTCTCGCTTCATTTTCAGAGTGGAATGAAACCGTGGAAGTTGTTCCTGTGATTAAGGACCTTAGGGAAAGCTGGGATCAAGAAAGGAAGAATCAGCTAGAATGGCTGTGGCGCAAGTTGCCTGGCCTTGGAGAGAGTGAACGTGAAGTGGTCGAGGGCTTTTCGAAAAGACTTATAAATAAATTATTGCATGAACCAACGTCACAACTCAAGAAAAGTGTTGGCAATGGGAAAGGGGAGGTTTTTCTGGAAGCGGTAAAGTATTTACACAAAATCGAAGGGATAACCTCACAAGAGGTTCAAGATCCAGAGTCAGAGCTGGACCAGGCTGACTAGTTGAATTGACGAAGTATAGACTCCATGAACTCTGATCGGTGACTGAATTGAAAAAAATCTTAGAGGACCTATGGGCTGGCTGACGAGTATTACTTCTTCCATCTTTATGAATCTAGTGGTCAAATGTTGATTCTGAATTTTACTTTTCAAAAACAAATGGGGTTTAGATGGATTTTCTAGCAATCCTAGCACAGGCAAGCCCTCCTCAAAGTGGTTGGGATATGATATTCGGAGGAACTCTCCCGACAAAATTGGTTCTTCTGATTTTGTCAATTGCATCTATAGCCTCGTGGGTTTTGATTTTCTGGAAGCAAAAGCAGTTTAGGGAGGTTCGTGAAGCGGAGGGTTTATTTTTAGAAAAAATCGAACAATCGGTAGACCTTTCAGATGCCTATGAATCAATAATGCTGCTTCCTGATTCACCATATGGGAGGGTTTTTAGGCAGGGGATTAATTTTTTCAAAGATTTATACCCCGAAAGTTTTGGACAGAATCTCGGCCAATCATTAGGGTCGGGGATGTCTATTACCCAACTCCAAGCTCTAAAATTGGTGTTAGAAAAGGAGGAGGCAGCCGAGAGAGATGAATTGGCCCATGGATTAACCTGGTTGGCTGTGATTGGTTCAGTAGCTCCTTTAATGGGTTTGATGGGAACTGTGTTAGGGATCACTAATACCTTTCTTGGCATAGCGGCTTCTGGTTCTTCGAACATAGACACGGTAGCACCTGGAGTTGCTGAAGCTCTGGTTACTACGGTAATGGGTTTGGCGGTCGCTATTCCTGCTGTTATTGCATACAATCATTTTGTGTCCAAGCTCAATTTATTGAGCGGCGCACTGGAAGGGTTTTCCAGTGAATTCATTGGGGCTTTGGCTCGAGAAGGACGAGTTTAATGAGTGAGTTCAGATGATTGGATCGCGAAGTACTAGGCAGGACGGACTGGTACCCATGGCGGATATTAATGTCACCAGTTTGATAGACATTGCTTTTACCCTTTTGATCATCTTTATCATCACAGCACCCATACTACAAGGAGGTATTGAGGTAGAGGTTCCAGAGACGGAAGTTTCCTCTTTAACAGCAGATGATAGGACGCTCATTGTGACAGTTGACAGGGATGGAGTTGTTTATATTGCTGAAACAGCTGTGGAAAGAGCAGAATTTAGTCAAACTTTCAATCAACTTGTATCTGCAGGAAATGTAGACAAAGTTTGGATCAAAGGAGACTCATTGGCGACGTGGGGCGCCGGTGTAGATGTAATGGCAACAGTAGCTTCCAGCGGCGTATCATTCTCGGTTGTGGCTGAACAACGTCCTAACAATTGAAGATGGTAGTAATAGGATATTCGACAGGTAGGTGACTGGAATGAATAGGGAACCGATCGGTGAAGGGCCAATCATAAAGTCAGTCAGTATTCATATAGCATTGGTGTTACTGGTTTGGTGGTCATCTGTAGCCCAAGTACCAGCACCTGACTTTGTAGCGTTTGAGATAGAATTAATTTCTCCGCCAGCTGCGGAGCTGGGGGAACAGAGTTTGACTCCACCTGAAGACCTTGTCATAGAAACTCCCGAAGAATTGTCTTTGTCAGAGGAAATTCAGGAGGCGGTTCTCGAAGAAGAAGATTCGCCTCCTGAAGAAGACCTGGTGGATGAGGAGCTAAATATACAGGAAGAAGCAGTTGAACAGCCAATGCCCGTCACTGGATTGGAACCCGACCCAGAAGTAGAGAATCCAGGTGAGGACATCAACGTGCGGATGGAAGGATTGAGACGTGACTACCCTGAATATTATAACAATATAATACGACAAATACAGCGTTGCTTCAGGTGGCGCGGAACGGAAGAACTACGGGCAAGTATTTACTTTGTTGTCAACCGTGATGGATCTGTTTCTAATGTTGATGTGGTTGAGTCATCGAGGAATACTCCTTTTGATATCGAAGCTATGGGAGCGGCAGAATGTGCAGGAACTAGGGATCGCTTGGGCCCTCTTCCCGAAACTCTTCAATTTGATCAACTGCCAATTGTCTTCAAATTCGACCCCAAACGGGGAGGCCAGGAAGAATCCACGGAGGAAAGGAAAGAATTATGAGGTTGATACAATCCACATTTCTTGTAATCAGGTTAATCTTGCTCATTGGCTCAGGGTTCCTTTACAAAGGGACTGATTTTGTAGAAGCACAAGAACAGGACTCGATTCCAGGAGTGACGCTAGGTCTTCTTTATGAATCTGAATTTTATCCAGCATTAGCAGTACATCCATTTGAAGCTAATCCAGGCACACCTAGAATCGCTCAGGAAATAGAAACAATTATAGCAAACGATTTACGATATAGTGATCGATTCGAGGTCATGGACTCGATTCCTGAGGAGATAGTTGGAGACGGCATAGATTATCAATTGTGGGATCAGCTAGGTGCTGTGTGGTTACTCTCTGGATCAGTGGAGCCACAATTGGCTGGTAACGATGGTTTCATTTTAAACTTGGAGTTACATGACATCGTCTATGGGGCAATCCATGAGCAAGGACGGTTTCTCCTGCCGAATGTGGAGAGTCGTGATTTTAGGATGGCTGTCCACATCGCATCAGATCAATTGATTCAGTGGATCTATGGAGAACCGGGGATGGCTGCAAGTCGCATTGCTTTTTCCCGGAGGTCAGAGGATGGAAACCAAGAGCTTTACACGATCGATTCTGATGGAGAAAATTTTAGGCAGATTACTTCCTATGGTGACTTGACTATGTCGCCGACTTGGTCTCCCCTTGGAGACAAGATCGCCTATACTTCTAGGAAAGGAATTGGGGTTCCTAGGATTTACGAATTGGATATGAATACAGGCGTGGAAAGGACCCTTCCCTCTGAGAGAACTGGAGACTACATAACTCCCGTCTATAATCCCAATGGTCGAGAGATTGCATTTTCAGTGACAGGGGGAAACAGGAGTGGGATTTTTCGCTATAATTGGCTCAGAGACTGCTGTCTTGTACACATCAGTGGTGGTCGTTGGGATGACCTGTCTCCTACTTACTCGCCAGATGGGAAATTCATGGCCTTTAATTCCAACCGATTAGGAACCCCTTATCCTCAGATATTTGTAATGCCAGCGGCAGGCGGTGAAGCAGACTTGATCTCTCCATATATCCATGGTCGTGAGGGTTACTATACATCTCCTGACTGGTCTCCTTCAGGAGATTACCTTGCATTCCATGGGCGGGTTGCTCGTAGAGGTCGATACCAGATCTTAGTTGCAGATATCGCAGACAGCGGCCGTCGATTGAGACAATTGACTAGAGAAGGAAACAATGAAGACCCCAGCTGGGCACCAGATGGAAGGCATTTGGTTTTTGTAGGTACGAGGGATTGGGGTACTGGATTAATGGTGGTTGACACAGCGAGCGGAAGAATAAGAATGCTTCTCAGGGGTTTTGACGTCAGGGTTCCAGAATGGTCTCCCTCCCTCAAGGAATCTTTAGGGGTTGGATCATAGAGCAGTAGGCACTAGATTCGTACATGAAGTAGGATATACTAACACTAGCAATGACAAATCATAAAGTATGTGATAGACTGGTGTTACATAGCATTTTGTCGCGTAGACAGAATGATACATGGGAACCATTTAACATAGGACGGGCGATGAGGATCAAAGACTTAGCTTTTCCAGCCTTAGTGATAACACTTGTCCTGGGTGCATGTGGGGGATCAGAACCACCTCCACCTCCTGCTCCCACAGGACCAACGCAGGCCGAGCTCGATGCCGCTCGTGCTGATTCTATTGCTAGAGTTCGGGCGGAAGAGGCCCGTCAAAGAGAAGCAGAACGCAGGGAGCAGGAAAGACTTGCGGCTGCCAGAGATGAGGCACAATCTACCTTGGAAGACATGGTAAACTTTGACTACGATGCATCTGTCATTACCGCTGAGGCGGAACAGATTCTGCGCAGAAAAATCCCAATACTTCGGAGCAGTCCTTCAGTTCGATTGCGTCTGGAAGGTCACGCTGATGAGCGAGGATCCACAGAATACAATCTTGCTTTGGGCAGTAGACGCGCTGAGAGCGTCCGCGATTTCCTCTCTGGGTTCGGCATCTCCGCTGACAGGCTGATGACTACTTCTTTCGGTGAGGAGCGTCCATTAGTGAGTAGCAGTGATGAGACTAGTTGGGCCCAAAACCGACGTGTAGAGTTTAGTATTACCGGCGGTGAGATCGTGGTCAGTGAGGGCGACGGTTCGCAACAGTAAGGTTGAATTGTGGGCTACTATATGAGTGAAGCCCCTTCTACTAGATGCTCGTCTGTGTTATTTCACAGTCCTTGTTTTAGTGGAAGGGGCTTGTCTTTTCTTTTCCTATTGGTCCTGTCCGGCTGTGCCACCAAAGGAGACATTCGATTGTTGGATGAGACCTTGGTCGAACAACAGCAACAACAGGAAGAGCAGTTGATGTTAATATCTGAGGAATTGGAGGATTTGAAGGTTTCTCTGGAAAACCAGTCTGACAGACTGTTAAATATCAGAGGTGATGTGGGCTTGGATCTGACTGATATTCAGGATCAACTTTCTCAACTATATGTTTTGACTGGACAGATACAACGTAGCATGGTCGGTCTTTCTGACCGCATTGCAGTTTCCGATAATCAAGAAATAATTGGCTCAGGCATCGATCAGATTTCCCAAGATCTAGAGTCAGTTGGTAGTGATTCGTCTGTTCCTCCAGAAGAGATATATCAAGCTGCCATGGTTCAGTTTAACAGAGGTTCTTTTGCAACAGCTCGCAGGGCTTTTGCAAGTTTTCTTTCAGACTATTCAGATCACAGACTAGCACCTTCTGCACAGTTTTTCCTGGCCGATCTGCTGTTCCAGGAGGATTCGTTAGAAGAAGCAATAGAGGGATTCCTTCGTATTTTAGAGTTATACCCCACTTCTGATAGAGTTCCTCAGGCGTTGTATAGGGTAGGCGAACTCTATGTTTTGCAGGAGAATACGGAAGAAGCAGTGAGCCATCTAGAGAGATTAGTGACTACCTATCCTGACAGCGGACCAGCGGAATTAGCTCAGGAGCTCTTGCGGGAAATCCGTTGAGTTCGAGTGGAATAGTTTAATGCGTTGTCCTGACTGTGATGCTACGCTTAACCGAGTGGTAGATACCCGTGAAACCAGGGCAGGACGAGCCGTTAGACGTCGCCGAGAATGTAAGATTTGTGGCGGACGCTTTACAACCTATGAACATATAGAGGACAGGGCCCTACTAGTTATTAAAAACGATGGAACAACTGAAAAATTTGATCGGACGAAAATATTGCATAGCATGATGGTTGCATGCACTAAGCGGTCTATTTCACAGGATGAAATCGAATTAGCGGTAGATAATATTGAAGACCAATTGACTCGATCTTTGACTTCAGAGATCGAAGCTTCAAATCTTGGAGATATGGTGATGACAGTATTAGCCTCTCTTGATCGAGTGGCCTATGTCAGGTTTGCTTCAGTATATAGGAATTTCAAGGATATTGGTGAATTCCAGGATATACTGAGTGATCTCGACGCTAAAGAACAAAAGAAATTAATTGCTGAGAATCAGGAAATTCTTCCCCTCTGATTCCATAAGACTCATAATGATTTAATTTATCTCTTTGTGGATAGGATTAATAATAATTGAAGATTTAAAGACCATGCCAAAAAAATCTAATATAAGAGGAGAGATGCCCTTTTTAGATCACTTAGAGGAGCTAAGATGGAGGATCTTATGGAGCGTAGTTGCCCTTATAGTGGGTGTCGTGGTCGGATTTTTGTTGGTTCAGCAGTTCGATGTACTCAATATTCTAATAAGTCCCTACTATGAAGTTATGGGTGAAGGGGAAAGGCTGAAGTTTTTCTCTCCCACTGAGCCTTTCTTTTTGATTTTGAAAGTCAGTTTGCTTGTTGGCATCATACTAGTGTCTCCCATTTTGATTTATCAAGTATGGTCATTTTTGTCTCCTGCACTGGAGTCACACGAAAAGAGAGTGATAATTCCAGCTCTTTATATGGGTGTCATCCTTTTTGGAGCTGGAGTGGCGATGTCCTACTATATGGCTTTGCCTGCGACATTGAAGTTCCTGCTCTTCTTCGCAGACGCCTATTTTGACCCTGTGGTCCAGGCAGGACCATACTTGAATTTTGTCACAAAGCTTCTTCTGGCTTTTGGTATTCTCTTCGAATTGCCAGTAGTAATAATGATTCTTTCAGCTTTGGGCCTAGTTACACCAACATTTCTCCGCACTAAGCGAAGACACGCCATAGTTATAATCACTCTGCTAGCAAGTTTCCTGAGTCCGGGGGACGTGGTGACTGTAACAGTGATGATGATGGTGCCATTAGTATTTTTGTATGAATTCAGTATACTTCTGTCGGCCGTGATTTATCGTCGTCGCAAAGCGAAAGAAATAGGTGGGGATCCTCCAGAAGGAAGTGTTAAATCCCAGTGAAACGAGGACCCTATGCTCTAAATTACCTGACTGTCATAAAAATCGCCCTGTTTTTATTTTCTTCGGATTTTGAACTTGTTAGAGGTCAGCAGGCGGACAGTCTGGGGAGCGAATATGATCGTTCCAAGGTTTTGGAAAGACTTCAAGTGTTGGCGAGGCCCCCGGGGGTGGACTCTACATTGTTTATTCCAGACTCGTTGAGGATCTCACCTATATCCCCTCAGGCGGGAAATTTTGTTACGCAGGATGAGTTTCTTGAGCAGTTAATGGCTTTACCAAACTATTCTGTTGTAAGGTATTCGGGCGAGCAAGCTATTTTCGATGCTTCAAATGAGAAACTGACAATTTCTGGAACAGAGAATTCTCCTGCAGAATTACATCAGGATGGAATGTCTGTGATTGCCATAGATACGATCAATCTGACAGATTCACTTCTGTGGACTTCAGGGGAGACTCTGACCGAAAGGTTAGGACAAGAGCCAGTGCGAAGCACGGGTGTAATCTATGATGGAACAGAAGAGCGGGGTTCGGCATTCTCGGCTAATACAAGTTTTTCTGAAGGTGCTACCTGGATTTTATCTGGCGATCTCCCCGCTATTTTCCCAGATACTTTGTTCGGACATGACATCATTTTTACGTCATGTGAAGAGACAGAGCCTCACTACCATTTTGCAGCAGGTGAACTGAAGGCAGTGGGTGGGAGTTGGTTGTTGGCTAGGGATGTAACTTTGAATTTTTCGGATGTTCCAGTGCTTTGGTTGCCATTTATGTTCCAAAATACTGAAACGGGTAGGCATAGTGGAATTCTCACCCCGAGGTTTGGGGTGAATGATATTGTGAGATCCTCACGTGGACAAAGTAGAAGAGTCTCTAATATTGGTTATTTTTGGGCGATCAATGATTACATGGATGCTACTGCCAGTGGTGACTGGTGGAGTGATAATTTTACTTCTTTAACGGGAAATTTCCGTTATAGAATAAATGAGAAATTTCTGAATGGTTCGACCAGTGTAAGACGCTACTGGAGGAATAGTGGTGGCAATGAATTGTCCTACGACACTAGACATTCATGGCAGCTTGATGAACGGAGCATGTTTAGTTTCTCGGCCCGATATGCTTCTAGTTCTCAGTTCGTGAGGGAAAATTCTTTCGACCCTAGAGAAGTCACTCAATCAATTAACTCAGAAGGGGGATTCAATAGAAGATTCGATTGGGGAAATTTTTCCGTGACTGGTAATAGAAGACAGTTTCTAAGTGACGATCGAGTGGAGATGACACTTCCAACGGCTAATGTGTCTTTAAAAAGTATCACCCTTTTCAAAGCACCAGCCAGCCAGGCACGGTTCTATAACAATCTCACTTGGACGGGTAGTGGAAGATACACTAGGAGCTTGGTTGATAGGCCAATGCAAATTGGTCAAGTGTTCTCGGATAACCTTGCCGATCAAGTACGAACAGCTGGAGCGATCAGTAGTGCTTTTAACCTAGGGGCACTCTCGTGGGGCCAGTCGGTAATGTTTAATGAGAAAACGATTAGAGATATCCCCGATGCACAGAGCCAGTCATACTCAACATCAACATTGGTTTCTGACCAAACTACAGCCGATCTTAACTGGAATTCCAGCCTAGGGTATCAACAGCGATTAGTAGGAACTACCACTATTACACCAAGCCTCCAGGCATCAGGAGCGCTGAAGCGGTCCAATGCAGAGTCGGTAATGCACGATTTCGTTTCGGGTCCTAAGCGATATAGCTTTGGCGCAAGATTGAAGAGTGATGTATATGGTTATTTTGGCGGATTGTTGGGTTTTGAGACGATAAGGCACAAAATCTCTCCCTCATTGAGTTATAGCTACGCTCCACAGATACTTTCGTCTGATTTACAAAAAACAGTCTTTGGAGTTTATGAAGGAAGTGCCAAGAACGTCATTACTCTGGGATTCAACCAAACTTTCGAAGCTAAGAGAAGTGAGCAAAGTGAAGACGAAGAACAATTGAGTGGTGAAGGTGCCGGTGAGGCATTGTCAGCGAGAGATTCCGTGGGTTCAGAGCCTTCTACTGGAAGTGGTCCTAGACGACCTCCACCATCTCGGGTGGTTAAGCTCTTGGGTATAAATACTAGTGTTTTGAATTACGATTTTGTTCGTGCTAATCAAAGCGACAGCAGGTTGATGGGGTTCACCACCACTCGAATGCAGAATCAATTGAGTTCTGATCTGTTGAGGGGTTTACAGATTTCGATGGAACATGACCTTTTCACCAGTGGTGATGACGGTATTCGAAAGTTTGATCCAGATTTGTCGCAGCTGAATTTATCTTTTTCCATGAATTCGAGATCAGAGATAATTCAAAGTGTCTACAGATTCTTAGGTTTGGAAGGAGGAACGACTACCACCAGGTCAGATGTTACAGAATCAAATTCAGGAGAGAACTTTGACCCTCTTAATCCCCTGTACGATGGAACTTCCAACACAAGTCCCACGGATGAATCAAGTGTGATTCCTGGAGCAGGTTCTAATGATGTAACTCCAGGTGAAAATCCAGATCAAGCTTCAGCTTCAAATCGGCAGGGTCCTTCCTGGGACAGCAATTTCGCTTATTCCTTGAGAAGAAGTCGATATTCAGAGCATGTAGGAAGCCAACTCCTTCAGGTGGGATTTCGTCTAAAACCAACTGAAGAATGGAATCTAAGTTGGAGGACAGCCTATGATATCGATATCGGAAGTTTCACCGATCATTCGATTCGACTGTCCAGAAATTTACATCGCTGGGAAGCTAACTTCGATTTTGTACAGACTGTCACAGGAAACTGGAGTTTTCGCTTTGAAGTTGCCCTTACTGACAATAGAGATCTAAAGTTTGACTATGATCAAAGAAGTACGGATTTTTCAAACCGGTATTAGTATTTTATAGTTTATACCGCTAGAAGGATATTATATCATATCCATATAGGATTTCAGGCTTTTAAGATAAAAAATCTTAGACTTCGTAGCACCTACTATACAGCATTTTATACATTAGATCAGGAGAAAATGATATGTCAAAAATCATGATTTCACAGTCAATTATGTGGGCGTCAGCAATAATTGTTAATGCTCTAGACAGTGACATAGGTTGGTTATTATTAGCCCTATTAGCAACAATGGCATTAGGGTCCTTGAAGACTATCCTAAAAAGCCAATTCAATCAGAGTGGCTAGGAGGCACCACTGGTGTTTGATGATATACTCTCACTTGAAAAAGAACGGACAAGCAAGCAAGCCTTGGGATTCTATTTAGCTTATTTTTTTGTGGGTCTGTCCTTTGGGGCTTTGTTAGGTCTCCTTAACTACATGCTGGGGACAGGGTTCCCACCAGAGTACGTAGGAGTATCCACTGGTGTGCTACTTCATTCAGGTTTGTCTTTTGGGATTGTTTACGAGAAGGGCCTCAAAGGCCTTGGACCCATGATGGTCATTCTTTTTTCCGCAATCATATCAATACCCGCAGGTTTGTTGGGACTGCTTCTGCCCACATATCTGAGCACTCTAAAGAAGAACTAGGTTGGATAGACAAATATGGGTATTAAAGTCCTAGTATTCATTGCATCGGCAGTGTGTCTTCTTGGTATAGGCCTAGTCCTGCTCAATGCTTTGTGGTGGTTCATTAGTTCGTAAGGCAAAGGATTGCATTTGCTTAATCGAAAAAGCCAGTTGCTTTTACTGTCTCCGCTAAGAATGTTTGTTTTGTGCGGCCCAAATGTGACCACTCTAGGTAGTTCTATTTACAATTCAGCATAGCAGACCAAAGGGTTTCAGCAAGGGGTCCTGTAGGTAGGTAAAGGGAATACTATGCTAGTTACTACTAGGTAGATACTCAATATTCATCTTAGTATCTTATTAAACCGTATGTTGTTTGATGGAGTATTTCCACGGCCAACTAGGAATAGCTATTGATGGCAAGAAAAATAGATAGCATGGTTCGAGAGACTGAGTTAAGTATGTCTTCTATTCAGACGGTTGTCTCAGATCGTCTAGAAGCTGTGCAGAAAGAGTTGAGTAGAATTGTGGTCTCTGACTTCGGTATGATAGAGGAAGTAAACCAATGTCTATTGGCAATGAAAGGGAAGTTGTTCAGGCCGACCCTTGTTCTTCTAGCTAATGAAGTTGGCCAAGAACCCACTGAAGATGCCGTAACATTAGGGGCCATACTAGAGCTGGTACATTTGGCCACTTTGGTACACGATGATGCAGTAGATCACAGTGTTCTCAGAAGAGGGCTTCCTACTGTCAATGCACTGTGGACTCATCAAGTAGCCGTGATAATGGGTGATTATCTGTATAGTAGATCTGTAAGCGAGCTAGTCCAGATGAAGAAATACTCTGCTCTTTCAGTTCTTGCCAATGCTACGAATCAAATGAGTATCGGTGAAATGAGGCAGTTAACGTCTATAGATGCCCTTGGCTTTAGTGAGGGCGACTACAACCGTCTAATTGAGTGTAAAACTGCTTCTTTAATGTCGGCCTCCTGTGAGATAGGAGCTTTGGAAGGCCAGGGGAGGCATAGCCAGTCTTTAGCAGATTTTGGATATAATCTAGGAATGGCGTTTCAGATAGCTGATGATCTTTTGGATTACAAAGGGGAAGAGTCGGTCACAGGAAAACCTTCGGGACATGACTTAAGAGAGCACAAAGTCACTCTTCCTTTAGTTGCATCTTTAAACAACATGTCTGAGCTTGAGTTACAGGAAACAAGGAAGTTCTTTACACTAATTGAACCTACGGATAGAGATATCGAAAAACTGGTAGAAATTGTGAGTGAAAACGGAGGACTGGATTATGCAAAAGAGCAGGCGCAAATGTACGCAGAAAGGGCGAGAGAGATCCTTTGGGATTTACCCAAAAGCCCTGCTGTAACAGCTCTGGAAAATGCAGTGACATATACAGTAACGAGGGATCGATAGTAATATAGATGGAAGGTGATTTCGTTTTTATTGGGAAGGATCACATGTACCAGGGTACTTTTTATGGAAAATTCTAAATGCTAGGCAGCCACCAACGAAGAAGTAAGACTCGTTTGATCTGGACGCTAATTTTGGGACTAATGCTTGGAGGGTTGTTCACGCAGCTGAGTAATATCTTTTTGCCACAGAGTGCCGCAAAGTCTTTTCTCACTACAGCGGTTGAGGCATCGTTGGGACCACTGTCGATAGATTTAGTTGCGGTAGCTCTGACCATTGGGCCTCTTACTCTCAGTTTGAATGTTTTAACCCTAGTAGGAATCACAATTGTGACATTTATTGTTCGTTCTTGGATATAATTGTCGTTAGTATCATTTAAGGAGGTTTGTTATGGGACTAGGTGGACTTGGAATGATGGAGATGATTTTGATCTTCATGGTTGTGTTGCTTCTTTTCGGGGCTAAAAGGTTGCCAGAGATCGGCTCTTCACTGGGAAAAGGAATCAGGGAATTCAAGGGGTCAATCCGAGAAATCGAAAAGGAGGTTAAGTCTGCTGGTGAAACTGATACAGAGTCCCTAACTCCTTCGACCAATAATCGGGTGCAAGAACTTAGGACTTTAACTGATTCCGATGAGAGTCCCTATCAATCTGATACGCAAAACATCGGAGAAGATGAATCTCAGCCAGCTGAAAAAGAAGATTCAGAAGAAGATTAGGCTTGTCACACTAGGTTTCACTAAAAGACCAGTGGCATTTGTTGCTGTGCAGAGGCGTCTGGGTCAGCGTTTAAAACTTCATCTCTTCTATCATTAATTCTAGCAACGGATCTAAGACTTTCAATCCATTCCTGCAGGCGTGTTTGTTGAGCAATCGCAGTCAGCTGAGTGCGCAGATCTCCAGATTCGGAAGCAAAGACTAGGCTGTCTGGCGGAGTATGATCCAGTAACTGAAGGATAAATACATTGTTGTTCGCCTCAATAACGTCGCTGAACTCCCCTATATTTAGTCCAAATCCAGCTCCAGTTGCAGCGTTTAATCGGCCCAATCCTTGAGCGAATTCTAAACGCGTATACGGTCCAGCTTCCTGTATCTCCAAGTCCAAGTTTGAGGCCAATTCTTCTAGTGGAACGTCCTCATTCAACTCATTGAGAACCTCATTTGCTTGATCTTTTCCAGTCTCAATCTTTTTACTATTAGCAAGGGTTTGTTCTATAGAAGGGGTTGCATCTTCAAGGCTCACTGTTCCAGCTTCCTGTATCTCAAGTATTTCCAGCATGTAGAATGCTTCTCTGGTCTCGAACAGTGGACTCACGTCACCTTCAGAAGCTTCTTCTTCGAATACCCATTCGGAAGCCTCACCAACTTCTCCAGCACCAGCTATGAAAGAAAATTCTGGATTAAGGACAGCGGTTCCAGGAACAAGCCCGAGAGCTTCAGAAGCCTCTTCAAAACCTTCGCTTTCTCCTAGTTCTTCAAGTGAGTCTGCAAGTATTAGGAGCTCTAATTCCGAATCATCTGTTCTTCGGATGGGTACTAATACATGACGCGCTTGAATACTATCTCCAGCCTGGTCTTGCACTTCTATTATGTGGAAACCGAACGAGGTTTGAACTGGGGTGGTAATTTCTCCTATTTGTGCGGAGAAGGCTGCTTCTGAGAATTCAGGAACCATTTGGCCTCGACTAAACCACCCTAATTCCCCTGAACCTCCCAATAGATCTGGTCTGGTGATGACTTCTTCAAAGGCATCACCATCCATCAGTTGTTGCCTTAGATCCATGGCCAATCCTGCTGCTGCTAGTGTATCACTGGCAGTTGGAGTTTTGTCCATGACAATGGTTCTAACGGTCGCCTGTGAAGGAAAACTAAATTCATCGGGATTGCTATTGTAGTAGCTCCTAATCTCTTCAATGCTGACGCTTACTTCTGAATCAGAAATTCGCTGGACTGGGTTAAACGCAAGATATCTCACTGAGATAGCTTCGTTGCGATCTCGAAATTCATCCCAAAGGGATGCTTCTGTCAGATAAATGTCGGAAGATACTTGACGAAGTAATTTTCCTCTGGGAATAACTTCTCTGTAATAAGATTCTAATTGATAGAGAAAAAGTTGGTCTATGGTGGGTGAGGATAGATAAGCTTGGTACTTCTGAATATCAAAGACTCCATCGGTTTGAAAGGATGGGCTCGACTGAAATTCGGGAGGTGGACTAAAACGAGCTGCACTAAGGATTTCACTATCCGTTACTACGATCCCTCTCCTTTCCAGCTCCTGCCTTATCAGCACTTGATCGACCACTTCGTCCCATGCTGCATCTTCAATGTCTTTTATCTGTTGAGTTGTGACGGGATCTTCTTGCGCATTCTGCACTTGGTCAAATAGCCGTCTGTATGTTTGGTTGTATTCGTCATTAAGGACTGGCGTTCCATTGACACGACCAATTTCGCCAATCGTCATGCCACCCTGTCCAGTAATATCCATGCCCCATTGGAATATCATCAGTCCTACAAAGGCGGTTGCTGTCAACAGCATTATCCACTTAGTATTGTTCCGCATTTGACGCATCATAGACCAACAGCTCCGAAAGTGTTTGAGTCTTAGTAACTCCACTTTAATGTTACTTTAAGTGACTGGAAACCTAACCCTACTGTATCGGTCTCTCAACCTTTCTCGTTGACACCTTTTCTCAAGGATTGGTATCTTTAGTTGCTACTGTAAAAAGGTAAATCAAGTTCTGACGTTTGGAGAATGATGGAAATGGTTTCGGACTAATATTCTGAGGTCACCTATATGGAGGTCATTAGATGAGGATTGCAGTAATACATGGACCGAATCTTCGCCGATTGGGTAAGCGGGAACCGGAGGTATACGGTACAGCAACTCTAGCCGATATAAATTCTGCACTAGTGGATCTTGCTGGAGACATTGGTGCTGAAGTTGAAAGCTTCCAGTCCAATTCGGAGGGTCAAATTTTAGATTTTATCGAGGAAGCAAGTGCTCGGGTTGATGGATTTTTGGTCAATCCAGGAGGGTTAACCCATACGAGCATCACCCTGAGGGATGGTTTAGTGGGTGTCGAATTACCATTCGTGGAAGTACATCTCTCCAATACTGCTAATAGGGAACGGTTTAGGAAGCATTCTTACTTGGCACCCGTAGCAGAAGGAGTAATTATAGGTTTCGGTATCGAAAGCTATCTTCTAGGTCTAAGAGGTATAGTAGCTCACATAGCCAATCGATAGTTTTAATCGATAAGGCTTCCATATTAGGACGATAATAATGGCTTCAACTGCAGATTTTAGAAATGGCATGGTTTTAGAAATCAATAACCAGCTTTGGACAATTACCTATTTTCAGCACGTCAAACCTGGTAAAGGTGGTGCCTTCGTGAGGACGAAGTTGAAAAACGTGTTGAGCGGAGCTGTAGTTGATAAAACTTTCAGGGCTGGGGAGAAGGTGGTAACGGTCAGGCTGGAGCGCCGACCTGTTTCTTACAGCTATTCGGATGGTCAGTTGTACTATTTCATGGACCAAGAAAGTTATGAAATGATTCCAATTTCAGGAGAGTTGCTTGGTGTCGATCAGTTAAAGTACTTGAAAGAGAACATGGATTGCGAGGGGTTGGTTCACAACGAAGAAGTGATTAGCGTAGAGTTGCCACAGTTTGTTGAATTAACAGTTTCTGAAACAGATCCCGGCGTGCGGGGTGATACTGCGCAGGGTGGCAGTAAGCCAGCAAAGTTAGAGACGGGAGCGCTGATCCAGGTTCCACTCTTCATTGAACAGGGGGATGTTTTGAAAATAGACCGTACTGAAGATAAGTATCTGACCAGGGTCTCAGAATAATGATGGATCTTGAGTTTTTAAGGAATTTGATCGACATAGTCGAAGACAGTGACCTCGAGACCATTGAACTGGAACATGAAGGCACAAGGATTAAGTTGGCGAAGGCCTCTGGTAAGGAAGCTGGCTGGTCGGTCAATGCTCCTGACCTATCCATAAAAGACAATCCTTCTCCGTTGGTGGATGAAGCCGTTTCTGCAGAGACAGTCTCAACAGTGGAAGCTGAGACTGGGGCGAATTCTAACCTTATTGAGGTCAAGTCGCCCATGGTAGGCACTTTATACGCTGCGTCGTCTCCCGATGCTGACAGCTACGTCAAGGTTGGTTCGCGGGTGAACGAAGGTGACACTCTGTGTATACTAGAAGCCATGAAGCTGATGAACGAACTGGAAGCTGAAGTTTCTGGAGTAATTGAAGAGGTATGTGTCCAAAACGGAGAGCCCGTTCAGTACGGACAGGTCCTGTTTCTTCTCAATCCTAGCTGAGGTCTAATAGATCCAGTGATGAGCAATCTCTCGCTCGCCAATTCCCAGCTAAGCATGTGGGCATTTCATTTTTCTTCCTTTGGTATGGGGTGTCCTCTTGTTTAAGAAACTTCTGATTGCAAATAGAGGGGAAATAGCGTTACGTATAATCCGGGCCTGTAAGGAGCTTGGAATTAAGACCGTGGCGGTATATTCAGAGGCTGATAAAGATTCGTTACATACCCGTTTCGCTGATGAGTCCATATGTATTGGCCCCAATTCACCTAACGAAAGTTATCTAGATGTAGCAAGGATCATTGCTGCTGTAGAGATTACCGGCGCTGAGGCCATTCATCCTGGCTATGGTTTTCTGGCAGAAAATGCTGATTTCAGTGAGATTTGCGAGCGTTCGAAAATTGTTTTCATTGGTCCGAGCGCAGATCAGATAAAAGCTATGGGTGACAAAGCAACTGCCCGAGAGACTATGCAACAAATAGGGGTACCAACGGTGCCGGGATCAGACGGATTAGTTACCGACCTAAATGATGCTAAGTCAATTGCTTCTGAGATTGGATATCCAGTGATGCTTAAAGCCTCTGCCGGCGGCGGAGGAAAAGGTATGAGGGTGGTTCAGAACGAGGAAGAGTTGTCTAAATCTTTTCATACTACTCAGGCCGAGGCGAAGTCAACATTTGGGAATTCAGACGTATATATAGAAAAATATATCTCTGAAATCAGGCATGTAGAAATTCAAATTTTTGGAGATTCTCACGGTAAGGTGCTTCACTTAGGTGAAAGAGATTGCTCGACTCAGAGAAGACATCAGAAGCTAATTGAAGAATCTCCCGCACCGGGAATGACGTCCGAGATGCGTCGACAAATGGGCGAAACTGCGATCATGGCTGGTCAGGGAATAGATTATGTGGGTGCTGGGACTGTAGAATTCTTGGTGGACCGAGAAGGAAACTATTACTTCATAGAGATGAATACTCGTATTCAAGTGGAACATCCAGTCACAGAGGTCGTGACTGGCTTTGATCTGGTAAAAGAACAAATCCGGGTGGCTTTTGGAGAAGCCCTTTCGTTTCCATCTGGCGAACCGTCTATACAAGGTCACGCCATCGAATTTCGTATAAATGCTGAAGACCCAGCTCAAAATTTTATGCCCAGTCCGGGTTGTGTTGAGACTTTTCAACCACCAGGGGGTCCTGGAGTAAGATTGGACACCCATCTTTATACGGGCTACCAGGTGCCGCCATATTACGATTCCCTGTTGGCCAAGCTCATTGTAAGTGGAAGTAATCGGGAAGAAGCTATAGTCCGCGGGAGACATGCTTTAGACTCCTTCGTCATTGAAGGTGTGAAGACTTCCATTCCGTTCCTTTCTGATATTACGAGAGATGATGATTTTATGACTGGGGGTGTAGATACGGGCTTTGTTGAAAAGTTCATGCAACGTTGGGTTAAACGATAATGCACTTGGATCTGTTTCTGGCGGTGACAGAGGATTTTAAACTTGACGTCACAGATCAATCAGTAGTGGTCATCGATGTGTTAAGAACAGGTAGCTCAATTGTTCAAGCCATGGCAAATGGGGCTCACGAGATTTATCCCCGCGTTTCAACAGAAGAAGCCATCAAGCTTGCCTCATCTCTGGGACGTGAAGACTCAATGTTATGTGGCACTTCTGGGTATGCGATGACTGAAGGTTTTGATCTAGGCAATTCTCCTGCTGAATTTGTCCCAGAGAAAGTAGATGGAAAACGGCTGGTAATGAGCACCACCAATGGAATGCGTGTTTTCGATTTGGTTGATGATTCTCCTAGTGTTTTGGTTTGTTCTTTCATGAATATCAGGGCTGTTGCTAAAGCAGTGTCAGAAAAAAATTCTCTTGCCGTTGTGTGCGTGGGTGCAGAAGGAGATGTCTCTCTGGAAGACACGGTCTGTGCAGGGATGTTTATTGAGTGTGTCCACCAACAAAATGGTGCCGATATCGAGCTCAACGATGCAGGAAGGTTAGCGAAAAGTGTGAGAGGACATTTCAAGGTCGACAAGGAATTCCTTGCGGGAACTGAGAGGGGAACAAAACTTAGAGAGGGAGGATTTGAGATGGACTTAGATCTTTGTTCTCAGGTTGATATCTATTCTGTAGTTCCAGAAATGAAGGAAAGCGTCGTGAGGTTAATACAGAAGGACACGAATGGACCGCACTAAAGGTAAGTCGGGTAAGAG
>JBJKYO010000030.1:0-33739 GCA_045561015.1 Longimicrobiales bacterium | reverse complement strand
AGGTAATAGACCCGGATCCCATTCACTGATATCGTGCTCCGAGAACTCCCTTTCAGGATCTCCAGCGTCGATGGGTACACGCACATCATCACCTAATAATGGAATTCTCCACAATCCAGAACTTACAGAGATATGAGCAGCCACTAGCACACTAACACTTATCCTAGATTCATAGTCTACAAAGATTTTTTGTTGGCCTCTTGAAACATAAGCCAAAGGAAGGGCCGGTATAGCAGATTGAACACTTATCCTTCCGTCTGGGAGTTCTAGCAGTAGTGGGTCTCTAGGAAATCCCTCTACCACTTCACTGGTGGAATCTATTCCACATGCGAACTGGGCACCTGTGGCTCCGAGGATTCCGGTTGCCCTACAGAGAGTAGCCACGAATTCTCTTCGCCCGAAGGTCATCCCCCTATTACCAATCTCAGTAACCCAGTTATCATTCTAGACTCTTTTTATCTTTTAGAGCACTCAGAAATCTTTTAATTGCAGCGTACTGACCTGGCCCATCCAACCCCGCTTCTCGAATCACATCGTCACCAGGACCACTCCCCAAATAATGCCCCTTCTGAAATGGGTGCATTGTATGATTCCTGCCCAGATCTGACTGAATCCACCTGTACATTGTCGGTAAAGTGAATCCCGTAATACCCATAGCATTTCTGGACATCTCCTCATTATAGATGGAATTCTTTTTTTCCGTTGGCAGCCTGTCAAACAGCTCTGGACTGGCAACATACATCACTCTCAGGTTAATCCCTTCTAGTTTTAGCTTAGGTAGCACTTCATTCACGAAAACGAGGGTCACGCCTGAACCTTGCAGAACTAGAACAGCATCAGGCTCCTCAACGTCTTCTCCAGACAAACAGTACACTCCATTTTCAGCAGTGTTTTCATGCGCTAACCCCAAACCTCTTCTGTCTAAAATTGGCTCATTGGGCCGGGTTACAAAGGGAACAAGAACAGCTGGTTGAGCCCTAAGTCCAGCAGCCATCAACGGCCAGATTTCCTGGGGCTCCCAGGGAGTTAGTGTTATAGCAGTACCTGGTGCATAATTTTCCGCGTGCAGTTGATAGGCCTGAGGATCAGCATGGGTTGGACCATCTTCACCAGTCTTCATTCCGGCATGACCGCACTGCAGTATCACTGTGCTGTATGGACCGCTGTCTAGTTCTTGTTTCATTTGTTGACTTATGGCGTGCACACGAGCCGCTATATGACCGAGGGGAGAAAGAAATGCTCCATAAGAAGCACCTACTCCGATGTGTTTACCGAATCCTGATATCCCCACTATGATACATGAAAGACCATCCTCACAAATTCCACCCATACTTAAGGATCGGCTTAACGGATTAGTCCGAAAATGCCAAAAATTATCTGGGAAACCTGTATTAGCACCCGAGACGGCTGTAGAGTCACTTAGGTCAGCAGCTCCGAAGAGCATCGCTCCATCAGATTTTTGATTCAAAAAGCCCAGAACCTGACCCAACTGTTTCCTCAAAGGAAACTTAGAACCAATCTCTAATTGCAGTTCAGACGGTGTTTCTGGTGAACTGCACGCTTCAATCACAGCGTCAACATTGGGTGGAACACTGCTAGATTCTCTGGAAAGCTTATCTAATCGTTGAAAGGATTCTTGGACTCTACTCGCCAAGTTTTCACACATCGCTTGTTCCCCGGAAACAATTCCACGAATCCTCAATAATGTTTCCCAGTAACAGGCCTCTACTTCATCAATATTTGATGGATCTTTAGGAGAAGGAAGGCTTGTAGCCTCTTCCCCAAAAATTGGCGCCATTGCTCCATGCCAGCTGTCACTTCCCATTTTATGGCCTGCACCGTGCGATTTCTTTCCAGTGATGCCATAATTCCAACCTTTTTCAGTCCTATATACAATGGCTGTCGGTTGGTCGTTATCAATCTCCAACGCTTTGCGTTGAGCGCTAACTACTTGGCCCATATCAAATCCGTCGAGTACATGTATGACGTTCCAGTCATGAAGATAGAAAAACTCCATTGGGTCCCACTGAACGTAATCTCCCCAATTACTCCCCTCTCGGGTTACTTTGTCAGAATCTATAGATGCCTGATTCCAATCTAAGTGGCATATCGCATTTTTCAGTCCAGCTACTCCCGCAGCTGCTACACTTTCATAGACCCTGCCTGGAGTCAATCCTCCTTCACCCTCAAGCATATGAACCTTGGGAGCATTCTCCCCAAAATAGTCTGCCGCTCCAAAGGCTAGTCCGATTGAACTGGCCATACCAACGCCTGAAGGGCCAGTAGCAATCCTGACAAACGGTGTCATTGGAGTTGGATGGCCATCCAAAGGAGTAGAGCCAAATTCATTGAAAAGTGGAGTTGTATGTGTAGGATTCCTCCTGAAACCCAAGAGGTCTTCTAATCTCAATCTAAATTTATCTTCCGAGGGCAATACTTCTGGCCTTGATAGTCTCATCAGCTCATCCCTCAGAGCCCACATCCCATAAAGACCTGTTGCTTTGTGACCAGCAGCAAAAGACAATAGGTCCTGGTCACTGCGGATTGGATCGCGGAAGTCATAATCCATTGAGTCGAACAACAAACTGCTCATAATGTGACCAGCTGAAACTGAGCCACCCGGATGGCCTGATTGATGAAAGTTGAACTGAGTAGCTACAATAGCTCGATATATCTCATCAAAGCGCTTCAGGTGATCAAGAAATGGTTCGTTCTTAATACTGGCATCACACTCATCGACTTCAATCCATATAGCACGTCTGGGGCCGAACGATCTAGTCATATGTTTTCAATCTCTCAATAATTGTTTGTGTAAATAAGCTGCACAAACTACTGGGCAGCAGTCTCCATCTTTGTCAAAAACAAACAGTCTAACCTAGGAACTCTACTTCAAACAACCCAAAGTTACCTTCCAGGATGTCCTTGGAATGCTCTCCACTGTTCAGTGAAGGACTTTTCCATACTTCTTTCACAGAAGAATCTTCAATTGATCCTGCCCTTTTCAACCTGCAATTGCATTATGTCTGCATCCCACCTGTAGTCTCCAAGCAGATGCCTCACAAAATATTCTGCCCTAAGCCAGAACCAATAATCGCCCATATCCCCATAACCGTGTCGCTGTCCAGGAAACATGAAGAAATCAAAACGTTTATTCGCCTTTATTAAAGCCTCTGCTACACGGAACGTCCCGGCGTGATGAACATTGTTATCTATATCCCCTGTAGTAAGCAGGAGGTGACCTTTAAGATTTTCAGCTAAGTCGGAATTCTTCTCAATATCATATTCAAAAGTTGTCCTGCCATCATCTGCGACCACTTCCTTTACTCCATGATGAGTTTCCGACCAATTGCGATTGTAAACATCATTGTTATGATTTCCTGAGGAAGAAACTGCAACTTTGAAAAAATCGGGATATACTAGCATGGCTGCAGTAGACATGAAGCCTCCTCCAGAATGTCCATATATTCCAATCTTGTTCAAATTTATGAACTCATGACGATCTCCGAGCTGCTCTAGTACGGCTTTTTTGTCGGCCAGGCCATAATCGCGAAGATTTCCATAACCATAATTGTGGTACCATTTTGATCTATCTGGATGTCCTCCTCGATTACCCATGGTGACTACAATGAAGCCGAACTGAGCAAGGCCCTGTTCATACCCATTCAAGCTAAAAGACTTGGAAACAGACTCTGTCTGAGGTCCAGGATAAACGTATGCTACGATCGGATAATCTCTCTCAGACTCGAAATCGTAAGGTTTGTACATAACCCCATAAATGTCAGTGATCCCATCAGCTGATTTTGTCTTGTATGGTTCTGGAAATACATATCCCGCATCCATAAGTGAACTGAAATCAGACTGCTCAAGTTCCATCATTAATTGACCTGAAGAATCATAGAGTGCTGACACTGGAACCGTGTTCACTCGAGAGTAGTTGTCCACAAAAAAGCGTTTTGAAGTACTCATATCAATCTGATGATCAAAATTGCCAGGGTTTAATAGGACCAGATCCGATCCATCCAGGTTAATTCGGTAGAGATGCTGATAATAAGGATCCTCTTCCTCCTCTCTCCCATTAGCTCTCAAAAAAGCATGGCCACTTGCCTCATCTACCCCCAGGAAACCATCTACATGCCAGGGCCCTTCGGTCAGTCGATTTTTTAGTGTCCCGTCAGATCCATACCGATAGATATGTCCCCAACCATCTCTTTCAGACCACCAGAGAAGGTCTCCTGATTCTTTCAGGCGACCTAATCGTTCAACAGAACCGCCCGATCCATATCCCCTATCTAGATATGTGTTCATCCGCTCTTCGATGACAATTCTTACACTTCCCGTTTCCGCATCAACCACCATTACGTCCGTGCGGTGCCGATCCCTGCTCGTCCTGGTAACCCATAGTTCTTCAGATCCATCTGAGAGCCACACAGAAGGTTGCGGAGCTGACACGTCTGAGTGGATAACTGTTCTATCCAAGGCCACTGACATCATTTGGTCTTGCCATGGCTGGTCATTGACACTGACTAGACTTTTCTCTTCAAGATCATAAATACTCACTGTATTTTGGGTAACGTTTTCTTCACCTGGCATATCATATTTATATGACTCCAACTCTGGCCTATCATTACCCACCGCATGAATCACCCACAGTTCGTCAACATTACGCTGGTCAGAGCGAACCAGGGCGATCTTTTTTGAGTCCTTTGACCAAGTGACACTAGTCCGATTTCTTTCCCCGTAACTTTCCAACAGAGTTTTGTTCGTCTCTCCTCTGCCACTGTTATTGGAAGCATAGCTATAGAACGCAGCCCCATCGGTCGTCAGCTGGATTTCCTCTACCTCTATCTCTCCTTCTGCTTCGTCAGCCTTGTCACCTTTTTTACCCTTTCTTACTTCTAGGATCTTTGCATACTCGGATTCCGTCATCATCCACAAATTGTGTTCTTTTGCGAAAAGAACAGTTTGACCGTCCGGGGAGATACTAGCCCAATCAGGATGATTATCCGGAGCGGCAGACAAGCCCAATTCCTCAACGGTCTGAGTTCTGAGATCCAATTCGAAATAACGAACAAGAGCAGTATTTTCCTCTTCATCGGACTCAACATCTCCAGAGGCTCCACTATCATCAAATCTGACAGTATACTCATCGAGGAAACGAAGATTATTAATTGGAAGGTGTTGCCCATCCCAAGGGTTCTTTGTCAGTTCAGTTAATTCTGCAGCCATTCTGTCATTGTCGAATACAGCAGTTTTAGTTCTAGTCAGAGGATCTACAAGGTAATAACTCGTTCCTTTTGTATCATCCCACTGATACCAAAATTTTTCACTATCTTTGATCCAATGTGGGTCCACTCCAGTGCTATGCACTAACTCACTGATTTTATACGGAGCGAATCTTGCTGCCAGCTCGAAATTGGCACTAGTATCCGAGCCTTGACCAGATATCGCTGATCGTCGCAAATTGACCTCGATTTCTTGTGCTAGGAGTGTATTGCTGTTCATAGCACACACCACCGAAATAAAGCAGAGCGTAAAAATCCTTTTGAATGATTTACCAGACATTGTGTTGTCCCTTACTTAGGATGTTCAAAAAGCTACAAGAAAGTAGTTAGCCTTCTCGTTTAGATTAGGATGATAAAATACAGGAACTCTGACAATTCGCTAATATAGAGTTAATCTTCTGAGAACTTTGTAGTGATTTGAGTGTGTTAAATAGAAACTTTGACTTAACTTTTTTGGGTTGTTGTGGAGATACCTATTGTTTGTCCATGATTAATGACAACCCTTTAAATCATCTACAATTTGGAAGACATCGATACCATATGGGCTTTAAACAATCAGACCAGGACCCAGGACCTGCAGGATTATGAGAAGAACCGGTTTTAGCTTGGCCCTCTTACTACTAGCCATCGGATGCACTGATGGAACAGGCCCGCCGTTAAGCTCTCTGTCGTTCGTAACCACAGATATCAGATTGTCCTCCCTAGGAGAAAATTACCAGTTAAAACTCTCGGCCAAAACTGCACAGGGTGGAGATTTCAAAAATCCCAAAATTGTCTGGGCTTCGACAGATCCAGAAGTAGCTACTGTTTCCGAGACTGGCCTGGTCACATCTGTGACAAATGGTTCAACAGAAATATCAGTTCAATCGGGAACATTAACGGCTAAAACTTCAGTTGTCGTAGCTCAGACTCCTGCGACAATTGACCTGTCAGTAAAAAAGATCCGTTTTGAAAATATTGGTGATACATCTCAAATATTCGTGGTCGTCCAAGATGCGCTGGGCAGTGCACTGCTAAATCCAACTATAAGTTGGACCTCGGAGGACCCATTTGTGGCATCGGTTTCTGGGTCAGGGCTAGTCACTGCGATTGATTTAGGACAATCCACGATAACCGCCCAAACAGGAACGATTTCAATTACGAGCGTCATATCTGTCAGCCACTGGGATCAACTAAAGCCAGGTTATAAAATGACCTGCGGAATACGAACATCTGACGAAGTATTTTGCTGGGGAGACAACGAGTATGGACAAATCGGTGACGGCACTTCGGAACAACGTAACACCCCAACACCCATAGACGAGACCTTAGCGTGGAACTCCATTAATTCCATGGTGAGCCACAGTTGCGGCATCTTGTCCAATAGATCAGGTACTTGCTGGGGAGACAACGAGTATGGACAAATCGGTGACGGCACTTCGGAACAACGTAACACCCCAACACCCATAGATGGTGGACTTCTGATGAAGCAAATAAATGGAGGATTTCAACATACCTGTTCAATAAGTGTCGCGGGGACAATAAAATGCTGGGGTCGTTCTAATTTTGGTCAATTGGGTGATGGAACTACTTCTGATCAATTCACTCCCAATGATATAAGCCTGCAATTAGATTGGGATGGTCTTACCGCTGGATCTTACCACACATGCGCGACTACGACCTCTGGTCAAGCTTACTGTTGGGGACTAAACCAATTCGGACAGCTCGGGAACGGCACGACGAATAACAAGAGTAACCCAGTGCCAGTTTCCGAAGGTAACACTTGGGCAATCATCAGCGCTGGACTCTATCATACCTGCGGCATAAGCCAAACGGGTGAAGCTTACTGTTGGGGACTAAACGATGAGCAACAGCTCGGTTCAGACCGCGGCCAGAGTCAATGGCCATATCCAGACAAAGTCAAAACAGCAAATTTCTGGGTTTACATTTCAGCAGGCCGTTCACATAGCTGTGGACTAAATGATCTCGGGAAAGCTTTCTGTTGGGGAAATAATGAGTACGGACAACTGGGAGATTCCAGTCAAACCGACCGATCCCAACCAGTTCCGGTAAGTGGTGACCACAGCTGGCATCACATAGAAGCAGGGACATACCACACATGCGGAGTGACCACTGATGGCAGTGGGTACTGCTGGGGAAATAATGAGTACAGCCAATTAGGAGTGGTGACTGGCTTGAACCAACTGACTCCAAAAAAGTTAAGCATTGGGAAATATTGAGGCGGGACCTTTGGAATTGGTCAGCAATTGAATTAACTACTGGCTCTTTTTGCGATCATTTTCACATCACACTGACTTAGTTATTCCTCCGTCCACCCTAATATTCTGTCCAGTGATATATCCCGACCCAGCCGACAGAAGAAATAGAGCAGTATCGGCAATCTCTGAAACCTTACCGTACCGACCAGCAGGAATCTTATTTAAAATAGATTCGTCCTCTGGATAAGAATCGATGAAGCCAGGTAGAATATTATTCATTCTGATACCACGGGCGGCATATTCGCTTGAATAGAGTTTTGTATACCCGCCTAGGGCTGCCCTCATACAAGCAGAGACAGGGAAACTAGAGTCAGGCTCATAAGCTGCGAATGTGGATATGTTAACTATAGATCCACCTCCTCCTTGCAGCATATATGGTGTCACCGCCCTTGCCATTCTTACCACATTCAAGAACACAAGCTCCATTCCCAGTTTCCAGTTATCATCGGTTAGCTCGAGTAGATCTCCCTTTGGTGGATGCCCAGTGCTATTAATTACACCATCAATTCTTCCATAGCTACTCATACACAATTCAACGAGGCGTTCAATATCCTTTTCTGAAGTAACAGATCCAGTCATTCCCACACAATTTAGCTCTTCTGCTAGCTCTTCTGCGCCACCCGTATTAGATAGGAGAACCAACTGATATCCTTCTGCTTTCAGGGTCCTCGAGATAGATGCTCCCATCCCCCTGCCTGCACCAGCCACTATGGCTACCTGCTTAGTATCATTCATTTTGCCTATGCTCCACTAGTGCATGTTTGCATTAAAAATAAACCCTCTATCCAATCTCATATTGAGGTCGCTTGCCGTTAAGCACATCAACAACGGCCTGCACAGCTAACTCGCTCATGGAATCTCTAGCTTCCTGGGTCCCACTACCTATGTGTGGGGTGAGAGTAACCCGAGGGTGGCATCTTAATTCACTTGGTATATCGTTCGGATTCTCAAATACATCTAATCCAGCACCTCCAATAAACCCTTCTTTAAGGGCTACCAGTAAATCTTTTTCGTTTACTATTCCTCCGCGACCAATATTTATAAGAATTGACCTTTTCTTCATCTCCCGGAAGGTATCCAACGTGAACATATGCTTGTTATCATCATTTAATGGAGCTGTAACCACCAATATGTCCGACTGTGCAATTAGAGATCGGAAATTCACATAACAGACCCCTAATTCTTTTTCTAAGTCCTCATTCAGTTTTCTTCTGTTATGGTAGAGTAGGTTCATGCCAAACCCACTCATGATTCCAGCCATAGCCTGACCTATCCGCCCACAACCTAGAATTCCCAGAGTCTTGTTCCGTAACTCGGACCCCAATAGAAGATCCACCTTCCATCCTTTAAACTCATCCCTCTCCATTAACCGATAACCCTCTACCAACCTTCGTGAGGTCGCCATGACTAAAGCCACTCCCAATTCTGCACAAGAAGTGGTTAAAACATCAGGTGTATTGGTTGCGATAATTCCTTTCTTACGGGCATATGCCACGTCAATGTTGTCATAACCAACACCAAAATTTGAAATGACCTTAAGCTTAGGTGCAGAGTCGATTAGTCCTTTGGTTATTCGAATGCTAGTCATAACAATGGCGGCAGTAGCTTCCCGCGCCACTTGGTTGAACTCATCCTGACTCATCACATTTTCCTCAGAGTACACTACCCTATATGAGTCAAAACACCGTGAATGATGATCTCCTATCAAGGGACCAGAGATCACTACGGTATCTTTTAGTTCTTCACTCACGAAGACTCATACATCCTGAAGACCCTCCATCAATTATTAACTACTTCAATCAATCGTCCCCTGCTCCTTTCCTTTCGACAAATAAGTCCATGCCCAAGGAAGCCTTCTAGTGGCGATATCAGATAGAAATAAAATCAACGCCGAAAATAAAAGCCATTTAGTCAAGGGGAATGCGACATACGCTCTGTCACCATAGTCTTGAAAAATCTCCTCTTCCTCAGGCAGCAATTTTCCTCCAGTGAGATCACTCAAGGAGTTAAGATACTGGATATTAGGTGGATACCTTCGTAACTCATCGTAATAGTTGTAGTTAATATTCTTCTCTTGTCCATTAACCACATCAGAGTTTAAGGAAAACGAGTAAGATGAATCTGATGAAACTTCCACGGGGTAACTACCACTGTAAACCCCTAGTTCCTTTTGTGCCAAAATAACCTTTGCCTGCTGCTCCCTTGGCCCATTCACGGTGATTGAGGGATTCATTAAGGAGTCAGAAGGGGAATCGAATGCGATGTCACTTAGAGTTACAATGGCCTCATTCCCCACACGTTCTACTTCTAAGGTCGGGCCCGGCTCGTCATTTCGTCTCATGGTTTCCCTAACCACTTGAGTCCAAAATTTTCCGTAGCCTTCCCATTCTAACCAATTAACTGCCCATCTGTTCTTGACATCTGAAGTAAATGCTGCTGTCCGACCTAAACCGTAGTGCCAACTTGCAAGGATAGGAGAGCCATCTGAAGCCTCTATCAACATTTCCGCATTGTCCTTACCCTTAGTCTTAACGTATCCCTCTAAGTCTGGTGCTGAACTTAGATCTAGCCCAGTGAACATTTCTGAGGCCTGGACCGACTCAAAAACCACGCTTTCCTCAATTAATGTTGACTGAGAAGCTATTTGGGCTTCTTTGATGAACACCTGCGGAACACCTTGAGCATCCTGTATGTAGTAATTCCGTCCATTACCCCAGGATGCAATATCTGACAGTAACTCACGATCGGCTTCTTCGCCCACAGCCACAGAGGAAACGGAAATATCAACATCGGCCATACTTGTAACGAGTTCTTCGTAGTCATCAGCATACGTTTTTCCATCCGATAAAAGCACCACATGCCTAACTTCAGCATCACTGTCCTCAAGAATCTCAAATGCTTTCTCTAGGGCTGGATAAATATTGGTTTGAGACCCTGCGATAATTTGACTGATTGATTGATTGATCCTCGGAGCCTCGGATGCCAACTGCAGTGGAACGGCCACATATGGGGTGTCATCAAAAGTTACGACGCTGAATCTATGCCTAGGATCCATGACACCCAAAGCTGCTTTTGCGGCCTCTTTCGATAATTCAAGCTTTGCTCCTACCATGCTATATGACTTATCTAGAACGATCACCAAAGACAACTCTTTTCGTTCTTCTTCAACCTCAAACCAAATGGGTAACACCTCCTCTATTATTGAACCCGAATATCCTTCTCTACCATAACTGGATTCGCCGGCAGCAAATATTAAACCTCCTCCAAAATCTCTCACATAACTCAGAACAGCCTCCATCTGAACTTCTGTCAAATCGTCAGGGGCTACATCGCTCATCAAAATGAGTTCGAATGCCTCTAAGGCTGCAGAGCTGGCAGGAAAATCATCCCCAGGGTTGAGTGCTACAACTTCAATGCCTCCATCTTCAAGTGCGTCGTGTAGATAATGTGCGCTTTCAGGTCTTCCTTCCACGTATAACACCCTAGGTTGAGCTTCAACCCTAATAGAGCGATCTAGGCGGTTGTTTTCTATGCTTCCATCTGTGGGGCTACTGATGCGAGCAGAAACCACGCTTGAACCCAAGCCTTCCATAGCCACCTCGAAAGGAACCGAATTCATTCCTTTCGCAAGATTTACTGACTTCTGAAAGCTTTGGTCATTGTCTATAACCAATTCAATCACTACATCCATTTCTGCTCTACTGTAGACTTGAGCTTCGACCACAACGGGTTCCTTTTGTCTTACTACCTCAGGGATAGCCAGTTGGTCAATCCAACTGTCATTGGCACCGACTACAGAGGCTGGAATGGTGAAAATCCTAATTCCTTCTTCCCTGGCCCGCCTGACTAAATCTGATTCTTCACCCACATTCGCATTTCCATCAGTGAAAAGTACCAAGCGCTTGAGGTACGAAGACTCAAAGCTGTTCATGGACTGTCTTAACCCCATGGCAAGGTTAGTCATGCTCTGATTTATGGTATTGTCGAGTCCGTTCTGAGAAACTTCTGTAGAGGCTATTTGATCTGGATAATTCAAAGTTTTCGCAGATCCTGCAAAGACTACAAAAGAGGAATGCTCTGGATTCCTTTCAGCATTTACTCGCGAGACCCAATCTATCGCCGTTCTGATGAAACTAGGCTCTATGCTTGCGGACACATCAATTGCATATACGGTAGAAACCCACTTTACAGATCTATGCCAGGTTGGTTCCATGAGAGCAGCAATCAATAAAATGATTGTCGCAATCCTAATACCACTTAATATTCTGAGGTGGTTCAGGCCAATTTTTACCTTTGTGCCCAACCCAATGTTCCAGAGCAATGGCAGTAGTACAAATCCCACCAATGGCCAATAATATTCGAACGATAAATTCACACGGTTATCCGCCTATGGTATGTCACCCATTCTAAAATGACCAAGACGAATGCGACCAAAGCTAACATCCTCCAAAGCGCTGGACTTGTTTGACCTTCGATCTCGCTATCCATCAAACCATTAGCACCGAGGCGAGAGATTGACTCCAGCGTAGATTTATTGACCAAAGTGACAAGTGTATTTGTCAAATTGATTGGCATCCAAAACGTATTTTCGCCGCGATTGACAGAGTATAAATTAGGAGCCTTGGCCTCGAAAATAGTCACCTGGTCAAGCGAATTTGTCTCCACTGATTTACCCTCTAAATCCGTCACTGCTGTATTCATTCCAGGTATTTCAATTTGACCTGGTCCTGAGTTTTGCGGTAAATCACTCTGTAACATCCATACAATCGCATTTCGTAAGAATATCGGAAATGCCGGCTGAAGAGGGAAATTCGATCCATCCAATGCAAATCCAACTTCAATCATCTTATAGTTCAATTCACTCGCGACTAACAATGGTGTCTCGCTGTCACCCCACAAGATCTGACTGTCGTCGGTAAGAAACCTTGGTGATGCCACCCTTTCGATCACTAAGTCTGAAAGGGAAACTCCCCTAAACAAAGGATGCATCTCAGGAGAGCCATCGGACTGTCCCGGAGAAACATCTGAAAAAGATGACTCTTCCATCGGCAGCTCTGTTGCCAAAAAGAACAAAACAGGAGCAGCAGGAACAACCTCTGGAATAAACCGATCAAAGACATATATATCTGCTACATCGCCAGAATCATATTCGTCTTGGCTTACTGTAACCAATTCGATCTGTGACATAGCCTCAAAAGCGGTCTCAAGATAAACATTTCCAGGTGTGACCATGGTGACTCTGGTTTGCGCGCGAGAGGGAACGACAGCATAAGCAACATTATCATCCACCAAAGCGTCCCTTACACTTGTCACAGAAGTCCTTATGGGCCCCTGTTGAAAACTCGTAAGGTCAACATTCCTTATTGCCGACTCTCCAGGCTCGACCGTTAGTGACAAGCTGATATTGGCTCCTCCAAGACCGCTGGCCCGTAGCCTGACTTCCTTAGGAACAAGAGACCCATTCGTTATCTGGACCAGGCCCCTAAGAGCTGACGGATCCCCGTCAGTGTTAGGCATCACCACTAGACCAGTTATTCCCACGTTTTCAGCCGGTTCAAAAACCGACACTACCTCTACGTCAGATGGAATCGCGACATTCGATACACCATCTGAAATGAACACTGTGCGACCTTCTCTCTCTGGAAGATTTGGGAAATGATGAGCATCTCCAAAGGAAAGAGCCAGGGATTCTATTTTCGTAAGAGCTTCCCACTTGTTGGTACTTAGCCTAGAGGTTATCTGGCCTGCGGTATCGAGCAACACGACTTCAGTGCTTGGATGACTATTAATAATTAAGTTCTCTGCATAGGCCAACGCATTCTGCCATCGACTTTCTCCATTCTGAGTGAGAGTAGCCATTGTGCCAGAATTGTCGATGACAATAGAAACATCTTCAATATTAGCTACTTCAGATGAGAACAGCTCAGGTCCTCCTGATGCAACGACCATACTTATAGCGATAATGGAAGCAAGAAGAAGAGACAGTATCCAACGAATCTTATCGATGAAAGAACTTTTTTTACGCTGCTTCAAGAGCCTTTTCCATATAAGCGAAGAGGACACCATCATGGTGGGAGGTGGAGGCTTCAACCAATACAGAAATCCCACTGTTAGAACTGTGCCAACAGCCAAAAGAAGAGTGGCTGTTGGAGACGTAAGGAACAAGTTCATGTCAAGAACCTACCCTGCCGAAATACTTGGAGGATTAAATCTTCGAACGGATTTTCCGTAGACGAACTTATAAACCCCCACCCATTTTTTTTGCAGTAGTCTTCCAGAGCGGCCACATGAGCATCAAAGGCATGGGTATAGGCATCCATCAACGCCGGTGTAACCTTGACCCTTTCGAGATCGCCAAGTTCTGTGTCTCTCAACAGAACCTCATCTGGTAGAATGGGATTTCGCTCGTCAGGATCATATAAGTGAACTGCAAACAAATCCTGCCGATAATGTCTTAACATATCAAAAGATCTCTCGAATCCTGAAGGGTCTAAAAAATCAGAGATAACAACCACCAACCCCCTTCTTCTCTGTGAGGAAAAAAATCCCTTGAATGCTCTTTCCATAGAAGTAGACCCTTTGGTTCTCATGGCCTCTAGAAACTGGAAAGTGTTCCAGATTTGGCTTTTGCCTCTTCGCGCCGAAAGTTGATTCTCGGCCCCATCATTAAACCCGATCAGGTTCACCCTGTCTTGATTCAATAAACCCACATAACACATCGCAGCAGCAATTTTTCTTGCTTGATCAAATTTTACAGGATCGCCACAATTCATTGATTCACTTGAGTCAATGAAAATATAGATAGGCAAATCGGCTTCTTCTTCGAAAATTCTAAGCAGAAGCTTCTCTAACCGAAGGAATGTTCTCCAGTCCACATTTTTTGTGTCTTCCCCTGACACGTATTCCCTATAATCAGAGAATTCTATTCCCGAACTAGTCTTCTTCTTAGATCGATGTTCCCCGTGGAGGTGCCCGGGAACCATCTGCTTTGAAACCAAGTTTAGATATTCTAGTTTCTTGATAAAATCGTCGTCAAAAAGTGCTTCACTAGATTCCATGTTTTACTAGCTCACCTGGTATGATCGATCTATTCTTCGGGTTCGGGAACATCATTCATGATCTTGGTCAAGATTTCATCTGGATCGATTCGGTCTGCCTCTCCTTCAAAGTTCAATAATACTCTGTGTCGGAAAGCTGGCAGGAAATAGGAGCGGATATCTTCGCAAGATACGTGCACTCTTCCACTTACTAGAGCATTCACCTTTGCACCAACTACTAGAGCTTGAGTTCCCCTTGGACTAGAACCGAAACGTACATACTGGGTTGCCAAGGGATGTGTGAACTCATTGTTAGGGTTAGTCGCCAGGGTTAAGCGTATTGCATAATCTTGGATGCTCGGAGCTATAGGGACATTCCTCGCCGTTTCCCGCATCTCTAGTATTTGATCCCTGTTCAGAACCATCGTCGCATTTGGTTCAGAACCTGCAGTCGTCCGGTTCATGATCTCATGCATATGCTTCGATTCTGGATATTTAATTCTCAGCTTATAAAAAAAGCGGTCGAGTTGAGCTTCTGGAAGGGGATAAGTGCCCTCCATCTCCACTGGATTTTGAGTCGCGAGCACAAAAAATGGGGGGTCTAGCTTATGAGTAGTTACACCCACAGTGACACTTCTTTCCTGCATGGCCTCCAAAAGCGCTGACTGGGTTTTAGGTGTCGCACGATTAATTTCATCGGCCAAAAGAATATTTGTAAATATTGGGCCCTTCTGGAAGGCCAAATACTTCTCTCCCATATCTGTTTCATGCATTACGTCACTACCCACAACATCTCCTGGCATCAAATCGGGGGTGAATTGAATCCTAGAGAACTTTAACTGCAGGACATCTGCTACAGTGGAGACTATCTTTGTCTTTCCCACCCCGGGAATCCCCTCAAGTAGAACATGTCCCTTCGCCAACAAACTCACTAAAGTGCCATCAATTACTTCTTCATTTCCTACTATGACTTTACCAATCTCAGTTCTTACTTTTTTAAATTCATCACAAAACAGTGATACTTGGTTATCTATTTCTGTTGTCATTTTCTCTCAATGGTCTTATGCCCAAAAAATAATCCTTAACTAAATCGCGATATTCCCAGAATACTACTTCTATGTCCAAGGCTGAAGCTGGAGAATAACCAGCCAAGCCATTCACATCCCTAAATTCCAGTTCTGATTGCTGCCTCTGACTACCACCTTGGAACAAATTCTCAGGATCGGGAAGTTCGTCTATCAACCCTTCTTCGATCACTTCTAGATTTAATTGCACTTCTAGAGTGGTAGCCTCTCCTAATTCTAATTCAGCGTTCTCCGATGGGGCTCCTGTAGAATTCCCCGCTGGCCCACTGCCTTCCCCTGATTCGCCCCCAGAAGATTGAGTGACTTCATCGGAGCCAGTCCCAGATGAGCCCGCCGTCATTTCTCCTTCTGGATCCAAGCTCGAGCTATTAGCATTTTGGGTGACCTGTTGGCTCATAGCTTGCATATTCGTTGCAGCTTCATTCAAAGCTTCTTCCAAGTTTTGATCCTGTGCCATTGCATCAAGTGTAGCCGCTGCCTCTGTCAGTGCACCTTCTGCCATAGACATCTCATCCTGAGATAGTGCGGTCCCAGCCTCATTCAACGCGCTCAATAATTCTTCGATAGACAAGGATTCAGCGTTCTGACTTGGCTGCAGTCCTTCCTCTAAATTATTTAATTCAGTAGGCGTCATATCGGACAGTCTTTCGCTCAATTCTCTCAGCTGGTCTGCAGCATCTCCGAATTCTGATGATCCTAAAGAATTTGAGAATACCGATAGATCATCGGTATCTGAAAATTCCTCCGCAATCTGTGCCATTTCTTGATTGAGAGCATCCATCTCAAAACTTTCTTCGTTGAATAAGTCCTCTGCTTCTTGCAGTTGCCGCAGGACTTCTTCACTGTCAAATTCATCAGCCTTCAAATCTTCCAGAACTTCTTCGAGACTCTCCCGATCCGCATCTTCTAATACTGATCCCACCTCACTGCCTAATATCGTTTCCAATTCTGCTATCTGAACTTCCATGTCGGAGAAGGGGGCTTGAGATCCAGCGTCAGAGAAAAACAAAGGAGTCTGACTTGGTAGGACTCCTAAACTGACCTGCACTGCAATCAATACAAATACACCCCAAAACCATTTGGAAACGCTCAAGGGGAACAATTCGTTTATCTTCATGGAATCCAAAGACTTGGCAGCACCTTTCAACTGTAGATCTATCCAAGCGGATTTTTTTGGATGGCGCATAAACCAGTATGCGGTCTTAATTTCGTCCCTTAACCCTCCCAATTTATCGGCCATTCCCGCTGCCCGATCCAGCCATTCACTTTTGAGTTTACGACGGATTGAAAAAACGAGGTAAATACAGAACGACCCAGATAGCAGTATCTCCCATCCTGGAGCTTGAAAAGGAAAAAGTATCTCAGCAATTTTCAATAGAACAGAGAATCCCAAAGTGGCACACAATATTTTCGCAAAAAGGTCGATATGAAAAGAGATTTGGATTCGCTGGTTTATCTTCTTGAGTGTCGAGTACACCTTGGAAGATGAGCCAGACCCTTCACTTTTAATCTTCGTCAACTTGATTTCACCGTTTTCTAGATAACCTTCTTAATAGTTAATGGTTCCACCGTTTGGAAGTCTTCTACCTCCAACAACTGTTCCCAATCATTTTTAGGGTAGAAACAAAATGTCCAAGAGAGAAACGTCAAGCAAATTTGTCTCGAATTAACTTAGTTGTCTCTCATCTCCCTTTCTCTACCAATTATTTCTTGTAGAAAAACTTGATATGTCGTGCTTGTTTCCTTGAATGGGCCCACCAGGACTTGAACCTGGGACCTTCGGATTATGAGTCCGCTGCTCTAACCAACTGAGCTATGGGCCCTTCTTCCCAAAACATTAACAGCTAGTTACTGTGACCCCAAATACCTTTTTTGTTTCAACCGATCGGTCCAGTATCTCACGACAATCATACCAAAGAACCACAATTGGTTAAAGGCTCAACTTCATCTGGAGTGAGCATCTTATAGTGACCTACTTTGAGCCAACCCAACTCTACAGGCCCAAACCTTGTCCTCTTTAGATGTGCTACTGAGCAACCTACTGCCGCCATCAAACGTCTTACTTCTCTATTCCTGCCTTCTTTTAAGACCAACCTTAAATTCTTCAAACTATTATCCTTGTTGCGGTCAATCTCTACAGTCGATGGACGAGCAAAACCATCATCTAACTCTACACCTGCCCGCAAACGCTCTAAAACTGTTTTTGACAACTCCTGTTCGACCGTAACTTCGTACTCGCGTTCTATGCCGTACCGTGGGTGTTGCAAACGATTAGCCGCATCACCGTCGTTAGTGAGAATGAGAAGCCCTTCAGTTAAGTAATCCAACCTTCCAACATAGCGGAGGCTCCTCATGTCTTCTGGCAGAAGATCATATACGACTGGTCTACCCCGGTCATCCTTCGCGGTAGTAAGGAATCCTTTGGGTTTATTTATTTTTGCCCATTTTATAGGAAGTATCTTAATTGGCTGTCCGTCAACAGCAACAACATCACTTTCAGGATCGATAGTTATTCCCATATTTCTAATGATTTCTGAGTTCACTGTGACCCTTTCCTCAGAAATCATAACTTCAGCTTTTCTGCGTGATGCGACACCCGATCTTGAGATAAATTTATGCAAACGCATCGTCAATGAGTGGGCTAGTCAGCGAGGGATGGAGAGACTGGTAGGTCATTCTCAGTTTCTCTGTTTTTATTACTAGAGGTCTGATTTTTCTGCGAGCTACCAACCTCTGTATTTTCTGGCATAGCCTCTGTTATATTTTCTCCTTTTAGGACAACCGGCAAATCATCCTTTCGAGGTAAGTCTTCAATTTTAGAAAAACCAAAGTGTTCAAGAAATTTATTGGTAGTGCCGTACAATAACGGCCTCCCTAGGCCCTCACCTCTACCCACAACATCGACCAATTCCCTGTCCTGTAGTGTTCTGACCACTCCAGCAGAACTCACACCTCGAACGTATTCTATATCTATCCTGCCAATTGGTTGTCTGTAGGCTATTATGGCCAAGGTTTCGAGGGCTGGGCCCGACAACCTGGACGACTTAGCTACCGTGTCAAACCTGTCTAGATATGTTGCATATACTGGAAGGGTAATAATTTGATAACCTCCTCCAAGTGATTTAATCTCAAAAGCTCTTTCCGATTCTTCATATATTCGTCCTAATTCTTTTATTGCTTTTTCCACCACATCTTCGTTCAGAGAATCATCAGCCCTTGCTATTTCTTCAGCATTAACAGGCGCATCACTTGAAAAGAGTACTGCTTCAACAATTTGCGTTGCTCGCATCATTCCTCTCCAGAATTAGTGTCGACTTCTACTGGAATATTCTCGACATATCGATACATCCACAACTCTGAGAATTTTTCTGTTTGGCGTAACTTAACCTTCCTATTACGTGCCAATTCCAAGCTAGCTAGAAAAGTCATAACTCCGTGCATTTTAGATTCAAAGGGTTCGAGCAACTTGCTGAACCTTACCCTTTTTAGATTTTGGAGAGTCAGCAAGATTAAGTCTACCTTGTCTTCCATCGCTACCAGCCTCGTAGTCACTCTATGTTCTACAATTTCCATAGACGGAACAACCATGGAAGCGGCGGCATCGTATACTTCGTGCCATTGGGTCTCCAAGACTGTTTCCTTCTTAGCTCTTTGGCTTCTTGGCACGACGTACCCCTTCCCAAACTGCCTACTCCTTTGGGATTCAGCCAGGCTCAGGTGAGCCTTGATTTCTTGTATTTGTTCGTACTCCAACAACCTATATACCAACTCTGCCCTCGGATCTTCATCTTCTGATACCACACTGCTGGGTAGCAGCATCTGGGCTTTTATTCTTAATAAATTCGCCGCCATCTCCATAAACTCACCAGCATTGTTAATTTGGTTTTCACCAATGTCAGTCAGCGCTGAAAGGAATTGCCGTGTGATTTTCGAAATAGGTATTTCAAAAATATCAATGTCCTGCTGTCTTATGAGATGCAACAGCAAATCCAGAGGCCCTCGGAACCTCTCGATATCAACAACCAAAAAAATTTCATTTTGGCTATTCTGAGGAGGTGGGCTTAGGTCCATGATATTATTACTGAATCAGCAATGCCTATTAAAAACTGGACTGGTTTTAGGATAAAACTGAATAGGCTTGGATAAAGAAAAACACAGCCTAGCAATATCAACATGCCGTACTGACCCAGCCGATCATATCCATGTCGCCAACTTGCGGGGATCAAGTGGTAAAGAACGTGAGAGCCATCCAACGGTGGGATCGGCATTAAGTTAAAGAAGGCTAAGATCAAATTTATGTAAATTCCGAAATAAGCTAGATTCGCCATAAAATCCAAAACACTATTCGGCCCCATGATTTTTTGAAGATTTAATAACAGTACCATAAGAACGACGAGACCTAAGGCCAGAAGAATGTTCGCAACAATACCGGCCAACGACACCTTGATGTCCGCAGAACGATAATTATAAAACTTGCTAGGGTTAATAGGCACTGGTTTAGCCCAGCCGAAGATCATGCCGCCAGTTACGTTGTAGAGGATGACTGGAACCAGAAACGAACCCAGCAAATCCAAGTGGGAAAAAGGATTCAAGGTGATACGGCCTAAGCGATAGGCGGTGTCGTCACCTTCCTTAAGTGCTACCCAAGCATGTGCGACCTCATGCACCACTATCGAAAAAATAAGGACCGGTAGAATGGATAATAATTCCATGGCACGCAACTTACTTCAGGACAGCAATACAAGCCACCCCCTAAGCACCTTTTAGAAATCACCTTAACTCGCTACTTATTGATCAGACTAGCTGTTTCCAATATAATTCTCACTCGATTATTCACGTTAGGATTTAGTGTAGAGAACATAGCTATGCCCAATATCAAAAGTGCAAAAAAGAGAGTTCGGACTAGTCACGATGCAAACGCGCGCAACCGGACCGTCCGATCCCAGTTAAGAAGTGCAATAAAAAAGGTTCGGACCGCAGAAGATCTTTCTTCTGCAGAGACTGAATACAAGAAAGCACAAGTCCTTATAGACCGCGCAGCTACAAACAGGATACTCCATCCAAACTCAGCAGCCCGACTCAAAAGCAGACTGTCCAAGGCGATCAAAAGCTAATTTAAAAAACTAGCGATCAAACTGTCTCTTCCTGACTATCGAAGAAACTTTAAGTTCAGGATTCCTCCCAGACACTCACTCCCCCCACGATTGTTTGACAAGCTTTCCCTTGCAACTCCAGGCCCTCAAACGGTGTATTTTGGCTCTTGGATCTAAATTTTTCAGCTTCTACAGTCCAGGTTACGCTGGTGTCAATTAATGTCACATCTCCTAGACTTCCTTTCTTCAAGGATCCTCCAGGCAAATTGAATGCTTTCGCCGGGCTACAGCTCATCCGATCAACCAGCGTGGAAAGGTCAGCCAGTCCCTTGTCAACCATATAAGTCAGTCCTATCCCGAGTGATGTTTCCAAACCGACAATTCCATTTGGCGCATCGGCAAAAGCTCTTTCCTTCTCATCGTAGTGATGGGGTGCGTGATCGGTAGCATATACACACAAAGTTCCATCCCTAAAACCTTTAACGACCGCTTCGCGATCATGATTAGTCCTTAGAGGTGGATTCATCTTTGCATTGGTGTTGTATCCTTCTACTTCTTCTTCAGTAAGTATAAGGTGATGTGGGGTAGCCTCGGCAGTCACTCCTACTCCGCGCATTTTTGCCTGCCTTATCATTTCTACACCAAACGCAGTGGATACGTGCTGCAAATGTATCCGACTCCCTGTAAGCTCAGCTAGTAAAAGGTCTCGCACTATATGAATATCTTCTGAAATATTGGGCTTCCCGGGGAGTCCCAATTTAGTGGATAAAAAACCTTCGTTCATCGCACCATTTCTAGAAAAATTAAGATCTTCAGGGTGATCAGCAACTGGAATATTAAATGACTTGGCGTACTCCATAGCCCGACGCATTATTTCTCCATCCATCACAGGATTTCCATCATCTGTAATCCCAACTGCACCAGCGTCCACCATTTCTCCAATGGCCGCGAGTTGTTCACCTTGTTGTCTCTTAGAAATAGCTCCCAGAGGATAGACTCTGGCTTTTTTTGCTTTTTCAGCTTGAGCCATTATAAAACGTATCCCTGCGGGATCGTCGATTACGGGATCAGTATTAGGCATTGCGCACACCGCAGTGAATCCGCCACCCACAGCTGCATCTAAACCAGTTTCTATAGTCTCTTTGTGTTCCCCTCCAGGTTCACGAAGATGGACATGGACATCTATAAGACCTGGAGTTACTATTTTCCCTGATGCATCTATCTCCGGAATACCCTCCACTCCAGCGACTTGGGCACCTACCGCTTCGACCCTCCCATCCATGATCAGCAAATCCGCTTTTTTGTCCATCGATTGACTCGGATCAACTACGTGCCCCCCGCGGATTAGAATCGATCCCATTGCTACCTTGACTCTCCTTTTGCTGATTCAACTGTCTCGGGCGCACCCCCGGCCAACAGATACAATACGGCCATTCTTACGGCTACTCCATTTGTAACTTGCTCTAAGATCACTGACTGAGGACCGTCAGCAACATCGCTGTCTATTTCAACCCCTCGATTCATCGGTCCAGGATGTAATACCAGTAAGTTCTTGGAACCTAACCTGAGGCGTTCCCTTGAAATTCCCCATCTCTGATTATACTCCCTGAGACTAGGTATATAGCCACTGTCCATTCGTTCCAACTGTAGCCTCAAGATATTTAAGACATCAGACCATTCAATAATCTCTTCTATACGCCGGAAAACCTTCACGCCCATCTCTTCAATATGCACTGGCATAAGGCTATATGGGCCACACACACCAACCTCAGCTCCTAGTTTGAGCAAGCAGTGTATGTTAGACCTCGCCACCCTGGAATGCAGTACATCCCCAACTATAGCAACTTTCAACCCAGTCAAACTACCCAGGTGATCTCTTATGGTTAGGGCATCTAGCAGCCCCTGAGTTGGATGCTCGTGACTTCCGTCACCTGCATTTATCACACTGGAGGGTATCCTCTCAGCAAGAAATCTAGCTGCCCCAGATGAACTATGCCTAATCACAACCATATCAATCTTCATAGCTTCCAAATTCCTAGCAGTATCCACCAATGTCTCCCCTTTAGATACTGACGATCCGGCGGAGGACACACTAACGGTGTCCGCGCTCAAACGTTTTTGTGCGAATTCGAAAGAAATTTTTGTTCTAGTAGAGGCCTCGAAGAACAGATTTACAATAGTTTTTCCTCTTAGGATTGGAACTTTTTTTATACGTCGTTCCGAAATTTCCTTGAACGCTCCGGCTGTATCGAGAATGCCCGTTATTTGGTCGGCGGCCAATTCTTCTAAGCCTATTAAATCTTTTCCCAAACTGAACGGCCTAGATATCAAGGTGTTTCCTCCACTAAAGAAGTCATCTCTACTGCCCACTCTCCATCCACCTCGGGCACTCTTACATCTACGGTGGACCCCTTTGGGGCTTCAATCACATTCCCAGCATAGTCAGGGTGTAATGGAATCTCCCGACCCTTGCGATCAATAAGGACTAACAGAAACACCTTAGAAGGCCTGCCCCAGTCCATTAGTTCATTTAGCCCCGCCCTAGCAGTTCTTCCAGTAAAAATAACATCATCGATTATCGCTAATCTTTTCCCTTCAATTCCGGCTTCCGGCAAAATAGTTTGTCCAACCACTGGTTTGGGTCCAATAGTAAGCAAGTCGTCCCTGTAAAAGGTTATATCCAAAGTGCCCAATGGTATACGCACCCCGTATTCAACTTCTATTTGTTCTCTGATGACTCTGGCTACCTGCACACCCCTACGATGGACACCCATGAGAATAAGATCATCAGTACCTTCATTGAGAGCAATCAAGGCTTCGGCCATATCGGTGATGGCTTGTCTTATTTCTATTTCCTTCATCATTACAGTGTGCAGACTGAGCTCCTAGTTGATCCAGTGGATCTACACCACACAAAACTAGACAAGTGTTGGTTCCTTTACAAGAGAAGCACCTTTAAGCATCATCAACCGTACTCAAATGGCATCCTGAGACTTAAATGAAGGGTTTAATATGTACCGACAGTTGAAACTGGCACTGCTTTTTCTATTTCTCGGTCCCATGCTGCTCAACACGTTTGACGTACATTCTCAAGATGTTAGATCAGACGAAATGCTAATCCTAAAATCGGTTCCTTTTGAAATTACCCTCACAGGACCTCAGGATGCCCAAGGATCATATGTTGTGCGAGATGCCTCAGGGAAAGAGCTACTTTCCGGGATTGTACATTCTGGCATAGATGAAACGATAGGTGTGACCATATCCCAAAGGGAACAATTACCCCTGGTCATAACAATAGATCAATTTGAATTCTCCTTTGATAGAGCTTTTATAAATGGGTGGGTTTCACTGGCGCCACCCTTAATAGCCATCACCCTAGCATTACTCTTCCACGAAGTAATAACCGCACTGCTCGCAGGAGTTTGGTTAGGTGCATTCATCATCAATGGCTACAATCCCTTCCTAGCATTAGGCCGGTCCGTAGATTCCTATGTTGTCCCAGCCTTGGGTGACACAAGCGGAAAAACACAGATCATCGTGTTCTCACTTATGTTGGGTGGTTTGGTAGGAATAGTTTCTAAGAACGGAGGGACCCAAGGGATAGTAGACAAACTCAAACCCTTCGCGAATAACCGGAGACGTGGCAGTTTAGCAACTTGGTTCGCTGGGTTATGCATTTTCTTTGATGATTATGCCAACACCCTAATCGTGGGCACCACCATGCGTCCGATAACAGACAACCTTAAGATTTCCAGAGAAAAACTAGCTTATATTGTGGATTCCACTGCTGCTCCTGTAGCGGCTCTCGTCCCAATATCTACCTGGGTGGGGTACGAAATAGGCTTGATCGGTGATGGTCTGAGAATAGCAGCCAATGTGCCCGAACAAGGCACTCAGCTTGCTCAGACACTGGCCACTATCAGTCCCTTCTCCGTATTTATAAGCACTATCCCATATATGTTCTATCCCATTTTAGCATTAACAATGGTATTTTTAGTCTCTTATATGGATCGCGACCTAGGACCTATGGTCCAAGCCGAGAAAAGGGCCGTTGACAGCCCGCAAACACCTGGAATAACCAACACGGATAGCATTGAGACCGTAATATCTACCCAGAAGCCTGGACGAACGATTATTCCAGCCTGGTGTAATGCCGTCATGCCCATCGGAACCGTGATATTTGTCGTAGTATTAGGACTCTATCTGTCAGGTGTTTCCGAAACAAGACCAGAAGCGAGTTTGATAGAAATTCTCGGAGCCGCCGATATCTACGGTTGTCTCCTATGGGGTTCGACAGCAGGAGTTTTAGTGGCTGTCCTGCTTTCGGTGGTTCAAAACATTTTGACCCTAAGAGCAACTATGGAAGCCTGGGTAGACGGACTGAAGAGCATGATGAATGCCATGGTTATTTTAATTCTAGCCTGGTCATTGGGTCAAGTCACTGAGGATCTCGGTACGGCAAATTATCTCTCCCAAATACTTACGGGTTCCCTACCTGTACAAATACTTCCAGCGTTAGTGTTTTTTACCGCCGCCGCAATGGCATTTGCTACAGGAACCTCCTGGGCTACCATGGCCATTCTAGTTCCTTTAGTTATACCACTGACCGTAAGCCTTGGCGGAGCGATAGGTTTTGGTGACGGTGAATATTCCATACTTCTTAGTACAATTAGTTCGGTCCTTGCGGGAGCGATATTTGGCGATCACTGTTCGCCAATCTCAGACACTACTGTATTAAGTTCGACAGCCACGGAATGTGACCACGTAGACCATGTGAGAACCCAGATGCCTTATGCCTTAATTGTCGGGGTCATTTCTATTGTATTCGGAAGCATAGGCACGGCTTATGGACTGCCTGTTTGGGCAGCCCTGCTTATAGGGATTGTACTACTCATTGGTGTCTTAAAAGTCTTTGGAACAACTGGAATAACTGAGGGAATTAATTGAGGGAACACATTTCGATAAATTGTTCCACCATCACCGACGCACCGCTAAAGAACGGCGCTCTTTGAAGTATCCTTTGAGCAGTTTAGAGGACTCCTCCTCTAAAATACCGCTGGCTACTTCCATTCGATGATTCAACCGCTCATCACAGACTAAATTACCCAGGCTTCCGACCATGCCAGATTTTGGATCTGTAGCACCGAACACTAGTCGCTCAATACGAGAAAGAACCAGAGCTCCAGCACACATAGCACATGGTTCTAGTGTAGTATAAAGAGTGCAGTCAACAAGCCGCCAATCCTTCAATTTCTGAGAGGCTCTCCGAATTGCTATGACTTCTGCGTGTGCAGTAGGATCCTTTTCTGATCCCGTTAAATTATGTCCTTTCGAAATCACTCTATCCCCTCTCACAATCACAGCGCCTACAGGAACTTCACCCAAGCCATAGGCTTTCTTTGCCTGCTGAAGCGCTAGGCTCATAAACTCGTTGTCAGATTGATTAATATTCAACGTGATCCCTACCAATATTTAGAATCCATCCTCATCAGCACAACTTTCCAAATACTCAATCGCCCCACCTATCCTCTCGAGAACACATGTTCGCCCCAAAAGGTACAGAACTTCAAAGATGCCTGGACTTGCTTCACGACCAGTTACCGCCACTCTCAAAGGGTGGATCACCTCGCCCAACTTCAGATCTTTGTCTGTAGCAAACGACCTAATTCTTGATTCCAGTTCGTCGGCCTGCCAATCGGTCTCTCCTAACCAAGCATTTAGTTCCACGAGGATCCTCCGAGCTGTGACCTGATCTTTCATCCAATGCTTACGAACCGCTCCTTCCTCGAAGTCTATTTGTTTCTTCAGAAAAGGCTCTGAAAGATCAACAAGGTCAATGATCGTCCGCGATCTTGTCTTCAAGAGATCTATCAGTGCGAGATACCAGTCATTTTTTGATGATAGTTCATCTTCCGTTGCCAGCCCGGCCAATTTTAGCCTTGGGCTAAGGATTGACGAAAGCTCTTCAGCTGACGTAGTGTCAAAATGTTTTCCAGAAAGCCACTCCAATTTCTTCAGATCGAAGATCGAACCCTTCTTCAATACTCGCTCTAGTGAAAATTTATCTATGAGTTCATCAATCTTCATGAATTCTAAATCTTCTCCAGGGCTCCATCCTAAAAGTGCCAGGAAATTGATCAACGCAGGCTGCAATATCCCGTCTTCTTTATATGCTTGTATAGATGTAGCTCCGTGGCGTTTAGATAGCCGTTTTCCATCACCCCCTAGTATCATTGGAACATGGGCAAAGAACGGCTTCGTCCATCTCATGGCATCATATATCAATATCTGTTTGGCGGTATTAGACAAATGATCATCACCGCGAATTACATGTGTGATAGTCTGGTGAGCATCATCCGAAGCCACTGCAAAATTATATGTAGGACTCCCATCACTCCTCAGAATGACTAGATCTTCAATATCTGCATTGTCAAACTTCATTTGTCCATGAACCAAGTCCTCCCAAACAGTTTGACCTTCAGGGACTTTGAACCGTATAGCATAGGGTTCCCCAGCTAAAGCCATCTTCTCTGATTCGTCGCGAGATATCAGGTCCGCTCGTCTTCTGGGTTCGCGTTTTTCTGAACCATCAGCCTTGGCGTTAATCCTATTATTAACAAGTCTTTCTGGATCGCCGAAATCCCTATATGCCAGCCCCCTTTCAAGAAGATGTTCAACTTCTTCTCTGTGTCTTTCTACACCTTCACTTTGAAAATAAGGCCCTTCATCCCAGTCAATTCCTAGCCATTCGAGCGATTCCAGGATGGCTGCGCTGTGTTCAGGATTAGACCTGTCTCTATCTGTATCTTCTATCCTAAGCACAAACACACCATCATGTTTCCGTGTGAAAAACCAATTGAATAGTGCCGTTCTTGCCCCTCCCACATGTAAGTGGCCTGTAGGCGATGGAGGGAAACGCACTCTAACTGTCATGACATCCGCCATTCTCAGACAAGACTTTAGTATGACAAAATGAGGAAGCATATCTCATCGTTTTTGATATAAGATGGTCAAACATTTGGGTCTACTCTTTTAAAGTTGTCAGCCACATAGGCTTCAATGATCTCTTTAAACTCATGCACTAACCCTTGTCCAGAAAGAGTAGTGTGGTGTTGGCCATCCACATAAACAGGAGCCTTAGGATCTTCTGCATTACCTGGTAATGAAATTCCCAGATTTGCGTGCTTGGATTCTCCTGGACCATTCACTACACACCCCATCACTGCAACTGTCATTTCCTCTACTCCAGGGTAGTCATTACTCCAAACAGGCATACTCTTTCTAATATAGTCTTGAATTTCAAGAGTCAGTTCTTGAAAAAGAGTGCTACTGGTGCGTCCGCAGCCTGGACAAGAGGTCACCTGAGGTTCAAAACTTCTTATTTGCAGTGATTGCAGTACCTGCTTGGCCACTAAGACCTCTTCAGCTCTGTTTCCATTAGGCTGAGGAGTTAGAGAAACCCTAAGGGTATCACCAATTCCTTGAATAAGTAGAGGTGCAACAGCTGTAGAAGTTGAAACGACTCCTTTTAACCCCAACCCCGCTTCAGTTAGACCCAAATGCAAAGGATACTCACACTTACTTGCAAGGCTCTGGTAAACTTGGATTAATTCAGGGACGGCAGAAACTTTAGCGCTGAGAATAATCATGTCATGAGCCAGACCGATTTCCTCAGCCAGTTCAGCTGAGCGCAAAGCACTCTCAACAATCGTATCAATGACTACTTGGTCTGAACTTTTCGGCAATGATTTGCTCGCATTAATGTCCATGGCTTCTGCCAGAAGCCTCTGGTCCAAAGATCCCCAATTCACTCCAATTCTCACTGGAGTATCATTATGGACTGCAACTTCTATAATTTTCTGGAAATTTGCGTCTCGATGTTTAGAGCCAACATTGCCTGGATTTATACGATATTTTGCCAGTGCAGTGGCACACTCTGGGTATTGGATTAGTAGCAGATGCCCATTGTAATGAAAATCTCCTACTAGGGGGACGGACACCCCATCATCAATCAACCTAGTCTTTATAGAAGCTACGCTCTTGGCTGCCTCGTCATTATTCACAGTAATCCTGACAATTTCACTGCCAGCATCAACCAGTCTCTTTATTTGTGCGACAGTGGCTTTCACATCACTCGTATCGGTATCAGTCATGCTCTGAATGACCAGAGGATAGTCACTGCCGATAGCTACCCCACCGACGTTGACATGGACAGTCTTTCTTCGTGGCCAATGACTCACACTTGATATCACCCTTCTAAAGAGGACAAAGTTGTTTTAATCTACCAGTAGATAGATCTACTACCAAGAGAAATACTCACAAACTTACATTTCCAGAATGGAGGCTATTTTGAGCGATCCAAAAATCACTATCTTAAAGAATGGTTCTTTAAGAGTAGAGGGAGAAATCCCAATGGAAGACCACGAAGGGACAAGTGTTGCGATACCTACAGGCAAACCCTACCACCTATGCAGGTGTGGAGCCTCACAGAAAAAACCTTTCTGTGACGGACGGCACAAAGTGTGTGATTTTGATGGGGCTCTGCTCTAATCTTTCCCTCAAACTCTTTTTACTTCCATTAACAAAGGTTCAGTCATGCTCGGTATCAGGCTAACATCTACAATTCTCTTCTCTTTTTGGCTTTCACTCTTGGGAGACCCGATAGACTTATTGTCGCAAACGGTCACTAGCATTCCCGAAGAATTGTTCTCCGATATCCGGTACCGACATGTCGGTCCAGTAGGAAACCGCGTAAGCGCTGTTACTGGTGAAGAAGGCAACTCAAATGTTTACTACATTGGAGCAGCTTCAGGCGGTGTCTTTAAAACACTAGATGGTGGCCATACATGGAATCCCATCTTTGATGACCAGCCAGCACAATCGATAGGAGCAATAGCTATTTCCAGGTCAGATCCTAATCTCGTATGGGTTGGAACTGGCGAATCTTTCATACGTTCTAACGTTTCTATTGGTAACGGTATTTATCTTTCCACTGATGCGGGCAGAAATTGGGCTCATATGGGTTTAACGAAAACAGGCCGGATTGGAAGAATTGTGATTCACCCGGAAAACCCAGAAATTGTTTATGTGGCTGCAGCTGGACACTTATATGGCCCACAAGAGGAGCGGGGGATCTTTCGTACCCAAGATGGAGGAGACACTTGGGAACGAGTCCTTTTTTCAGGTCAAAATTCTGGGGGAATAGATATCGTCATGCACCCCTCCAATCCGAGGATCTTATTTGCAGCGACATGGCAAATGCAAATTTGGCCTTGGGGAAGAGAAAGTGGAGGACCAGAGAGTGGACTGTGGACAAGCCGGGATGGGGGGGATACTTGGAGAAGACTGGAAGGAAATGGGCTCCCGCTAGGAACGATGGGAAGGATAGGCCTTGCAATGTCACCGAACGATTCCGACAGGATTTACGCCCTAATAGAGACTAACTCCAACCGAAATTACGAGCCCCTCGAGGACCATGAAGGAACTCTTTGGCGCTCTGAAAACGGCGGACAATCCTGGACCATGGTCAATGGTGACCATGCTTTAGCTCAACGCCCTCTCTATTACAGTAGGATGGCTGTCGCACCAGATAATGCCAATGAGGTACACTTTATGTCTACAAGATACACAAAATCTGTGGACGGAGGCCTTTCATACACGGACATCGCAGGTGGAGACAACCACGACATGTGGATAGATCCACAGTTACCTAACAGGATGATTATTGGTAACGACCAAGGCATTATGATTTCGACAAATCGCGGGGACAACTGGTATAGGCCACTACTACCGATTGCGCAAATGTACCACGTCGCTACCGATACTCAAGTACCCTATAATCTATATGGCAATCGTCAAGATGGTCCCTCCACCAGTGGCCCTTCCAACACCTTAAGGGGTGGACCTATTCCTATTGGTGAATGGGGATCTGTCGGTGGTTGTGAATCCGGGTTTGCAGTGCCAGACACAGTAACCAACCAAACCGTCTGGTCTGGTTGTTACGAGGGTATTTTAGAACGTCACGATTTAGAGACTGGAATCAGCAGAACAGTCAGTGTCTGGCCAGACAATCCAGAGGGATGGGCCTCCCAAGAAATACCGTTCCGATTCCAATGGACTTTCCCAATACATATCTCACCTCATGACAATGAGCGCGTGTACGTTGGAAGCCAATTTGTTCATCAAACAACTAATGGTGGTCAGACTTGGGAAGTCATTAGTCCCGATCTGACGACTAATGATCCCAGTAAGCAGATGGCTACAGGAGGACTCACCGTTGAAGATGCCAGTCCAACCTACAACTCCGTTCTATTCGCTATCGCCGAGTCGCCACTCTCGGAGGGGACTATCTGGGCTGGCTCACACGACGGACTAGTTCACGTAACAAGGAACGGTGGTCAAAATTGGTCCAACGTAACAGCGAACATCCCATCCCTTCCCCCTTTTGGTACAATAAGCAACATAGAACCATCTCGTTTTGATGATGCTTCTGCATACATCACAGTAGACTTTCATCAACTGGGGAACTCAGATCCACACGTGTACAAGACTGCAGATTTTGGAGCTTCCTGGAAATCTGTTGTCGGTGACCTTCCTAAATCGGTTTTCAGTTACGTTCATATTGTTAGGGAAGATCCAACCAGGCCTGGACTACTTTATCTCGGAACAGAAAATTCATTATATATCAGCTACAATGACGGCGATAATTGGCATAGCTTACAAGGGAATTTGCCCCACGCTCCAGTTCATTGGCTTACGGTCCAACCCCACTTTAATGACTTAGTAATCGGAACCTATGGAAGAGGTTTCTGGATTTTTGATGACATCACTCACTTACAGCAACTGAGTGACAATGTCATCAATAGTGATATTCATCTCTTTTCACCACGAAACACCTATAGATTTATTCCCAGAGAGAGCAAGAACAGCCAGCCAGATGATCCGGCAGCTGGTGACAATCCTGAACCAGGAGCTTCGATCAATTTTTACCTCAAAGAATATCAAGGTGACAAGGTCCACCTTGTGGTCGAAGATATAAACGGAAATCATGTCAGAACAATCAATTTTCAGGGAGCGCAAAAGGGACTAAATCGCGCATACTGGGACCTGCGATATGACCCTTCAGAAATGCCTATGCTCCGCACACCTGTTCCCGAACACAGCCATGTTGAGCTTGGGGAAAATGGCTATAGGACACCTCCAGACGGAAGTGTTGTCAGGCCCCTTGCCGTGCCTGGACAATATACAATCAGACTAGTCACTGGAAACAATGCGTATGAAGCCAAGCTTCAAATTCTGCAAGACCCCCAATCTGAAGCAATTCCAGAAGATTTGCGCGAACAACTCGACTTCCAATTGCAATTGCGAGATATGAGTAGTGCGATCTCGGCCCTCATAAATCGAATAGAATGGGTACGTAAAGACATGATAGATATGCGCCAGCGATTCGGAACCAATGAGACGTATAGTACGCCAATTGATCTCGGAATAGAGCTTGAACAAGCATTGATGAGCTTAGAGATGAAACTCTTCGACTTGCGTTTAACTGGCGGATCAGCGCGTCAAGACACAATCAGGTGGCCCCGTCAACTTTGGGCAAAAATCTCCAGTCTTGCCCAATATTCTGCTGGATCTGACCATAAGCCCACCGATCAGAGCCTTGAGGTGATGGACCTTTATAGAACCAATATCGAACAATTCATAATTGACTGGAATGATTTTGAAAATGTTGATCTCAGAACATTTAATGATATGCTAGCTGAATACGGACTCACTCCAGTAGGGAGATAACTTCGACACCTGCGTCTTTCCAGTGTACCTGTAAATAGAGTCAAACACATTATGGAGGCGGCGGGAGTCGAACCCGCGTCCGTAACTAACTCCTACAGAACTTCTACGTGCGTAGCGCCACTCTTATTTTTCATCCGGGCAGGTGAGCGGGCAACCAGGTCCCAGACTAGCTATCCAAAAATCTCATCTTCAGTTGTGATAGCTCCAACCGAAAACCAGCTCGATTTATCGACGCTTCAGAGATTTCCCTCGAGCTGGGAAATCAAGAAACGAGCACGTAAGCTAAGTTACGCAGCCATCGCCATTTCAGTGTTGGCAATTACAAGTTTTCCCAGAGGATTAACGAGGACCCAGGGACCTCGGCACGCAGCTCCATATTCACTAATCACGTCGAAACCGTGACGCCCCCCAAAAATCATATTTTATTATTAAGAGGACAGTAAGGTAACACTTTGCACAGAAATGTCATCCAGAAAGAGAACCTGCCCTGCCCTGCAAACTCATATTTGTATCTAGATAGACGTTAAGCAGATCTTCAACCTCTTGAAAAGACAAGGCTTCGAACAATCTTTGTCGCAAATTCCGACCTCCTGGTAATCCCTTAGTGTACCATCCAAGATGCTTTCTAAAATCTCTTAATGCCTTGTCGGGATTTATTTCAAAAAGAGATCCATTGTGAGCATGTTCTAAACAGATTTCAAATCTTTCGATAACATCAGGATCATCTGGTATCGGCTGCCCCTCTAGGGCTGCCCTAGCTTGCCTGAATATCCAAGGACTGCCATGCGAACCCCTCGCGATCATAATCCCAGCACATCCGGTTGTCTCTTTCATTGCCAGTGCTTTGGGACCTTCATGAACGTCTCCATTGCCCACCACAGGAACGTCTAAAGCATCTACCAGACTTGCTATTTCATCCCACCTGGCATGACCCGAGTACATGTCAGTTCTAGTCCTTGCATGCAGGATGACCATCTGAGACCCAGAGTCCTGACATCTAAGCCCTATAGTTACAGGATCTCTTGATGGCTCATCAAAACCACTACGAATTTTGGTGCTGACAGGGAGATGTGTGTTCCCAACAACGGACCGTATGATTTTTTCTACTAAATCCAAGTCTCTAAGACAGCCAGATCCACCATTTCTTTTAACTATTTTTTTTACCGGACAACCAAAATTAATATCTATAAAATC
>JBJKYO010000029.1:0-10645 GCA_045561015.1 Longimicrobiales bacterium | reverse complement strand
GATACTAATATTGCCTATGTTATTTTTAGAAGGACCAGTTCGAAATTATCAGGGTCTTATATAACGGATATATAATCCAGGAGAAAAAGAACAATGCAGAAAACATCTCTGACTCGCCTGACTGTCTCAATGACACTAGTCGCTATCTTCGGCTGCGTTGCACCAGCAGAAGAAGTCAATCTGAAGCACGAAGGTACGCAGTTTCCTGGTATGAATCGACCGGATGTGAGAGGAGTACATGGCGCAGTAGTTTCAGGCCATCCCTTAGCTACGGCTGCGGGACATGAGGTCTTGAAGGCTGGAGGTAATGCCATTGATGCAGCAATAACTATGGCAGGAGTTTTGGCGGTAGTTCGCCCTCATATGAATGGTGTTGGAGGAGATGCTTTTGGGATTTTTTATGATGGTGCGACAGGTGAAGTTGTGGGCATGAACGGCAGTGGGAGAGCCGGGGCATTGGCAACACCCAATTTTTTTGATCTCGCTGGTCAAGAGGAAATACCATCGACGGGCCCCCTTTCAGTGAGTGTTCCAGGGGCAGTTGCTGCCTGGGATGATGCGTTGAATCGATTTGGGACGATCTCACTTTCGGAAGCGTTGGCTCCAGCGATTCAATATGCAAGGGAAGGTTTTCCTGTATCCACTAGGTTGGCCAGTGATATTGCTGGCGCTTCGCAACACTTGAATGAACCAGCCAGTGATCTCTATCTACCCGTAAGTTCTCCCGAGGACGTGGGGTCACTATTAATAAATCCAGCTTTGGCGGAAACATTAGAAACGATCGCAATAAATGGCAAGGTGGGTTTTTATAGAGGTGCAATTGCTAATCGAATCACTGACTTCTTAGAGGCTCAGGGTGGATATCTCAGAGACAATGATTTCAGGGAACATGAAACGACCTGGGTGACTCCTTTGGAGGGGAGCTATTTAGATCGCAGGGTATTGGTGTTACCACCCAATACTCAAGGAATAGCGCAACTACAGCTCATGGAAATGGCGAAAACCTATGACTTAGAAGAGATGGGACACAATTCGCAGGGTTATCTGCATACATTGATAGAATTGAAAAAACTTGCTTTTGCAGATAGAGATCAATGGGTGACAGACCCAGTTTTCGTAGATATTCCAATTTCCGAAATGTTAGGGTTGGATTATCTAAGGTCGAGAGCGGCTTCCATTGGGCCAATGGCAGCTGAAAATGTTTCGGCTGGAATAACTCCCAGGTCTACTTCGGGAAGTTCTCCTGGAGATGCAGACGACACAGGTGATACTGTCTATTTAGCTGTGGTGGATCAATGGGGCAATGCTGTTAGTTGGATACAGAGCCTGTTCGGTTCCTTTGGTTCTGGCTTACTAGAACCAGAGACTGGAGTGGTTCTGCAGAATAGAGGGGCATTGTTTACGTTGGATCAGAACCATCCTAATGTGATAGCGCCTGGGAAACGACCTTATCACACTTTGACACCTACCATGGGGCTAAACTTAGATGGTAGTTTTTCTTTTGCTCTTGGCACTCCTGGAGGGGATAGTCAGGTACAGTCCTTGGTTCAAATCCTAAATAATCTTTTTATGTTCAAGATGACTCCTCAGGAAGCAATTGAGGCACCTCGATTCCGAAGCTACCAGGATCTAAGAGTGGCCTTTGAAGATCGTTTTTCAATTGACATATTGGAAAGCCTTGCAGGACAGGGGCACCTTCCCAGCGTCGTGAATGGTTGGACTGCTACTTTTGGAGGTGCTCAGATGATTTTCCTTGAGGACTCTGGCACATTGACTGCGGCAGCGGATCCTAGGCGGGAAGCTTATGCTTTAGCTTATTAATTCCTGCAAAGTCAGCTGATTTGGCTTTTGTTGCGGTAAACTGCAAATCTTACTGACATTGCAGCAATTAGAAGCAAGGCCAATGCACCAATAGGGTTTAGGAGGGACTGTCCTATGAGGTTGCTCCAGTCTACGGCATATTCATTGAGGATTTCCAATCGAGTGGTGAACCAATGCCAGCTTGTATGTAAAACAATTGCAGAGATCAGTATGGACCCGATATTTTCCTTTACTACCGCACGAAATAGAAAATCGAGCAGAGGTATTAGTATAATGAGTACCAAAACTTGGCCCAGTTCCACTCCCACATTGAAGGAGAGCAGTGCCAGAACTAGGTGGCTTCCAGCAAATTGCAGTGATTCAGATAATGCAAAAGAAAATCCGAACCCATGAATAAGACCAAGGCCAAAGGTCACCATCCAACGTCTTTGTAATTGTGCGCCAATAATGTTTTCCGCTGCCATATAGATTATTGATAAAGCGATTAACATCTCTACAAAGGGAGGGAACCACAAAGAGTCTGGTACGAAGCCATATGCTGAAGCGATAAGGGTGATTGAATGGGCAATGGTAAAGGATGTGACCACCCCGATAAGCTCTCGGAATCGTCGGAATGGAATCACCAGACATAGGATGAACAAGAGATGGTCCAATCCTCCCAGAATGTGATGAAATCCAGATTTTATGAATTGGACAGTCGCCTGATACCACTGAGGATCTAGAGTAACCACTCCTGGATCTCCGGTGTACATCAGAGCTCTTTCTTCACCACCAGGGGGAAGGAATTTTAACACAGTCATGACCCGAGAGGCGAGCCGTTCCAGTCCAGGATCAATCGAAAATTCAGAATCTTCTGATTGAATTGTATATTCAAAGTGGATGTCTAGCATTGCCTGTTCCCAGACAAGCTGCACTTCGTTTGGTAATGGTGGCTTTGCGATTTGTTCAAGTGCTCCTTCATAGGTTCTGAATGAACGGTTAGAAGGTAGAGAGGCTCTGATATCTACTATTTCTGGATATTTAAGTAGCCTGTCGTTTTCGTATATTTTGACTGGCTGTCCAATCCATAACATTGCTCCATCTCTTAACAAAGGATCGGCTTGTTCAAAATTCAAAAATCCAGGACCGATTACTGGGAAATTGATGTCTTGCATGGCTGTCAAGGGTACTCGAACAACAAAATGAAGCGTATTCCCATCAGGTTTTAGAAATGCTTGGATTGTTACATCGGATGGCGTGTCATGGGCTAGAGTGTTGTCCGATGCTGACACTGGGTTCGCTCCAGTCAAACTCAAAAAGATCGAGAGAATTACAAGTTTGGCTGGTCTCAAAAATAGATTGTTAGCTTTCTTTATAGAATGTGGTCCCATGGCTTTTTCTGACAGTACACTTGCGTAATTAAGTTGCAATAACGTACAACTTAAGTGAACTTTGTCATAATCACATGTGTTTTTGGCTACAATTGTTGCTGGCCTGGCTACGTGTTTGCATGAGACATACAGAGGAGGATCAATGGATTTTAGACGTACTCTTTTAGTTGGAGTCGCTCTGACCGCAGTGATAGTTAGTGGATGTACTACTGGCGAAACATCACAAGCGAGTTCAGGTGATATGGTACAAGCACCGATGTTTGAGGTGGACCCATTTTGGCCAAAGCCTTTACCCAATCATTGGATCTTAGGCTCCACTATCGGTGTAGATGTAGACTCTAGGGATCACGTATGGATTATTCATCGCCAGACTACATTTGCTGCCAATACTGAAATTGGTGCTGCTCAAGATCCACCACTCAGTGAGTGCTGCATTCCAGCGCCTAATATTTTGGAGTTCGATGCAGACGGTAACCTCGTCAATTCCTGGGGGGGACCAACAGAGGACGGTGCATATGAGTGGCCGCAATCTAATCATGGGATCACCATTGATCACGCTGACAATGTATGGATTGGTGGAAATGGCCAGGCTGATGCTCATGTGTTGAAATTCACTAGAAATGGTGAATTCCTAATGCAGATTGGTAGCTCTGGAGCAAGGATGACAGGAATGACAAATGGGAGAGCTATCTATGAAGGTGGCAGTAACGATACCGAAAATTTTGGTAGAGTGGCTGAAATAGGATTTGATGCTGACCGAAATGAGATGTATTTAGCTGATGGATATTTAAATAAACGCATAGCGGTACTTGATGCGAGCACGGGTGAACTAAAAAGGTTCTGGGGTGCCTACGCTAATGTTCCTGACGACGGTCCCTTGGGCCGGTACAGTCCAGACATACCGCCTGCTCAGCAGTTTAGAGGACCGGTGCACTGTGCAGTCCCTGCAAATGATGGGAAGCTATACGTCTGTGACCGTGCTTCAGATAGAATCCAGGTGTTTACTCTGGATGGAGAATACTTGATGGAAGCCTTTGTGGCTCCTGAGACCCTTTCACAGGGATCGACTTGGGATATCGCACTCTCTAAAGATGATGACCAAAAGTATATCTATCTAGCTGATGGCCAGAATATGAAAGTTCATGTAATAGAGCGTGAGACAATGGAAGTCCTGACAACTTTTGGAGATGGTGGAAGACAGCCTGGGCAGTTTTTTGCTGTTCACAGTATAGCCACTGATTCTAAGGGTAACATTTATACTACTGAGACCTATGAAGGTAAACGTGTTCAGAAATTTGTTTACAAGGGGGTCGGTGCGGTAGTTGCTGGAGACCAAAGGACTCAAGGGATCTGGCCAGGCTCTTGATAGGATCAGCCATTTAGTTAGAAGGAAGTTAGTTGTGCGACCGGCTCAGTCGAATTATTCGACTGGTCGGTCGCAGTTTGTTAAGGGTAATAATTCAATCAGATAGAGGAGGAATCATGAAAAGTATGTTATTGACATTACCAGTACTAATTCTTTTTGGTGCGACGTCTTGCACATCTTCCAGTGATGATCTGGCGGACAATGCTGATACGGAACATATGATGAGCTTTTTCCTCACAAGTGTGGGTTCGGGTAACGGCGGGGACTTAGGCGGTCTGGAGGGTGCTGACCAACATTGCCAAGCTTTAGCAACTGCGGCAGGATTTGGAGATCAAATGTGGAATGCTTATCTAAGCTCTACTGGCTCTGACGGGTCTTCGGGTATTAACGCACGCGATCGTATTGGAAGCGGTCCGTGGTATAATTTTGCTGGTGACCAAGTAGCTACTGATGTTGATAATCTTCATGGCGAGAACAATCTGACAAAGGAGACCGTTCTGAATGAGCTGGGGGCGATGACCAATGGGCGAGGTGATGATCCTAACCGTCATGATATTTTGACTGGCACTCAGTTGGATGGAACGGCAGCAGCTGGTGACGGTGACACTACTTGTCAAAATTGGACAGGTAGTGGTGAAGGCAGTGCTCTGGTTGGACATTTTGACCGTATTGGCGGTGGGGACAACCCTACTTCATGGAATTCAGCACATGCCAGCAGAGGTTGTGGCCAAGAAGATCTCAGAGGAACGGGTGGTGACGGCCTCTTCTACTGCTTTGCCTATTAGATCAAGATTAGACTGCTAGCTCTTACTTATGCTATTTAACCAGGGTCTTTAGGGATAGAAAGCGTGAAATTTAAAATTCATGTTGTGGAATCTTGGCTAGTAGGGTGTCTTCTGTTCACCCCCTTGGCGGGCCAGCAGGGTGCCACCGATGGCCAATGGCTTTATTACGGAGGTGATTTAGGTAGCACAGGTTATTCAAGTCTGGATCAGATAACTGCCGAGAACGCAGGAGATCTTCGCGTTGCTTGGCGCTGGAGCAGTAAAAACCAGGGGCCGCGTCCAGAGATTAGAAATTCTACCACTCCTCTTATGGTCAACGGAGTTCTATATGCGACAGCGGGGTCCAGGAGAAATGTAATTGCGATCGATGCCAGTTCAGGGGAGACCCTCTGGATTTGGCGTATGGATGAAGGTGAGAGAGCTCGCAGGGCTCCCCGCGCGAATTCAGGCAGAGGTGTAGCGTATTGGTCAGACGGCAGGGGTGATGAGCGTATTTACGTGATCACTCCTGGCTACCATTTGGTAGCTCTTGATGCGCACAACGGACATCAAATTGAAACTTTTGGGAATGAAGGTGTCGTAGACCTGAAGAATGGTTTAGGTCGTCCGGTGGACCCTATTGAAGGCATTATTGGTTCTTCCTCTCCACCAGTGATAGTAGGCGAAACTTTGATAGTAGGTGCAGCTTTAGCAGTAGGAGGAAGGCCACCTTCTCCTGAAAATGTTCCTGGTCATGTTAGAGGCTTTGACGTTAGGACAGGTAGTCAGACTTGGATTTTTCATACGATCCCTTTGGAAGGAGAAGTCGGTAACGATACTTGGGAGAATGATTCTTGGTCTTATACTGGAAATGCGGCTGTTTGGTCACCATTTGCAGTCGACGCAGATTTAGGGTATGTCTACCTTCCCGTTGAAGGGGCAACAGGGGATTACTACGGTGGACATCGGTTAGGAGACAATCTCTTTTCTTCCAGCCTAGTGGCGCTTGAGGTGGAGACAGGACAAAGGGTTTGGCATTATCAGATTGTCCATCACGACATTTGGGATTATGACAATCCTACATCTCCGATTCTCGTAGATATCAACGTGGACGGTACGGAAATTCCCGCAGTAGTTCAGCTTACCAAACAAAACTTTGCTTATGTTTTCGATCGGCGTAGTGGTGAACCCGTTTGGCCCATCGTAGAGCGTCCAGTGCCAGCTTCTGATGTACCAGGCGAGAGAGCTTCTCCCACTCAACCTATTCCAACTAGACCAGCTCCATATGATAGACAGGGTGTTAGGATAGAGGATCTGATTGATTTCACTCCTGAGTTGAGAGCCGAAGCGGAAGAGATAGTGTCACGTTTTCGTATTGGTGAACTTTTTACCCCACCCTCGGTTATAGACCAGGAAACCCAAACTGGTGGAACACTGACAATTCCAGGAAGTCTGGGTGGGGCGAACTGGGAAGGTGGTGCGGTAGATCCTGAGACTGGAGTGATTTATGTGGGTTCAAGAATGAGTCCGTCAGTTTACGGTTTGGTTCAGGATCCAGAGGTGTCTACAATGCGCTATATACAAGGTCGTGCTTCAGCTCGAGGTCCTCAAAGGTTACCGCTCATGAAGCCGCCGTATGGTCGAATCACAGCGATTGATCTAAACAGTGGGGAACATTTGTGGATGATTCCTAATGGAGATACACCAGAGAGTATCAAAGATCACCCTGCGCTGGAAGGGTTAGAAATTGGCAGAACTGGCAAACCAACTAGGGCGGGAATCCTAGTAACAAAAACTCTGGTTTTTGCTGGGGAAGGAGCTGGAGGAGATTCAGTGCTTCGGGCTCATGACAAATCAACCGGGGAAATTTTAGCTGAAATAGATCTTCCCGGAAGTCAGACTGGATTGCCAATGACGTACTCTCTAGAAGGAAAGCAATATATAGTTGTGGCGGTGGGCGGTACTTCAGATAGGTCGGCAGAGTTAGTGGCGCTGACACTTCCTGATTGAGATGGGAACAGGATGGGCGAAGGCTACTAAAATTTCAGATGAAGCGATTAGTTCATGGTATCGAGCTAGGCGTGGATTTACTTGGTTACAGATGATGCGCAAGAAAAGAAATGTCAGTATACTTGGGAAGAAAGTTTATTTTTTTCAGAGTCAAAGAAGGAGATACTCGAATGGAGTTCCGTTGGATAGTATTTTTTTTGGCTTTGGTCTTTGGGATTTCTCTAGGTTCACAAGAAGTCAGTGCTCAAGGGAATTCTACATTGATTGAAGTAGGAGAAATGGCGCCCGATTTTAGTATGAAGGGTGCTACTCGCTATGGAGTTTTAGAGGATCCTGTTCGTTTATCCGATCTCCGTGGAGAAACAGTGGTTCTGGCCTTTTTCTTCCGAGTCAGGACACGTGGCTGAACAGTCCAAATGACAGCGTACCGTGATCAGTACGCAAGCCTTTTCAACGGAGGACAAAACGTTGTCCTAGTTGGGATTTCAAATGATTCTGAGGAGGAGCTGAGTTCCTGGGCCCGAGATATTGACCTCCCGTTCCTTTTTGCTAGTGATGCAGAAAACAATGGGGGCACCTATGCAGCATTTGGTGGTGGCCTAAGGGATAATGATATGGTTGATAGCAGGGCGGTGATTGTGGTTGGCCCAGACGGCCGCGTTGCTGGAACAATTGAACGTTTTAATCAGAATGATCCTATGGCCTACGAAGAACTAGGAAATATTATCGATGAGGTGACACCAGAATCTAGTGAAAACTAGACTTAATCTTGATTCAAAAAAAGAAGTCCGATCGAGATTTGGATCGGACTTCTTTTTTCTATATGCAGTGCGATTTTCTTAGTTATGGAGCCATGATTCTATGCGCAGCTTCCATTAGATCCTGTGAAGGACCAACCCCGGTATAGGCGACCTTACCTTGTTCGTCTAGCATGACTACGATTGAAGTAGTGGTTGCATCATACGCCCTCACGGCAGCCCCACGAGCATCCCAGAGGAAAGGATAACCAGGGTCGTGTTCTTCTAGGTGTCTTTTTACTCTCCTGACACTTTGGGAAACTCCAACGGCTACAGCTATTATGTTCATTCTGTCTCCGTAGCTACTCTGTATTTCATCTAGTTGAGGCTGTAAGGCCTCGCATTGCTCACACCAACTTGCCCAAAATTCAATAAGAGCGGGTTTCCCGCTGGTATAGTTGTTCAATTCCACTGTATTACCATCTAGATCCTGCAGTTGCGCTGAAGGCCCCTCTGAACCAATGGGGAGTGAAACAGAACCAGATTGTCCACTCAGGTTGGTGGGAAGGAGAAAAACTAAGACCAGTAAACCAGCTAGAAATCTCATAATTACCTCCTAGAAATTGTAACCTGCTAAGATCAGATAGTATTCGGCCATTAGCAGCATGATTACAGCAGCTATTTTTTTTATCCATTTCATCCAAGCTCCAGACTTCGGAAGTGCTGCTCCGAAACCAGAGAACAAACCTACGCAAACTAAAAGTGAAGTCATACCCAGCGAAAATACAAATAGATAGACAAATCCCATCATGCCAGCCTGTGTGGCCGCCACCCAAGTTAAAACCACTGCAAACGCAGGTGCTCCACAAGGTGCGGCTATGATTCCAGAAGTAGATCCCAGCAGAAAGACTGCTGGGTATGAGCCAGCATTGAGGGTTCCTGTCCATTGCAACAGCCTTTGAGGTGCTGAAATTGGAATTACATCGAGCATTGCAAGAGAAAAGATTAATAAGAGGTTGCCAACTATCAGTCTGGTCCAGGGACTAGCGCTGACTGTACCGAATAGAGTGCCTGTCATCCCGGCCAGGAGGCCCAGAAGTGCATAGAATAATGCAAGTCCCATGACATAGGTTAACGTCAGGCCAATGACTCTTGAACGAGATTGGTGGGTCTGAGCTGTACCTGCTAAGATAGATGCAGTAATCGGGATCAGGGGATAAACACAAGGTGTTAAGCTTGTCACAACCCCCGCGAAAAATAGAACTACTAGAGCGAAGATTGGGCTCTGAGTGAGTAAGCCAGAAAGGTCAATTCCTTCGAGGGCTTGGGAAATCATCTTTGAGCCCTACTAGAGTTTAGACACTCCATATTTATCCTTTTCTGTTCCACTAGTCTTATTGAACTGCCTGAGAGAGTGTCGCTTTTCTTCTTTCAGAGGCTATGTCAGGGACAAAACTAACCGACAGAAAGGTTTACAGGCAATCCGTAGCGCTACAAATGAGAGGTTCAAAGTCAGTCAATCAGTAATGTGATCAGACTGTTTTTGTAGGAATCTTCTAACTTGTCGTCCAAAGTTGGATCCTGTCCCCCCCAGCACTCCAGCCAAACCTAGAGTGATGATTGTCAACGACCAGCCAGGGATATTAATGATACTTTCGAGAGACTGTAGTAGGATTGGAAGGTCACCATTGAAGGCCCTCCAGACCAGTAAGAGAAACCAAGATCCCATAGCCGTCAGTCCAGAGGATATCCAAGACCGTTCTTTTTGTGTGACAAACCCATGAACAAATCCCAGAATCACTAATGCTATCCAGCCAAAAGCTAGTGAACCTAAAACCATGAGGATGATCAATAATAGAGGGTTCATGTCCCATTGCCGGGGATAAGGCGTACTGACTTCACTGAAGAATTAGCTAATTCTTCTTGAGATTGTGGAAAATAAAGCTCTTGGAGCTTGCCCGATGACCAGTCGTCCAAGCGATTCTTGTAAGATGGACTCAAGGGGTTTCCAGATTGTCCGCCAGGATAAACGCCTCTTGCTATTATGGTATCACCAAATTCTACCGCCATTCTCCAGCTAGCCCCGTGTCTTCCATTACCTGATGATGGATTCAGAGTCTCAGGTCCTCCTTGGACCGGCAGGTTAAGTGCCGACAACCCAGGTATATTCAATAGGTGGTATATATTGGCAGTTTGTAATCTACTCCACTGCCATCCACCTTCTACTGCTGGACCGTAACGCTCACTGACTATTTCAATCGCTTCACTTAGTGATTTGACCAGGATATCATCCCTTGTTTCTAGTAGATTTTCAGTCCCCTGGTTGTCCCACCATTTGTTTTCAGGTGTTTGCAGTAATCCTGCCAAAACTGTACTGCCTGGTCTTACTAGCATACGTCCTTGTGGATCTTTTAGTTCATCCCAAGTATTTTCTGCAAGTTTCTGCATCGCTACTTCGAATAGAATTGCTCTTTCATTGTTTTTTGTATATCGGCGGTCCCACTCCACCAGTAAAGTTTTAGCTTGCTTGAGATTGGGATTTAAGGGTTCGTTTGGATTTTCGCTGGCTTCTAAAAA
>JBJKYO010000028.1:0-10729 GCA_045561015.1 Longimicrobiales bacterium | reverse complement strand
AAGGTTGTCCGGCATATTTCGCACTATCCTATACGGGAAATATCTCCTGGTTCTCTCATCACAAACTAAAAAGTAATAACTCCAATCCTAAAGACCATAATTTTATTTGTGGTCTCATCAACCGACACCAGCGAAGAGACAAAGGGACTGGTCCAGCATTGGGGCCTTTAGCAGTTACTCGTCTTGACGAACTACTCAGACACAGAGGATACATTACCAAGTGTCACCCTAGCCACTGGATTTTAGGTCACGAAGACAGCCTGCTTAAGAAGGCACTTATAGAGGACTGGTCCCACTCTGCATTAGAAGAGTGTCCTGACGAAAAAAAGAAAATCTTATCATGGCGTCATTCTTGTTTGAGCTTAGCCGATTCTACCGATGGAAGACTGGAAGTTAGCCATTTAGATATCCTAGCAGTTCCAAAACTCAGATACGTCAATTCCTAGTTTTTAGATCCAAATCAAAAAGAACGTCATCACCCAGGTCAAATCGCCTACAAGCAGGCCTAACAGCCTCGGCAAGAGAGTCTATGACTGGCAAGTTGAAAGAAGGCCTCCCGGATCCAATAATCATCGGCGCTACGGTGACATGAATACGATCTAAAAGTTCAGCCTCGAAAAACCGTGACACAGTCATCCCACCCCCCTCTACCAATATTCTTCTAAGTCCACGTTCTCTAAGGACAGCAACTAGATTATCCAAGTCAAAACCACCAACTTCGCAACAGCCCAAACCTACAGATTCATAATTTGCACTGGCTTCCTGTGAATCGCTATTTTTGTCATGTATGACAATAGTCCTAGCACGCTGATCATTTAGCACATGCTTGTCACATTTAATGCGTCTTTGGGGGTCTAAGATCACCCTGACCGGATTGGAGCCAGAAATTCTTCGAACTGTTAATCTAGGATCGTCTAGCAGAACAGTATCTGCACCCACTATCACTGCATCAGCAATCGCTCTCACCCTGTGTAAACGCAAGAGGTCTTCCTTTCCCGTAACGTAGTATGAATCACCTGTTTCGGTGGCTATCTTACCATCCAAACTTTGGCCTATCTGACCTATGATCCACTGATCCTTTAGGGCCAATGGTCCATATAATTGGAGTATCTGTAAACCATCTGAACTAATTGGGATTGGACTGATCCACTCACTTCCAAAATTCTTGAATTCGACTGATAGTTGGTCAGTGTCACAAAACCTAAAGGATCCTTGATTTAACCCTAGGAGTTTTTTCGGGATCCCTGTAATAATGGACCAGGACAACTTCGTATCAATCTCAGAAATACCCCTCACTTACCACTATCTTCCATGTCTATTTCCGTCATATCCAGCATCACCTCAGAAAGGCACTTGCCGTAGTGTTCGAGTAATTGTTGTCCGATTTTATCTGAGCTCAGCGTTGCGTCTCCTACAGTCCCAGATTCGTGTATATCCTCAGCCATCCAATACAAGGAAACTGCACGATCCCTTCCTATCATACGCATCCGCTGACTCATCTCTTCGATTTTGGAAGTGTTCCTGCGGAATTTTTCTGGTTTTACTAGGTCAGGTCTAAGGTGCATCATCATGGAAGTTTCCGTTGCGCCGCCATGAAAACCGTAGGTCCACTCATTCTCTGGAAATTCTATTCCTTTTGGTCTGGGAAACCTGAAGTAATCTACCTTTGCCACTGATAATCCTCCCTCTGCGTGAAGGCTCATACCAGCTATATCCAGAGCAGCGCTATTTCCTCCATGGCTGTTAACAATCAATAGACGCCGAATCCCTGCTCGTACTATCTGTCTCCCCAATTCAACAACCATTGGAATGAGTACTTCGGTTGAATAACTAATCGTGCCTGGAAATTCAGTGTGTTCTGGGCTGACACCGATCGATAGGTCGGGCATCCTTACCACTGAATTTTCATCAGGAATATGCCTGAAACTCCTTTCAAGAATACCATTGCCGATTATCGAATCTGTAGCCAGTGGCAGGTGTGAGCCATGTTGCTCGATCGACCCAACCAATAAAATTGCTAACGTATCCCTCCGCGCTAGGTCAGAGATTTCGTGAAACGTGAGCAATTCCCAGTCCTTAATCATGCATTTTTATCCCGGTCAAAACCATTAACGAGTCTCGCATACAAATCTCCCGAACTAGATTTTTCAGACACCAACATTTGTATTATCTCTCTTCGGCATATCCATCTTTCCAATTTGAAGTTTTTCTCTTCTCCTATCACGATATTATACTCATATGAACCCAATCCCTCCAAGTACCCAATACAGGATATTGCAGCCTCTATATCGCCATAGACGAACTCGAAAGATATTAAATCTATCCTATGACTAAGACCCTTGAGAACATCTAATTCATACCCCTCCACATCAATTTTGCAATAATGAGGAACGCCATGTGTGGCGATCAAATCATCCAAAGTAGTTACTTTAACTTCTACTATGTGATCCCATCGTACCCAACTAAAACTTGGGTTAGCAGTTACTATCCGATCTTTCCATGATTCTGCCACAGTAGACACAGTCGGCGTCAGTTGGCTAATCGCAAGTTGGCTAGTACCAGCCAAACCCCCTAAGGCCTCATCTCTTATCGTGATTTTACGATTCCTTCCGACTAATCTCCTTAACCACTTATTTATTTCAGGCTGTGGTTCTATCGACACAACTTTTGCACCTAACCAGGCGAAAGCATACGACCTGTCTCCAAGATGAGCACCAACATCAAAGACTAAGTCATCTGCCGACACCAATTTGCGATAAAACTTGCGCAATGCATTTTGCCGACCTGGCCTCCAATAGATAATGAGGGATCTTATCAGGCCCATCCAACAGGCTATCCTAGACATAGAAATTAATTTGAAACCCTATTTGATTCTTTCGAACTGCTGAATACATCTAAAAACATTCTTCTAAAAGTATCCATCCCTTGAATGCCATCTAAAGAATCAGGCGGTATAGAGCCAGGGACAAAACCATAATCTAGCAATGGAGCTAGTAAAGATTGATCCTTGCTGATCACATGTATAGGAACTGCCTTGCTGGCGTCTTCTCCAGTAATCAAGGGCGCTGCCTGGTGATCCCCTAAAACGATCAACATATCTGTACCTTTTAGGTAATGTTCAGCAAACCCCACCATTGCATTGATGGCATACTCTAGTGACAAACCATAGTATTCCTTGACATTTTCGTGGTTGGACCAGAGTTCTCTTGGAGTCGGACCTGCCCTCTCCCACTCGCTAAATATTTCACCATCACCTATAGCACCCCAATCATCGTATACTGGAATAATGGGGGTCCAGGGAGCATGGCTACTTATCAAACTTAATTCTACAAAAAGCGGCCTCTCAACACCGTGGATTGTTCTTATAGTATTCTGCAAAAAGGACCACGTGAATTGGTCTGGCATAGTGACCCAATTCAAGGGTGGCCCAGCATAATCTATATTCTCAAAACTGTAAATCTGATCATAACCGAATCTTTGACCCTCTGGCCACGCTCTTGTAATAGCAGGCATCAATGCTACTGTCTCATAGCCTGCCTCTCTAAAGTCGTCCACCAATGTATTAGGATTCTCTGCTAGAAGTAGATCGTAACGCAACTGATTATCTATCCATAACCCACTGAGAAGTGAGGCGTGGCCGTACCATGACTGGCCTCCCTGGCTGGGCGCTAAAAGAGTCCCACTTACAACTTTTAAACCCGTCGTTTCCATCCTTAGTCCAAAATCCACTAACCGAGGCATAACGACTGATCTATAAGGCTCATCAAAGACCGCCGACACGCCGTATGATTCAATAAATCCAGGAAAACATCACTACCTCTGATCTTATCCAAATCTGTATTTTGAGTTTCAGAATCACTTCTATTAGCCTCAATTTCATCTATAAATTTTTCTTTTTCATTAAGCATTCTGATAAAATGCTGAGTTTGCTGAACTGCCACGCGAACTAGTGGAGCATCGATCCTGTCCGCAGGGACAGGCAAAGAAACCCCATAAATCCCCATCCCACCCACGACTAACAAGGCTAAATGGAACCCTGTAACCAATATTCCCTTTTTTCGAGCTCTGTTTGGATTAAATAGTCTTCCGAGCAAAGTGATCAACAAAATAGTTGTGATGACTAGTGATGATAAAATAAGAACCGTACTTAACACTCCCACATTTGTTATCAGTAATTCGTAAACCGAACGAAGCAGGAAAACATCTAAATACAGGTTCAAGAGCCTACCCAAAACCAGCTGACAAATAGCATCACCCAAAACCACTAAAACCAGAAGTGCGAGCAGAAACGAAATGGAATAGGAAACCTGGCGAGCCAAGAGACCTTTAGGGAGTAAGCCAACAAATCCTACAATGCACATTGCTTCAAGTGAAATTATGAAAGAAATTTCAAGACCAGACGATATCCAACTAGGAAAGGTTGCTAGAGCATTGACAAGAAAGAAAACAAACATCAACCTCAGCAATGTTTTTCACCTCCCTCTGACTTTCTCTTTATGAACAACTTCTTGACTGCCAACCTAAAGATGCAACTCGGCCTTTGGCATCCGAAAACTTTTAGTCGGGTTTGCCTTATCAGCCTGTCTGTCTTCTCTTTTTCATTTTGCAACCAAGCTGACCATAGGTTCAATGTCGAACCTCCAGCCGACGTTACTAGCCTTAATGAATCTGTCGACCATAGACAAACTTCCCAAGACCCGTGGGAAAGTATGCAAAACCTTGCCGAATCTCTCTCTAAAGGCCCTTACAGACAAGACTATGAACCCATTCCTCAGATTTTGTCCGAATTAGACTACCAACAATACAGATCCATTCGTTACCGACCAGAAAAATCGCTTTGGCGAGGTCAAAGCCCCTTTGAGATTCAATTATTCCATCTAGGATTTCTATACAAAACACCGGTCAAGCTTTTCGTATTTGACAGTAATACTAAGAAACTTGAGCCATTCAAATTCGATAGCAATTTGTTTCGATACGATACACCAGCCCCGACAGAGCTCAACGATATAGTGTCCGCACCGGGCTACGCAGGATTTCGTATTCATTATCCTCTCAATCGACCAGGTATAGCCGATGAAATTGCTGTATTTTTAGGCGCCTCATATTTTCGACTACTTGGACCAGGGCATGCACATGGCCTATCCTCTAGAGGCTTGGCAATAAATACCGCTACTGACATGCCCGAAGAATTCCCTGTTTTTACTGAATTTTGGTTACGCAAACCAGTTGGCGATGAAAAAATACTGGAATTCTATGCTCTACTGCAAAGCCCTTCTGTGACCGGCGCTTATAAATTCCAATTGAGCGTGGATGAAAACACTACACTTGAAGTCACAAAACACCTTTATGCTAGAGAGAATATCAGTAAGATTGGCATTGCACCTTTGACAAGCATGTTCCTGTATGGTCCAGATCAAGCCTCACGCTTTGACGATTATCGTCCATCGGTACATGACTCCGAAGGGCTGCTGTTAGCTACTAATGACAACCATTGGGAATGGCGCCCCCTCAACAACGGGAAAAAGCTTCGTTTAAATAGCTTCCCCGCTGATCATCTCCATGGGTTTGCTCTTGCTCAAAGAACAAGAACTTTTTCTCAATTTCTTGATGCGGAAGCCTTATATCACAGAAGGCCAAGTCAATGGGTAAAACCGAGATCTGGTGACTGGGGAGCTGGCAAGATAGAACTATTTGAAATCCCTTCACTTCAGGAATATGCCGACAACGTTGTCGCCTATTGGATTCCCGAAGAAGACATATCGAAGGGAGACCAAAAAACCTACTCATATCAATTGACTACCTTCGATAGCAGACATCCATCACAAACCCTGGGGCAAGTCAAACGATCTGTTACTGGATCTATTGAACTACCAAATCAATCACCGAACTCTACATCCCAAAACAGAAGATTTGTGATCGATTTCGAAAATGTCCCCACAACAGCCGTTGAAAACGGAATCAACATCTCCCCCGAACTGCATTTAACCTCTGGAACCTTTTCGGAACTTGTCCTAATAAAGCTTCCTTTCCAAAATCAGTGGAGAGCAACATTTGAATTCTATCCTGACACCGAGGACCCCTCTACCCTTTCTCTATTCCTTTCCAGAGATAGCTCCCCAGTTACTGAAACATGGAGCTATCTATGGGACCCGGAAACATTCTAACGAGTAGAGTTAATGAAAAAAACCTCTGGGGAAACATTTTCGACAACTGGAACTCAGTCAAGGAATAGGCGTGGAATCATCTTTTTCGCACTCGTCTTAATCACAACCCTAGCAGTTTCATACCTAACCGGCAGCGTATTGTCCTCAGGCGGAATCACCCCACTTGAGGTTCTGATACTATTACTGTTTTCACTAACTTTTTGTTGGATTACCGTCTCATTCTGGAATGCTGTGATTGGATCTATTTTAATGCTATTCAAGATCGACGATACTGAACTGCACAATCTAAAAACACCTGAAGGTGGTCGTATATCATTGAATAGCAAGACAGCACTAATAATGCTAGCAAGAAATGAAAACCCGGAACAAACATTAGAATGTTTAGGATCTACACTTCAGTCCTTGATTCAAACAAAACAGTACTCATGTTTCGATGCATATCTTCTAAGTGATAGCGATGATAAAAAACTCTGCATCACTGAGGAAATACTCTGTGAGAACCTGAGCCAATCAATGCCAAAGGGCATAAACCTTTATTACCGGAACCGAAAGGACAATACTGGGCACAAGGCTGGAAACATTAGAGATTTTTGTCAGCGATGGGGCAAAAACTACGAATTCATGGTCATACTCGACTCTGACAGCATCATGGAAGGTGAAACACTGATAGAGCTTTCTTCTCTTATGGAGCTGAATCCGACCACAGGGCTAATTCAAACTGTCCCTCAGCCAATTAACCAAAAAACCCTATTCGGGCGCATCCTGCAATTTAGCAGTGGTTTATACGGACCAATAGTATCTTGGGGACAGACTTTCTGGTATTCAAATAGTTCAAATTACTGGGGCCATAACGCTATAGTCAGAACCTCTGCCTTTACTGATTCATGCGGACTACCAAACTTGCCAGGAGAACCACCGTTTGGGGGTGAAATTCTTAGTCATGATTTCGTTGAAGCATCCTTATTGAAGAGGGCTGGCTGGGACCTGTTCATGCTTCCACACATAAAGGGTAGTTACGAGATGGTACCTGAAGATATGTTTTCCTACGTTAAGAGAGAAAGACGATGGGCCCAAGGTAGCTTGCAGCATTTACGCCTTTTGGGGTCAAAGAATCTTCACTTCATGAATCGAATACATTTTCTCATGGGTGCGATGGGCTACCTATCTTCAGTGCTCTGGATCTCTTTGTTAATATCTAGCACTATCTACATCTTATCACTCGAAACTGGTACATCATTTTTCTTTTTAGCACCTTTTCTTCACTTGTCTGATTTTTCCGAAAACTCTTCTAAGTACATGTTATCCCCCCTTTTGATAACTGGTTACGTTTTATTCCTGCCTAAATTTCTCTCTTTTATGGTTGCAGCCATCCAATACCAAAAAGGCTTTAGGGAGATCTTACTGATAGCTTTAAGCACAATAGCAGAGACTGTTTTCGCTATTCTTTTAGCACCGATACTTATGTTCTATCACACTGCCTTTATTTTGGGATTCCTCTCGGGCGGTAAGATCAATTGGAATCCCTCCCACGAAAGAGAAATGGCAGTGTCCTGGAAAAGTGCATTTACCAACACTGCATTTATCACCATATCCTGTATTGTTTGGGTGACACCAATTCTATGGTATAGTCCATCGTTTTTCTTGTGGATGCTACCTGTATTTATAGGTCCAGCACTTGCAAATCCCATTGTATGCCTGACAACAAGAAGGGGTGTTCTAAAGTGGGTTGACAAACTAAATCTGTTTTTGATCTCTCCAGTCACTTTTTCTACTATCCTGAAAGATGATGTTGAACGGACTGAGGCTGCGAAACCAACCTCTACTGCAGCGTCCATACGGCCACCATTAGAAAATCCAACCATAATGCCTACACAAAGCGTTATATGAATCCAAAACAAGTTGCTAGTGTTTGACTAAAGGGCGAGATTACTCCTACCAGAAAACACTCAGATGTAAAAGGAAAGATTGAAATAATGTACCGAGCTGAACGAGCCCTTTTTGAATTAAGGCAAGGTCGACCTATCTGGATCAAAGATGAGGTACACTCCCAGGCCGGGTCCTCTTCAATCGTAGCACCCGTAGAAACCCTTACAGACTCTTGTTTCAATTCATTAAAACAACTGTGTGAGACTAATTTAAAACTGATAATAACAGCTAGTAGGGCCCAAGCCCTGAACATACTGGAAACCAAAGCCACTGGCCTGCTACCCGATGGCATATCATTGACACTTGATTCCACATGTGACATGAACCAATTGTTACATTTATCTACTGGTCTTAGGCAGGAAGGTAGTATGCCGCATGAACCAGCTTATCGACTTGAAACTGAAGCGCTCTCATTACTCAGGCTTTTGAGACTTATACCAGCTGCTATTAGCTGCCGTATCACAGCAGACCATTACAAATCTGCAGAGGATTTTGTCAAAACTTTTGATATTCTCAGCACCACAGCGAAAGAGATCTCGGAACTTACAGACACCGCCAACTCTAGCATCAGCCGAATAAGCGAGGCTAACGTTCCCCTGAGGAATGTTGCAGGGGCAAGATTTATATTGTTTCGAGAAAGCAATACCCTTTTTGAACATCTCGCAGTGCTGGTTGGAGAACCCCTTCAAACAGGAGATCCAGTATCCATTCGATTACACTCAGCTTGTCTTACAGGCGACTTGTTCAACAGCTTGAAATGCGACTGCGGAGAGCAGCTTCACAAGAGCCTTGATTACTTCACTCAAAATAATGGCGGAGTTTTCCTTTATCTCAATCAAGAAGGTCGTGGAATCGGCCTCGGTAACAAATTGAGAGCATACCAACTACAGGACGAACTGGGTTTGGATACTATCGACGCCGACTGCGCATTAGGATTTCGGTCAGATGAGCGCGACTATGGTGTAGGCATGAAAATGCTCAATAACCTTGGAGTGGACCGCATAAACATTCTGACCAATAATCCTGATAAGGTTGGTTGGGCAGAAAAAGCAGGCTTAGAAGTAGCAAGTCGAGTCCCTCTTTTTGGGAAACCCAACCCACATAACCTTCCCTATGTCAAAGCCAAAATAGAAAGAGCGGGACATTTTTTAGAGGAAATGTTGGAGGAAGGACAGAAGGCAAACTCACGTTAATCTTCGACCACTCGGTGTAATCACCCTACCACTGTGAGGATTGGGCATTGAAACTGAAAGGGAAAACGGCACTGATCACTGGAGCCTCTCGTGGAATAGGAAGATCAATAGCATTGGGGTTGGCGAGTGAAGGCGCCGACATTGCCATCAATTACAGAAAAGAGGAAGCCGCAGCGGAGCGCGTAAAGAAAAAGATCCAGTCCACTGGAAACAAGGCTATAACAGTCAGAGGATCCACTTCCACAAAAAAAGACGTACAATTCGTCGTCGATAGAACGATAAAGTGTTTGGGGAAAATCGATATTCTCGTCAACAATGCTGGAATTTTGACCAGAACTCCCTTCCTGGAAATTCCAGAAACTGAATGGGATTCCATAATTGAAACCAATTTAAAAGGCTATTTTCTAATGAGTCAGGCAGTCGCGTTGACTATGTCTCAAGATGGAATCAATGGGTCCATAGTCAACATATCCTCTGTCTTGGAGAAAATTACCGCTCCAAACCTGACTCATTATTCAGTGACTAAAGCAGGCGTCTCAATGTTGACGAAACAAACCGCGCTTGAATTGGCTCCTCACGGTATCCGAGTGAACGCTGTTGCCCCTGGTTTTATATCTACTGATATGAACCGTCAAGATTTGGATGACAAGAAATTCAAAGAAGCGGCGCTAGGAGACATTCCTCTTGGAATAATTGGACAACCAGAAGACATAATCGGATCAGTTGTCTTTCTCTGCTCCGACAAGGAAGCAAGGTTAATCACTGGAAGCACAATTTTCATAGATGGCGGACGTAGCTTAAAATAACAATCGGTGATTCTGCCCCGACCCGAGCTGCCTTCATCCTGGCAAAGCCTTTGTAATTGGAGAAAGGATTATTATCTTACGCGGTCCGAAACACTTTTTAACCGGTTTCTCGAATAGATGATTCATCTAAAGCTTCCAGTTTCAATATTTTCACAGCCAGTTTTGTGGAGTGTCTGTAAATCCCATGTGATTTTAAATACTAGGATCTGCTTTGGTCGAGTCGTAGGAACTGCTCTTATTGCTATCTCGATTGCTTCCTCCCCATTGCTAGGTCAATCACCTGAACCTGTCCAAGAAAGTCAACTCCCTAGAATTTTCTTTGACTGCGAAGGACAAACCTGCAGACTGAGCAATGAAGTAAGGATCCAGATACCCTGGGTGACTTGGGTTAGAGACCAAACTGATGCTGACCTCCACGTTATTACCACTTCAACTAGTACTGGATCTGGCGGAGTTGTAATGCAGGTGGACTATATAGGCCTAGGATCGTTTTCGGAGTATAGCGATCAAATGGAATTCTTCGCTTCGCCAACGGATACGTCGAGAGAATGGACTGATTCGGGGACTCACACCATTGCACTCGGTTTGGCCAGATTCGCCGACGTTGGTGGTTATAGAGGTATAGTGAGCTTGATCGGAT
>JBJKYO010000027.1:0-10858 GCA_045561015.1 Longimicrobiales bacterium | reverse complement strand
ACTCCAGTGACCCAGATTTCGTTTCCTGGATCCACTCCTTGTCGAGTAACCAATTCATGAATTTCCCCAATGACAATGACGTCTATGACTATTGGCCCAAGTGACCTACTCAGATCTCCCCCTATTAACGATGCTCCAGCCTTCTTGAGAGCTCTTTGCATACCACTTTTCAACTCTTCGATGACAGTTCTAGAATCTTCCTCGGGAATAGCCAAAGACACTAGTACTCCAAATGGGCTAGAAGCCATGGCCGCAAGATCACTGATCGCCACCATTACAGCCCTGAAACCAATCTCTTCCAAGCTGATCCAATTGCGACGAAAGTGGATATTTTCTATGGACAAATCAGTACTGATAGCAGTTTTTTCATTTTTAAATACTGCACCATCATCGCCCGGCCCCAGTAGGATTCGTGAATCCATCTTCTCGGCACCACTGAGAATTCTCGCTATCAAATCTGACTCTGTATTCAGTTTTTCTGGATTTAAATATTCCTTCTCTACTATCAAATTGTTGTCTTTCATCTTGGAACATCCTGATCAAAGACAACGAAAGGAAGATCTAGATCAGTCTCTCCACTTCCTTCTTCTTGCCACACTTCTGCCAATTTTGGCAGTATATCGGTTGGAATAAGGCTAGGACCTAAACCTGTGTTTGCTGCCGCTCGTCCGACCATATATAAGGATAGAGCTCCAGCACAAGCGGGCTTTAGTCCCTGTGCTAAAAGTGCACCAGCAAAACCAGTAAGCAGATCTCCCATGCCAGCTGCGGCAAGGTCGGAACTGGCCATGCTGTCCAAAAGAGCTGTACCCTTTGGAGGAACGACTATAGACGGCAGTCCCTTCAGCAAAACTGTCGCCCCAGTATCCTCTGCAAAATTCTTGGTCACACCAAATCGATCGGAATCAATATCGTGAGAAGTAACACCCGAAAGCCGAACCATTTCTCCAAGATGTGGAGTCAAAAGAACTTCTCTATTGGAAGCCCATTCCTCTATAGTGGGACCTATCCCTTTTGCTGCCATATTCAGCCCGTCCGCATCAAGCACCAAAGGAATGTTCCCTGGACAGCCACATATCAAACTCAACAAATGTCCATTTTCTGTTGAACAACCCAGCCCTGGTCCTATAGCGATAGCGTCAGATTTGTTCACCGCATTTGCTATCTGTTCAGGATAGTCTGAAGCTAAGAAGATAGCCTCTGGAACTGTACTCTGAATAATACCCCTATTACTACTGTCCGAAACAATTCTGATTTGACCCAGAGCACCCCTTAAAGCTGCCTTTGCAGACAGCACCGCGGCACCTGCCATCCCGGACTGACCCGCCACCAAAAGAAGTGACCCAACTGTGTTTTTATGACTGTCATCCTTTCTAGTGGGCCTGGCTTGCATAGCCCAATGGGGCGTTGCTATTGCTGCACTGAAATTAGCCTGGCTTGCTGGAGGAAATCCTATCTCTGTCGCTATCAACCGGCCCGACTTTGTTCTTCCTTCCTTAAGAAGGCTTCCTAACTTGGGCCATCCGAAAGCCACTGTAACATCGGCAGAAACCACTACCCCTAGAGATCTTCCAGTATCGCCATCTACACCTGACGGTACGTCAAGTGAGAATACAGGACATCCGCTATGGTTGATAGCTCTTATTGCTTCCGCTTGTTTTTGCCTTGGCTTCCCTTTGACACCTGTACCGAGGATTGCATCAACAATTACTGATACGTTGCCGAATGAAAACTCGGTTTCATCTATTTGTAAGTGCCAACCGTGATCTAGACCACTCATTCTTGGGAATTTTCCAGGAATAAATATCTTGATTTTCCTCCCCCAAGCCTGAAGGGTTCTAGCTAATACAAGACCATCACCTCCATTGTTCCCTGAACCCACCACTACTGCAACATCTCCCTCTGGAAACATTTCTTGTAGAACATGTGCTGCGGATCTGCCAGCACATTCCATCAGACTTCTCTCCGAAATACCCATTTCAGCAATTGTCATTTTATCGAAAGCCGACGCCTCCGATCCAGTAGGGGCCCAAACGAGTCCCTTTCCAAAGGGTCTAAGTGGCACTGAGCCAGTCAAGTCACCTCCCGACCTAGTAAACAAAATAGTAAATCAGCACAACAACGACGGTTTATTTGAAGCTCTGCCCAATATCTTTCCCCAAAGAGATTTCACCATTATCAATCCGTATATTGAAACCACACTCCGGGTTGGAACACGCCCACGCTTTGTAACGAATTGAAGCTCCATCACGACCGTAATCAGAGAGAGGTAACAATACACCCTCATTACACTTTAGACATTCAGTGAACCTTGCTTCTTTAGCCATATCCTATCCCCCCCACAGTTGAATTACACTTTTGCGATCACTAAACCCCTGGGTTCCAAGGATAATTTTTTTCAAATGCCTCCTCAAAATCAAATACATCACAAAAATCCTCTCTACAATCCCCAGATTCTTGAACCAAAATTCCACAATCGATTAGTGCATACACTATCTCACCCAAATCTTCTGTCCGGTTTATTCCCCAATGTTCCAAAACCGTTTTTGCCATAGGACCAAACCTTTCCAAGGCCAACTGACGAACCCCGTGAGCCAATTCTCTTCCTTCCAACTGACGACTTTCGCTAATTCCTTCCACGAAATTCTCAAATGCTGACAGAAGAAACAGATACCCATCCTCATGGAACTGAGGATGGTGTTTTTTTAGATGGTCGATGATCTTCTCTGCAAATTGAATTTTTGCCATGTGCAAATCTGCCCCTAATTAACTACTTACGCCAGGTTGCATCCTCCTATTACTAGCTGATGAGAGAAAAGCGGGAAGTGTATGGGAATTTTAGACAAAGATCCTCAACTTCTCTCCGTATACGACTTAGTTGACTTGCTTCCGAGGTATTCTTGAGCACTGACACAATCCATTGGGTTAGCTGCTTTATTTCCTTCTCTTTCAACCCCCTCGTAGTTACCGCTGGTGTACCTATACGCAATCCTGAAGTCACGAACGGAGAACGGGTTTCTCCGGGAACAGTATTCTTATTAACTGTGATGCCAGCTTTTTCTAAAGCTATTTCTGCCTCCTGTCCAGTTAGTTCTGGATGGCTTTTCCTAAGATCTACCAGCAGCAAATGGTTGTCTGTTCCTCCACTGATAACAAAAATCCCCTCTTCCAATAAACCACTCGCCAGCGTTTTGGCATTCTCAATAACTTGGAGCTGATAACTCTTGAAATCAGGTCCTTGGGCCTCTTTAAAAGCCACAGCTTTAGCGGCAATGATATTCATCAAAGGACCCCCCTGAATACCTGGAAACACAGATTTATCCACTTTTCGTCCATATTCAGATTTGCAGAGGATCAGCCCACCTCTTGGGCCTCTCAGTGTCTTATGCGTAGTAGCGGTGACGACATCAGCATATTCCACTGGATTTGGATGTAATCCTGCCGCGACTAAACCAGCTATATGGGCCATGTCGACCATCAGGACAGCTCCTACTTCGTCCGCAATTTGCCTGAATCTTGCAAAATCTATAACCCTGGGATAAGCGCTAGCACCTGCGATAATCATCTTGGGTCGAACTTTCAAAGCATGGTCATGGACTAGGTCATAATCTATTAACCCATCCGATTCTCTAATCTGATACTTTTCTGACTTATAAAACTGACCGCTGAAGTTTACCTTAGATCCATGTGTCAAATGGCCTCCATGACTTAGATCCATACCCAGAACAGTGTCCCCAGGTTTAATAAAACTGAAGTAAGCCGCCAGATTAGCCTGGGCTCCAGAATGGGGTTGCACATTAGCGTGTTCGGCTCCGAACAAATCCATCAATCTAGTTCTGGCTAAATCTTCTACCTCGTCAACATGCTCACAACCTCCATAATATCTCGCTCCAGGTAAACCTTCGGCATATTTATTGACAAGCACTGTTCCCATTGCCTCCAAAACTGCTTTAGAGGCCACATTTTCACTAGCAATAAGCTCCAATTGGCTACTTTGTCGACTGATTTCTTTCTTTGTCAAACTAAAAATCTGTGGATCAACAAATTCTAGGTCACCCATTTCCCGTCACCTCATAATTTAGAATAAACACAACTTCATCCTGTTATTTTAAGCTATAAATAGGACTTCTTACGTTCAAAATAACCGGCCCGCCTGACTGCCCCCCAAAGATATCTTAGTGAAGAACTTCGATGTTTTGTTCAACTGGACTTATACTATTCACTGATCCTTCCCCTTGGATACTCATAAAATCCTTTTCCCGTCTTCCTCCCCAACCAACCAGCAGCGACATACTTTCGTAGTAAAGGACAGGGCCGGTAGCGGTCATCGCCCAATTGTTCATGCAACACTTCCAGGATGCTTAACAACACATCTATGCCAATAAGATCAGCTAACGCTAGAGGCCCTATTGGATGGTTCATGCCCAGAGTCATCACCTGGTCGATAGACTGAAGATCCGCGACTCCTTCCATCAATACAAAAGCCGCCTCATTTATCATTGGTGCAAGTACTCGATTCGATACAAAACCTGGAAAATCATTCACTAAAACTGGAGTTTTCCCAAGCTCTCTTGAAAATCCCATGACCATTTCAATTGTCTTTTCACTTGTCTCCAGGCCACGCACTACCTCAATTAACTGCATTAGTGGCACTGGATTCATAAAATGCATACCAATGACTCTTTCAGGGTCACCCGCTTTAGCCGCTAATTCAGTAATGGATATTGATGAAGTATTGGTGGCTAGTACGACTTCGGCACTAGCCATTGTACCTAACCTTTCAAACAACGCACGTTTCAGTTCACTTTTCTCAGGAATAGCTTCTATAACAATATCGGTATCAAGAAGTGCGTTTTCCAGAGAGACCGTTGTCTGAATATGAGCCAAAGCTCTTTCCTTAGATTCATTGTCAATAATGTTTTTCAGAACCATGCGATCCAAGCTCTCAGATATCTTATGCACCGTCGAAACTAAAACTTCCTCTGAGAGATCGGTAACGGAAACCTTTAGGTCATTTTGAGCACAAATCTGGGCGATCCCATTACCCATTGTTCCTCCACCGATCACCGCAACCTTTTTCACCATTTTCTTTCCCTAGATAAAATGTTCTAAGATTTCTCTATTGAAAGTGCCACTGCATTCCCACCACCCAAACATAGAGCAGCCAGACCTTTCTCAGCTTTCTTGTCTTTCATCGCACTCAATAGAGTTACCAAAATCCGAGCTCCTGAAGCACCTATGGGATGACCTAACGCTATCGCACCTCCATATATATTGACCGAATCCATGTCTATCTTTAGCCCTCTTATATCAGCTAATGCCTGTACAGCGAATGCTTCGTTCAGTTCTACCAATTCATAATCCGAAATTTGGGTCTTTTCCTTAGTCATGAGGTCATGAACGGCTTTTACGGGTGCAAAAAACAAATCCCGGGGCTCCAGACCACTCGCAACATAATTAGTGATTCTAGCTTCTATTTCCAATCCGTGTGCTCGAGCGAACCCTCGTGAAGCTACTATCACACCTGCCGCCCCATCATTCAGTCCCGCAGCATTTCCTGCTGTAATGGTCAATTCATCCTGATACTTTCCAGATGCATCTGGAAAGGCAGGTTTCAACTTCTCCAAAGTGTTCATAGATGTATCCTCTCTAGGCCCTTCATCAACATCTACCACAATTTTCTCTCGACCATTTTTACTCGACACCGAAATAACTTCTTCTGCAAATTTCCCCTCACTCAATGCTTTAATAGCCAGATTGTGTGATCTGAGGGAAAATTCATCAGCATCCCTCCTAGTAACTTCTCCCTTCCTTGCGGTATACTCGGCATGTGTTCCCATGTGACAGTGTCCGAAGGCGCACCAAAGACCGTCTGACAAAAGGGTATCTTCTAGGTTCGCATTCCCGAACTTCAAACCATTCCTCATGCCACGAATATAAAATGGAGCATTTGACATAGACTCCATACCACCTGCTAAAATCAAATTAGCATCACCAGCTCTGATCGCCTGAGCAGCTAGCATGACTGCTTTTAAACCCGAACCACATACTTTGTTGATAGTTAAGGCCGGCACACTTTCAGGAATCCCACCCCTTACTGAGGCTTGACGCGCTGGCGCCTGACCGACCCCAGTGCCTACCACATTACCCATTATTACCTCATCGAAATATTGTGGTTCTACCCCCGCCCTCGCTATGAGGTTTTCAACGACTAGAGCCCCTAAGTCGGGCGCTGACAAAGAAGAAAGTGCTCCCAAGAATTTACCGATAGGAGTACGACAACTTTGAATGATCACCGGTTCTCTATCTTTACTATGCATCGGCTCCTCTTTAAATGACTTTAGCGGGGAAAATTGCGGCAGTAGAAATACCTCGCATCACATGACTAGACAAACCACGCTGATTTACCTTTGAACATTTACAATATAATTAACAACATAGCCATTTATGATCCTATTAACTCTGGCTTAGCTTGAAAGATAATGCTTCCAGCTCCATAACCATATTGACATTCTTGACTTCAATAGATTGGGAAACCGCAAGCCTCACAGGAGTCCAGTTCAGAATTCCTCTGACACCAGAACCATTAATAAGATCCGTAACTTCCGTGACTGCTTCTACCGGAACGGTTAGAACTGCAATCTCAATATTTTTATCCTGGACCAACGCTCTTATCTCATTCACGTGATGTACCTTCAACCCGTGTACGTTACTACCCACTTTGAAATCAGATGTGTCAAATAATGCTACAATGTCGAACCCTCGATCAAAAAACCCTTTATGCTCAACTAAGGCAGATCCGATTCGACCCATTCCAATGACCGCTATCTTCCACCTCCGATTTAAGCCCAAAATCTGCCTAATCCGTGACACTAAATCAGTAGAAGAATATCCCAGACCTCTCCTCCCAAAGGATCCAAATAGTGATAAATCCTTTCTCACTTGTGCCGCTGTCGTTCCACTCTGAGAAGCCATGATCTGACTGGAAACAGTGGGTTCCCCCTCCTCGACCAGGTCTTCCAAGATACGTAAGTACAGAGACAAGCGACTGATGGCAGATTCTGCTATTTTCTTCTTATTCGACATTTGCTACCCGTCTTAGATATCCTAATTTTGATTGTGAAATCCTTCACAATATTAGAGCAGGTAGCGTCTGACTGCAAATTTACATCATTCGCCCAGGAACTTAGCAACCATACTGGCCAATTTTGTGAAATCACTTGGTGCAAGAGTCTCTGGCCTTCGACTTAAATCCCATCCAGTATCGAGAGCTATTTCTTCCAAAGTATTCTTCGTAAAATTCAGGTCGGGATGGTCTCTCATGATTTTTTGAATCTGCTTCCTTCTCCATTGGAAAAATGAACGAGTAATTATTCTCAAATGCTTCTCGACCCGGGGGGAGATTAGAGGAGGATAATGGGGAAGGATTTTTACTAAAGTAGAATCGACTCTAGGTACTGGTTTAAAAGCTGTCCTGGGAACATTGAGAACCTTTTTTACTTGAGCCACAGCCCTCAGGCCAACGGACATTGCCCCATACTCAGACGTTCCAACTTTCGCAGTTAACCTATCAGCAACTTCCTTTTGGACCAACAAGACGACTTCACGGGGGCGAGGGTGGGTCATCAACTTAAATATTATAGGTGCGGTTATGTTATAGGGAATGTTACCAACGACCACTAATTTCGAGTAATCATCAATCAGTTCAGGTAGATCTAACTTTAGAAAATCGCTGTGAATTATTTCCACATTCTGCCTGGCTTCGTAGGCAACTTGTAATTCCCCAACTAATTGATCATCCAATTCAACAAGCATCAAATGTGCCGATTTTTCCAATAAGTGTTTCGTCAGCGCTCCAGTTCCAGGACCTATCTCAAGAACAATATCGGATTTTCCAATCGATAGAGCCTCAACTATAGCACGTTGTAAATTCCCATCCACAAGAAAATTTTGTCCTAGAGATTTTTTAGGAAACACCGAATCGTCCTGTCATATTATTTCCTCAACAAACCTTTAACTGTTTTCTAATTATTTTCTTGGAAATCAAACAGCGAATCTAACGCCGCAAGTTCTATGAAAGATTGTAGCTTGAGATCTACGTTGAGCAAGGTTAAATGACCACCCAAATCACCTATTTCCTTCGAAAGATTTGTTAGGATTTCCAGTCCAAAAGAATCAATGAATCTAGTACCGGAAAAATCAATGGTCACACTAGATACGTTCGTCTCAAACTCATCTAAGATTAGTTTCCTTAGAGCTGCACTATTGCCGACTGTGAGTTTATCTGAAAGAGAAACCACGATTCCTTTTCCAATTCTACTTGTCCGAAATTCCACTTAAAGTCCTTATGGATTCACAATTTTTCCGAGATTCTTTCCAGGACTAACGGAGAAACAAACCCCGATACATCCCCTCCCAATGTGGCCACCTCTCTAACTAAAGTAGAAGAGAGAAATGAAAATTGTTGGTCAGGTGCCAAAAACACAGTCTCGATATCATCGAGTAACTGCCGATTCATTTGGGCCATCTGAAATTCATACTCAAAATCAGAAACTGCCCTGAGTCCCCTAATGATCACACGGGTCTTTAGTTTTTTTGCTAAATCGACTAGCAAGCCATCGAATAAAATTATTTCCACACCTGCTTGACCATCGAAATGTTCGCGAATTAGTGCAATTCGCTCATCAGGATTGAATAAACTCTTTTTGTTATGGCTAGAAGTTATTGCTACAGCAACAAAAACTTTATCAAATAGAGCCAATGAACGTTTTATCACATCTTCATGTCCCTTGGTAATTGGGTCGAAAGAGCCAGGGTATATTACCGATTTAGAAGTGACATTCATCTTTCTGCCTCCAGAGTAGAAATGACCGTTTCTCCATATCGCCTTTGTTCATGGTCAATTAAAGACTCGACCAAATCTCCTTTACCATGCTCAACCCAAAGCCTGGAAGCAAATGGATGATCTCGAAAAGCTTCTATCAGGGCTTCCGCATAACCTTTACCATAGGGTGGATCGGCTAGAGCAATATCAAAGTCCTCACGTTCTGCACGTTTTATGTAATTCATAGCGTCCCGTTTAACCACTGTAACCTCTGACCCCGGTCCCACAAGTTCAATGTTTGCTTTCAACGTTCTTAAAGAGGCAGAACTGGCTTCCACAAATACTACGCTCTTGGCCCCCCTACTCAATGCTTCCAAACCCAATGCACCTGAACCAGCGAACAAGTCTACAACCTTAGCTCCCAGAACGTCATTTCCCAAAGAACTCATCCAAGCTTCCTTAACTCTGTCGCTCGTCGGGCGCACGCCCGTACCCTTAGGAGATTTGAGTCTTTGACCTTTCCATCGACCGGCTATGATCCTCAAGAGTTAGCCAGGGAAGTTGGTTTATGTGGACCCTCAGATGGACGTAAATCCATGACTTGTAATTCTATCCTAGAAACACCTCTAAACAAATTTTCCTTGAGCTTAAAAACAATGTCTACTGGACTCTTCACACTCTTGGGAGGAATCCTATCGGTCAAATTGAATCCGACTGCATCAAATTTGTTGTCTTGCTCCCCCACCCTGAGTCTTAAATGATTTTTGCCAACTTTTTTAACTGGCCCGATTACATCAACATTGCGCGTAAGGAATAAAGGAGTGGAATTTGATATTCCAAAAGGACCAAAATAGGACAGCAAATCAAAAGTCCTTTGGTTTATCTCAGAAAGTTGGATCTCAAGGTCTGGTTTCAAGGTCGGCCGGAGATCTTGCCCCTTTACATGCTGACTTGCCTCTAGATTAAAAGCCCTTTTGAAAGCATCGATTTCACTAGCACGTATGGTAAGTCCTGCTGCCGCTCGATGACCACCAAATTTCTCCAAGTGATCACTGCAGATATTCAACACTGAAAGTAAATCAAAACCTGGGATCGACCTGGCACTACCGCGACCTTTCTGATCATTTAAGGAAATCACTACAGTAGGTCTATTGACAAGTTCTGCAATCCGAGACGCAACTATCCCGATGACACCTGGATGCCAATTCTCTCCGGAAAGAACCACTCCATAATCTATCTGTGGGTCAAAAGTCTGTTCTAGTGAAACAAGGACTTGCTCCATTATTGCTAATTCCTCTCGTTTCCTTTTGACATTCTCGGATTCTAGCTCCAAAGAATTTTCTCTAGCAAATTTTGGGTCATCTTCCATGAGTAAACCTAAAGCAGTCTTTACTTCACCCATTCGCCCAGCTGCATTAATGCGGGGAGCCACCTGAAAAGCCAGATAGCCAGACGTCAAAACATGGTTGCCTCTATTAATTGTATTCATCAGTGCTTTTAAGCCACAATTGGGAGAGTGCTTTAAAATATGAAGACCGAATCTGACGAAAGTTCTATTTTCTCTTGTTAGTGGGACAACGTCTGCAATAGTCGCCAGAGCTACAAAATCTAAGTAGTCCCGAAGATCTTCGTCAGAAACATCGAAATCATCAGCTAGCACCTCACATAAACGATAAACCACACCAGTACCACAAAGTCCTTTGTTGGTGTATTTACAATCAGAACGATTCGGATTGACTATGGAGACAGCATTAGGCAAACTATCACCAGGTACATGGTGGTCCGTTATAATAACTTCTATCCCATTCTCGTTTGCCTGCGACACCATCTCATGTGCTCGAATCCCTGAATCGACTGTCAAAATCAATTGGGCTTTCAATTCTATTGCCCTTCTTAAACCGGCAGGACCGAAATCATAACCGTCAGTCAAACGATTAGGGATAAACGGGACACAGTCTCCACCCAATCTTTGAATCCAGCGAGTCATCAAGGCGGTGCCCACGACTCCATCAACATCGTAGTCACCGTGAATAA
>JBJKYO010000026.1:0-11225 GCA_045561015.1 Longimicrobiales bacterium | reverse complement strand
AACAGTCGAAAGTCCATGGGTTACGTCCGAGATGTTTTTCAGCAAAGCCACATGAACAAATTAAACGGCAATTATGGAATTGGTCACGTAAGATATCCCACGGCAGGAGGCGCAGGAAAAGAATTTTCTCAGCCCATGTATGTTAATTCCCCATACGGTATTAGTCTCGCTCATAATGGAAACCTTACTAATTCCCGAACCTTAACTGCAGAATTGTTTCGTGATGAAATGAGGCGCTTGAACACTGATTCGGATTCAGAGGTTCTTCTGAACATTTTCGCTCAAGAGCTTGGAAAACATAGGAAAATAAACCCAACACCTGAGCATGTGTTCGAAGCGGTGACTGAAACTCACAAGAGATGTGATGGCGCATACGCAGTAATAGCATTAATAACAGGATTTGGGATTCTAGCATTCCGAGACACTAATGGGATAAGACCTTTATCACTTGGAATCAGAAAGGGTAAAACTAGGGACGAGTACATGGTCGCCTCAGAAGATGCCTCTTTTGCGCCTCAGGGGTTTACCAAGGATAGAGATGTAGCACCTGGTGAAGCCATCTTCATAAACAGAGACGGTACTTTATTCTCTAAACAATGCGCAAAAATATTTCAAAAAAGACCGTGTATTTTTGAGTACGTCTATTTCTCCAGGCCTGATTCGACAATTGATGAAATCTCTGTCTACAAGTCACGCATGAGAATGGGTTCTAAGTTGGCAGACAATATTCACCAATCCAACCCAAACCACGACATCGATGTTGTGATACCAATACCAGACAGCTCCACCACAGCTGCCTTACAGTTGGCCGTAGATCTGGAAATACCCTATAGAGAAGGTTTCGTCAAAAACAGATATATCGGTAGAACTTTTATCATGCCCTATCAAGAAGAAAGAAGGAAATCAGTAAGAAGAAAATTAAACATTCTCGATCTAGAATTCAGGGGGAAAAACGTTTTACTAGTAGATGATTCAATCGTCAGAGGGACTACAAGTAAAAAGATCATTGAAATGGCAAAAGAAGCTGGGGCCAAAAAAGTGTATTTCGCATCTGCCGCACCGGCGATTAAATACCAAAATTTATACGGCATCGACATGCCAGCTACCAGCGAATTGATAGCTTCCAACAAAACAAATGAAGAAGTGGCAGAAGAAATTGGAGCAGACTGGCTTATCTATCAGACACTAGAGGATTTAATTGAAACGGTGCATGCAGGCAATCCCGAAATCGAAGAATTTGAGACTTCGATATTTACTGGTGAATATATAACCCCATTGGCTGAGAATTACCTTGAGGAACTGGAAGCATCAAGGCTGGACAAAGTCAAACATCAAAGAGAAAAGGATTTTTTGGAGAACGGGGATGATTAGAAGGCTACAGTAGTTATCAGTCACTCAAGATTTTCTTTATACAATTTTTTCGATATCACTCCAGATACAGATCCGTTCCATTTTTATTCGACCATTGAGTCCTGGATTCCTTGGTACTCCTCTTTTTCCACGACGTTCTCCTCACTGGCTTCTTCTCTCAATCTTTCACGCAGAATAGCTCTGACCTTGAGATCATTTTCTATACCCACTAACAACATCAAGAACATTCCGACTATTAGTCCAATAATGACGAGTACGGATACTGGAACTCTATCAAAGCTCGCAAATCCAAAATTTATTCTGACTTTCTCAAAGTCATTTTGGATAGCAAATATCACTACAAGAAAGAGCAACCCAATAGCTCCCAAAGGACCCAAAAGTCTCATCATATGGTCACAGTAAAAGCATCAATTAGCCAACTCACCTATAAATGTGGCACCCGTGGTGCCAGTCAAGCGAACCTGGTGATAGGTGCCAATGATTTCAGAGGAAGCGTTAAATGCAACTACTTTATTTCTTCTGGTCCGTCCCAACACCTGACTAGCCTCTCTACCTCTTTTTTCGACTAGAACTTCTTCTATTCTCCCAACCTCACCCTTATTAATGTCCTTCTGTATACTCCTGTGCACTTCAATTAATTTTGTCAATCGCATCTGCGCCTCCTCGTTTGACAAGAAGTCACTCTCTGGAAAACGAGTTGCTGGCGTACCATCTCGAAGAGAATATTTGTACGTATAAGCATCATCAAATCTAACCTGCCTTAACAGATCTAAAGTGTCTTCAAACTGATCTTCCGATTCGCCAGGAAAGGCCACAATGATATCGGTAGAAAGTGACAAATCAGGGATCAAATCCCTAGCCATCGTTACTTTCTCTAAAAAAATATCGACAGTGTATCGGCGAAGCATCCGGCGAAGAACCTTATCATTCCCAGATTGCAACGGAAGGTGCAACTGCTCACAAATAGCGGCTTCCTCAGCCATAACACTTAACAACTTAGGTGTTACATCATTGGGATGTGGAGAAGTGAAACGTACTCTGCGAATCCCATCAATTCGTGCTATCGATCTCAATAGTTCGTGAAAAACAACTCCATCTGACTCATACGAATTCACCGTCTGTCCTAGCAGAGTAACTTCAGTACGACCAGCCTCTGCAATCTCCCGAACTTCATTCAAAATATCACTAGATTTTCTATTTTTTTCTGGTCCCCGAACATAGGGAACTATGCAAAAAGTACACCTGTGGTCACACCCCCTTTGAATAGGAACCCAAGCGCTGACTGGTGAAGTTCGTCGTTGCGCCAGTCCTTCATAATTTTCACCGACGTCCAAGTCCAAAACTGCTAACTGCGGACCTCTCTTCTTTGAAGAACGAGATGGTATAGACTTAGCACCTATACGAATTTGTTCGAGCTGGTCTGGCAAAGATCGATAACCGTCTGGACCCATCACTAGATCCACATATGGAGCTCTCTGTAGCAAATGATCCCCCAATCTTTGTGCCATGCAACCAGTTACTCCAATAATGACCTCTGGGCGTTCTTTCTTTATACCGTATAATTGGCCAACCCTTCCTAACACTCTTTCTTCCGCATGCTCTCTAATCGCACAGGTGTTGACTATAATTACATCAGCCTCTTCAGCTGAAGTAGCAACCTCATAGCCTTTCTCGACTAAAATGCCCTCCATCAGTTCCCCATCACTGATATTCATCTGACAACCGTAAGTCTCTACATAGACTTTTTTTGCTACAAATTCACCCATCTCGTTTCACACCTTCAGATTCTTAGAATTTCCTATCACTCAACTAGTCATCCAAATCAATATATAGTTCTTTACCTTTACCTTTTAGGATGCCCTGATAGAGTCTATCAGGGTTCCTAGGGACCGAATCACTTATCCCTACCTTCAAATAGTCTTCTGTCATTGCACTGGTGCCATTTCGTTCTAATGTAACTGAAGATGATCCTCCTGAACGAGAATCTCGATATTGTACATTCTTATCTTCAGCAAGTTTCCTTAGCTCCATCCCCCTTTCTCTCGATAGTTTCCTGGGCACCACATCCTTTAGTTCTGCTGCATGTGTATTGTCCTTTTTTGAAAATGGGAACACATGGAGATATGTGTAGGGGAGTTCTTCCACCAGTTTGACAGTCTGTTGGTGATCTTTATCTCGTTCTCCAGGAAATCCAGTTATAATATCCGCTCCCAATCCGACATAAGGCAGTTTATCCGCAATTTTAATAGCATTTATTCGATATTCTTCTCTGGTATGCCAGCGTCTCATCCTTCTCAGCACGGGATCGGCACCACTTTGGAGAGGCATGTGAAAATGAGGGGCTACCCTTCCTCTAGAAGAATTTACTAAGTCTAGCAATGAATTCCCTATTTCAGTCGCTTCTATACTGCCCAACCTAAATCTCGTCTTCGGCACCCTCTCCATCAGGGCATCCAATAACTGTGGAAGGCCTATCGGCGATTCTAAATCTCTTCCATAGTGTCCAATGTGGATACCAGTCAAAACAATCTCAGGGTGATGGTTGCTCAGACTTTTCGCCTCAGTAACGACCTCTTCTAATTCCCTTGAACGACTGGAACCCCTAGCTAGACGCGTTGCACAAAATGAACACTTCCTATCACATCCATCTTGTATCTTCAACCACCCACGCGTTGCCGATCTCCTGTAATCCAAAATATCTAGTCCAGCTAATGTCCCGGACCCCTCCCTGTTTTCACGAAAACCCTCGATTTGGGTCAGCTTCTGCTTATTTCGCACTGCTAGAGAAACCTGGATCGGGTCGTGACCTTCAACCACCGATTCCACTTCTGACATTTCGCGATACTCATCACTGCGCAGAACCGCAGAACACCCCATGACAATCACTCTGGTCTCTGGCTTCTCCCTTTTAATCTTTCGAATGAACTTCCGAGCTTCCGTATCGGCAACGTTAGTGACAGTGCACGTATTGACCACACAGATGTCAAAATCATCTGATTTTTCTACGGTCAAGGATCCCCTGGCTTCTACCTCCTGCCTCACTCTTTCAGTGTCATACTGATTGGCTTTGCATCCGAAAGTCTTATAGGTCACCCTCATTGTAACGCTAACCTTTTTAGCGGTTCCCTGCCCGCAAAGTGACAGTAAGTCTATTGAAATTCTCTTCTAAGCCACTTGCTGAGTGTTTCCCTCTTTCCATCGCAACGTCAATCGCTGCTATTGGAAGCTCGAGAGCTTCTGCAACAACTACAGAAAAACCTACAGAAGCACTTTGTTCCTTAGCGATGTGACCCTTGAATGTGAAAGGCATGGTCGATCTTCGATAACCAAACCGAAGCGGAAAAGGTCCCGACCAGAACCTAGTGGCTTCCCATTCAAGGCCAATTCCATAAGTGGTAGTTCGGCCCACGGCCACTGCATCAAGTTCGGGATATCCAGAATTACTCCAGTCCGAAGAAGACAATCCTACATTTAAAGAGATCCCAGGGTCCAATATCCAATTGCCCCCTAACTTCAGCTCTAACGGAGCTTTTATTGACTGTTTCTCGCCTTCCAATGTCCCAATCGGACTCATATTGATCTTACCAGACCACTGTAGAGCAGTGCCGATTTGCAATGATGAGTTAGGATTCCATGAAAGATTTATCGATAGGAGTGGACCAGAGTAAGTCCATTCCTTCTTATCCGAAAATTCCTTGATCGGGGTAACCAGTGGTAACGACTCCAAATCAAAACTTCTTACAACACTGCGTTCAACACTGCCAGTGTAAACACCAGCTGAAGCTCCTAATGCTATACTTGAAGATATCCGCTGTGCCCACCCCATTCGAAGAGCTGACAATCCACCCAACAGATCCGATTTATCCGTGATCGGAATATCATTCCCCATCAACTGTAAAGTGTCCCTCACAGATGCAGAACTATTTTGATCAAAGAAACTGTTCAGCGTTAAAGTTGCTACGCCAGTGGTTCCAAGAGGAAATGCAATCCCCACCACTGGAAAACGTGTTCCAGAAAATTCCCCCTGACTTGATCCAATTTTGTAACTTCCCCACATTGGCTGCAATGTGACACTGGCTGTCGACGCCAAGAGATCCAAGGAAGCCGTTGGATCACCTGGTATTATAGTTGGAGTTCTGCCTGCTATGGCCACTCCTCCTAGAGCTCTTTGTGTGGCATCTATGGGTTCTAGTCTCATCCCAAGCCCTGTCGACCCCAACAAAGATTGCCCCTCAGCAATCGACATATCGAAAAAACAAAATATGCAAACAAAGAAAACATTCCTCATGGAGATGTGCCTATTTGGGGGACAGTAAGTAATAGTCTCAACACCGGGAACCCAGAATTTCCAGAACCTTCAAAAGATGCAAAACTTAAACTACTTCCTTCGTCACTACTCAGAAGAACAATGGTTTGGGAGGGGAATAAACTGGATTTTTCGTCGAAACCCTTATTTAATAACTCTGTCAGTTCGAACTTTACTTCTCCTTGTCCAGAGCCGCTAAACAATTCGGGTTGTATCGTAACCCCCTGCTGCCCACCAATGAAATCTCCAAGTGGTGATTTAGGAAGTGACTGAGGATCAAGAACAGAACGAACTTCGATTCCCAATGGTTCTGTCGGCTTAAAACCCGCCTCTGTTTCTCGAGTTGTTAGTATGAGCTCAGCCAGATTTAACTGGCTCTTTGATAGATCAAACGAACAATCTGCACTCCCACACACTTCAACCGAACCCTGTATTTGCTCTGGTAGTTTTATTGCCATCGCAGATCTCCAGGAAGGAAGGCCGCCCACTCTAAGCCATCCGGTTGGATCCACTGGTATTGGATCCACAATAAAACTTAAATCACTGACTGGTATCGGTATTTCAACAATAGTGTCTGGATTGATCAGAGGCACGGCCGTCAGGATCAATGAGGCATTCCAGAGGTTTAGCCGTGTTCCTGAATCGATAGAAGCTACTACTATACCCTGAGATTCGTCACCGACTTTTCCCCAATCAGCTACGGAGGCCGAATCCACGTCCAGACTGATGGACGCGAAAGTCACTACTGAATCACCAGCCAGATGAGAATCAAGAACGCCAGATGCCACTAAAACCGAAGAGCCAGCACCTGGTTGATTCCAGGTAGCTTTATTTCCTGCGGTGTCCACAGCGAAATTCCAGTTCGCAGTTTTAGCATCCCAATTGTTTTGAGTCGCTAGGATCTCTATACCAATGCTCTCTCCATAAGGACCTTGAACAGAATCGAAGGAGAGGACAACCCTGCCTCCTAAGTATTTCAGGCGAGTTTCTGTTCCCTCTAGTTGAAATGACTCTGGATATGAACCGAACCGCACGATTGTTTTAGCAGAGAACCCATTAAAGTCCTTGGCAACAACACCTGATCCATAATCGGAAGCTGATCCATAACCGCCCCAAGTAGTCACATCTTGGACGAACTGTTCACTCGGCACAAGTACTTCTAACGTGTGTGGCTTGGTATCTATTAGGTCTAGATCTGGAGCCGTGGCAACATTTTCTGTGCAGTTAGCAAAAACCAACAATGCTAACAGAGAAAAACCTGTCATAAGATAAGACTTTCTCAAAGATACTCCCTCTTTTTTTGGACTAGAAGCACAGTAACTATCACACCAAAACCCTTGGTAATCTAGGTGTCAATCCAGTCAAAATCTCATAACTCACAGTTTCAGCCACATCTGCTACTTCATCCAAGGTGATGGCCTGACCTCCATCCTTCCCTATGAGCGTAGCTACGTCTCCTATTTTGACTCCTTGAAGCTCACTGATGTTTACCACAATCGTGTCCATAGAGACTCTTCCGATAATTGGTACCCTAACGCCATGTATTAGTGTTTCGCCGCAATTCCCTAACTTTCTTGGCAATCCATCACCGTATCCGATACTCAGCACTGCCCATCTTTCCTGACCTTCACTTTTGTAGCTCGCTCCGTAACCCAGCGTAGTATTCTTCTCAACATCGCGTACCAGAACCACTCTTGCTTTTAGGCTAACTACTGGCTCCGGCTCTTGTCCTGGCATTCCTACGTTGCCTCCATAAATAAAAATTCCTGGCCTTACCGCATCAGCGCTAAAAGAAGGTTTGACAAGGATAGCTGCTGAATTGCAAACATGGTACATCCCACCACCCTGAGGTAGTTTTCCTTGGGTTCTAGAAAATCTTTCATATTGAACTTCTGTGCTTGAACCAAGGCCTGTATCAGAAGAATGAAAATGAGTATAGGTCCCTTCCCAAACCACTTGGTCCCGCTTAGCCAGCACCTGTAGTTTCTCTCCCCAATAGTCAACAGTATTCCAATCAAATCCAGCCCTACCCATTCCAGTATCGACTTCCACATGAAAACGACCGCATTTCTTTGACTCTTTTGAGGCACATGCCCATCTCTCTAAAGATTCTAGGCTTGATAAAGTGATTGTGAGATCAGCTGCCAATGCCTCTCGATAAGATTGGTAAGGTATGGGAGAAAAGACCACTATAGGCTTATCAACACCCAGGTTGCGAAGATGACATCCTTCCGCAACAGTTGCAACTCCATAGCCCCAAGGATTACAAGATTCTAAAGAAGCAAGCACATTATCCACACCCAAGCCATATGCATCTGCTTTTATCATGGGAATTATTCGACAATCGTTTCCTACCAATTCACGAACAACCAAAACATTTTTGATGAGAGAATCCAGAGAAATTTCCACCCAAGAACGGGAAAGCAAATGGTTCGCCATGAAAGTTACTTTAAATCTCCTCGGCAGGATGATGTTCGATCGAGCAAGTCATCACCAGTCATTCCCCTCCAGAGACCTCTCTGAGTATCTACAAGAATCACAGATCCCATTCACGGAGACAATCTATTCATCATCCTTGGGAACGGAATAAGTTCTCGGATATGACGAATTCCCGTAATCCAACCAACGGTCCGCTCCAACCCAAGACCAAATCCAGAATGAACAAAAGTGCCATAGCGCCTCAGGTCTAGATACCATGAATAAGTTTCTTCGGGTAGGTTTTCCTCTCTGATCCTACCCAATAGAAGATCCAAATCATCTTCGCGCTGACTTCCACCGATGATTTCCCCGTAGCCAGGAACCAATAAATCGTTGCATAGCACGGTTTTTTCGTCGTCAGGATTTTGCTTCATATAAAATGCCTTTACCGAACGAGGATACTCATAAACGAAGAGAGGCCTACCAAATTCTTCAGTTAGCTGCTGTTCATCCGGAGCTCCAAGGTCACTTCCCCATTCTATCGAGTTCCCTTTCTTTCTTAGAAGATCTATAGCATCCGTATAGGAAATTCGTTCGAAAGGCTCTAAAACCATATTTAAATCTCCAAGATCTCGTCCTAAGATCTCCAACTGTTCCTCACATCGTTCCAAAACCCTCTTTACAATGTGTCGAACGAAATCTTCCTGAAGTTGCATGTTATCCTCTGTATCTGCAAAAGCAACCTCGGGTTCTATCATCCAGAATTCAGTTAAGTGCCTTCTAGTCTTCGATTTTTCAGCTCTAAAAGTTGGGCCGAAACAATAAACTTTCCTAAAGGCCGGACAAGCAGCCTCTACATACAGTTGTCCAGTCTGTGCGAGATATGCCTGTTGCCCAAAGTACTCAGTTTCAAAAAGTGAACCCGCAGATTCACCGATAGCACCAGTCAAAATAGGGGAATCAATCCTTATGAATCCCCTTTCGTAAAAATAATCATGTATGGTCTGTTCGACTTCGTGCCGTACTTGCAACCCTGCCCGCTGACGGCTTGAACGAAGCCAGAGGTGCCTGTGATCAAGAAGGAAATCAACGCCATGTTCTTTTGGTTGAATTGGATAATCCTGTGAGGATCCCAGCACTTCAAGCTCGATCACTCCCATCTCAAAACCGCCAGGCGCTCTAGGTTCTTCGCGCACTTCCCCAGTCAACGAAACGGAACACTCCAAAGTCACAGTTTCATGCAATGCCCACATATCTTCGGTACTATCTTCTTTCAGGACTACTCCCTGGAGGATGCCAGTCCCATCCCTCACTAACAAAAAACCCACTTTACCATGACTTCTTACACCATCGATCCAACCCAACACTGTAACACATTCACCGACATAGTCCTTCAGAGAACCTATCTCGGTCACATTATTTTGGTCTATTTTCATATCAGTCATTGTTAAATGTACAAATTATTTGATGAAAGTAATCATTCTTACCCAACTAAAAAAAGCTTCATCCTTTCGTTGTACCTAGAGCATAGCAACTCTTTCACCCGTGCTCCATTGGTGCCATAGAGGTCAGGGGTGTCTTGTATCAAAGAACGGGCCCTATACTGAGCTTCGACCAAAAGGTCTTCATCTCTTGTCAAATCAGCAAATTTCAAAACAGGATCTCTCCCATGCTGTTGGGCTCCAAAGAAATCTCCCTGGCCCCTAATCCTCAGGTCTTCTTTCGCCAAAGCGAAACCATCCGAAGTCTTCATAAACACTTCAATCCGTTCAGCAGCTGTCCCTTGAGGATCCGCTATTAAAATACAGAAGCTCTCTGAAGAACCTCTTCCAACCCTCCCTCTAAGCTGATGTAATTGTGATAAACCAAACCTTTCAGGATTTTCAATTAGCATTATAGTGGCGTTTGAAACATCTATACCCACTTCGATTACAGTGGTCGCCACCAGGATTTCTGTTTCTCCTGAGATAAATGAACTCATTATCTCGTCTCGCTCTTCAATCGGGAGTTGCCCGTGAAGTAGCCCAATTTTCCTGTGAGGGAACACATCTCGACAAAGCTTTCTATAACCTTCTTTAGCCGAACGCAAATCTATCTTATCAGAATCATCTATCAAGGGATAGACAATGTAGGCTTGTCGTCCTTCGCTTAATTCTGATTCTAATTTCTCATATGCCTTTGGCCTTTCATTGGAAGAGTGGAGAAGTGTCTTTACGGGAATGCGTCCAGTAGGCAAACCCTCTATAATTGAAAGGTCGAAATCACCATACATGGCCATAGCAAGGGACCGTGGAATTGGAGTCGCTGACATTAGCAAAGTATCAGGCGTCAGGTCTGAGTCACGCAAAGCCATTCTTTGTTTTACTCCGAAGCGATGTTGTTCATCAACTACTACCAACCCTAATCTCTCGAAGATAACTCCCTTTTGTATTAGTGCATGGGTTCCAACTATGATACGAGCTTGACCGTCCCTTAAGCTTTCCAAAACAGTTCTCCTCTCGGCATCAGATCTTTTTCCAGTTAGCAAATAAACTTGTATACCGAGTGGATTTAGAAATTTTTCCAAAGTAATCGCATGCTGTTCTGCTAGTAACTCAGTCGGCGCCATTAATGCCGCCTGATATCCTCCTTCAACTGCTAGCAACATCGCAAACAAGCAAACTATGGTCTTGCCTGATCCGACATCTCCCTGAAGAAGCCTATTCATCCGTCTCGTTGAACTCATATCTTCGTAAATTTCACGCAGTACTTTGACTTGTCCTTTGGTCAAATCAAAAGGCAAGGACTCGTGTAAAGGCCCAATAAATTTGTTATCACGTTGAAAAGGTATTCCTGTACTTTCTTGGTTGAGACGGTGGCGACCCATGGCGTATAGTGTCTGTGAAAAAAAGAGTTCGTCAAAAGCCAAACGTCTACGTCCCTGCTCCACCTGTTCCATAGAGGAGGGCTTATGCAAAGCCTCCAGAGCCTCCCTCAGACCAAGTAACGAAAGCTCTTGTACTTGGGAATGTTTCAGGTATTCCTCCTCTTCTACACTTTCGAGAAGAGTACCCATATTTTTTTCAAGAATACTGCGCAACACCCATTGTTGAACCTCTTCACTAGCTGGATAACTGACGAAAATATGGCC
>JBJKYO010000025.1:0-11229 GCA_045561015.1 Longimicrobiales bacterium | reverse complement strand
AGACAGCAGTGGACGCTGGTGAGATGACAGCGGAAGAGGGTGAGAAAAAGTTACAATCCATGCTACGGAGGATCTTTCCAGGTCCGAAGGATGGTAAGGGACCCAAACGTCCACCACCACCGATTGATTTAGACAAGATGGAAGAGCGGATTCAGACTGCGATTGCTGACGGCAAGCTGACGGGTGAAAAGGCTGAAAAGATGTTGGCAGCTCTAGCAAAGGGACGGGAAGCAGAGGCAGCAGTGAAGACAGCAGTGGACGCTGGTGAGATGACAGCGGAAGAGGGTGAGAAAAAGTTACAATCCATGCTACGGAGGATCTTTCCAGGTCCGAAGGATGGTAAGGGACCCAAACGTCCACCACCACCAAAAAAGGGTGGATGATCCAGGCACACCTTACTGATTGATATAGCACTTTACTAAAACCTTGTGCCTGGCGTCTTGTCGGGTACAAGGTTTTGCTATATTTAGGTGTAGGGTCAGGGTGTACACTTCAATCGGAACTGAATTATGAGCTCGAGTTCTCCACTCCAAGGTCTTGTTTCGCACGGCAAGGAAGGCGGAACCATTGTCTTCGTCGTAATGGACGGCTTGGGCGGACTACCTGATCCAAAAACAGGGCTAACCGAACTGGAATCGGCAAACACGCCTAATCTAGATGGATTATCCCAGAAGAGTTCCTTGGGTTCTTTGTTGCCGGTCGGTTCAGGGATCACACCAGGCAGTGGTCCAGGCCATCTCGCTCTTTTTGGTTACGATCCGTTGACCAGTAATGTTGGTAGAGGGGTACTCAGCGCTTTGGGTGTAGGCTTTGAACTACAGGCGGGTGACGTTGCAGCACGAATTAATCTTGCGACTGTTGATGAAAAGGGGGTCGTATTGGATCGGCGGGCAGGGCGGATTTCCGATGATGAAGGCAGGAGGGTCGTCAGTAAGGTGTCCGAAGCTATTGATAATGTTGATGGAGTTGATATCACACTCGTTCATGAGAAGGAACATCGAGCTGTGCTGATCATGAGAGGGGAGAATCTTGGGGTGGATGTGGCAGAAACGGATCCTCAGCTGGTCGGGATGAAAACGATTGAACCGGAGGCATCGTGTGAGGGCTCTGAACGCACGGCGAAGGTCGTGAAAAATCTTCTTGAGCGTGTTGATAATATCTTGGCTGACGAATCGGTTGCCAATGCATTTTTGATCCGCGGCTTTGGAATCCACACTGGATACCCCACATTTGACGAGAGATATGGATTAAGTGCTTTGGCAATTGCCAAATATCCAATGTATCGGGGCGTTGCCAAGCTGGTTGGTATGGAGATAGCTTCGACACCTTCATCGAATGAAGATACGGTTAAGACTTTGGAGAGTTCTTTCGGTTCACATGATTTTTATTTCCTGCATTTCAAAGACACAGATACGCGCGGCCACGATGAAGATTTCGAGGGTAAGATGGCTGCCATAGAAGAAATAGATGCTATGCTTCCTAGGATTATGGATCTGAATCCGGATGTGTTGGTCATCACTGGTGATCATGCCACACCGACATTATTGGGGGAGCATTCTTGGCATCATGTGCCAACGATGATCCATTCAAAATGGACACGTCCATCTGCGGACACCTTTGGGGAAACCACTTGCAGGACAGGGGATCTAGGTGTTATCAAGGGGATTGAACTGATGCCGCTGGTGTTGGCTCATGCGCTCCGTTTGAGTAAGTACGGCGCTTAATGTCACCGATCCAGATAGAACAGGTCACCTTGGACAACGGCCTCCGGGTCAATCTCGCTCCTGATCCCAGCACACCGATTGTAGCTGTCAATCTGTGGTATGGAGTGGGTTCGCGAAATGAACGACCTGGCAAGACAGGATTTGCTCATTTGTTTGAGCATATGATGTTTGAAGGTTCTTTGAATATACCCAAGGGTTTGCACTGGGAGTTGGTAGAGAGAGCGGGAGGATCGATGAATGCTTCGACCTGGTTTGACCGCACAAACTATTTTGAGACTCTTCCCTCACACCATCTCGAACTGGCACTCTGGCTTGAATCCGATCGCATGGGATGGATGCTTCCAGCTATCACAGAAGAAAAGCTCGATAACCAGCGCAACGTGGTCATGAACGAGAAGCGTCAGCGATACGACAATCAGCCTTATGGAGATTGGGGTGAAAAGATGCAGGCGATGGTTTATCCTGAATCCCATCCGTATCACCATACAGTGATTGGATCTATGGAAGACATAGAAGGGTCTACCTTGGAAGACGTATCAGATTTCTTCAAGACATTTTATGTGCCGAATAATGCAGTGATTACGATATGTGGGGATTTCGACCCAAATAGTGGAATAAAGCTTGTCGAAAAGCATTTTGGAGACATCCCTAAAGGTAGTCCTATTCCTGATATCCCTGGTGAACCAGTGTTGCCCCAACTGATTGGAGAAACAAAAAGAGAGCATGTCCAAGGAGATGTTCCTCTGCCGAGGGTCATCATGGGTTTCCGGATACCCCCCTACACTGAGAAGGGTTTTTATGCTGCTGATGTTGCATCTTCGGTGTTGGGATCAGGACACAGTTCCAGGCTCTATGATGCCTTGGTCCGAAAGAAAAGAATTGCAAAGGACGTAACCAGTTTCGTTTTCCCGCTCACTACGGGTGCCGGGATGCTAATGGTATGGGCCACAGGTCTTCCGGATGGATCAGTTGATGATCTGGAAGGTGTCATGTCGGACGAAATAGAGAAAATGAATTCTATAAGAGATGAAGAAATAAGCAGGATTGTTGCACTTACAGAGACCAGTTTTACTAGGCAGATTGAACGGGTGAGTGAGAGAGCAGACTTGCTATCTATGTTCACTCAGTTTTTTGATGATCCATGTCTCCTGAATAGTGAAGTCGAGCGTTTGAGTTCGGTTTCTGCAGAGGAAGTGGAGAGTTTCACTTCCGATTTCCTAGGCGAAGATAACCGAGCCGTACTCACCTATATGCCAGGTGACAAATCATGAGTGACAGGGATCGTAGTGTGATTCCTGAGGCAGGACCGATCAGAGATTTTAAGGCTCCGTTGGTCATGGCTGACAAATTGGATAACGGGCTGAAGATTAAGGTCGCTCGGGCTCCTCAGGTGCCGGTCGTAACCATAAGTCTGGTTCTTGAAGCTGGAGAAGATGTGTTGGGAACCGACCATGCGGGACTGGCTGTTCTGACAGGGGATTCCCTGGAAGGTGGCACTAAAAAATGGTCAGGAAGTGAATTGGCCTCTCAGCTCGAAAATAACGGTACGGGACTATCAGTCGATACTGACTGGGATTGCACCACAGTCTCTTTGTCTTGCTTGGCCGATCGCTTGGACACGGTTTTGGGTGTATTGGCTGAAGTGATACTAAATCCTCTTTTCCCTGAGGACGAGGTCAGCAGGTTCGTCAGCCAAGAACTCGCACTGATCGAACAGAGAAAGATGAATCCAGGTAGCATTGCAAGCGGTCGTATGCGAAAGATGCTCTACGGTGAGATGCCTTACGGAAGGCCCTTAGGTGGCACAGAAGAGTCTTTAGCTAATGTAAATCCCGGGACGGTTTTAAATTTCTGGAAAGAAAGGTATGTACCAGGAGGATCAGGATTGGTAGTGGTTGGGGATGTAGATATGTCAGAGATTAAGGATCTGACTTCAAAATATTTTTCAGACTGGAAGGGTCTGGCTGTCCCGGGATCGCATCCTAAATCGGAATCTGCACTAAATCCGAAAAAGATGTTTCTGGTGGACCGCCCAGGCTCAGTACAGTCAGAAATTCGAATTGGCCATATAGGTCAGGACCGATCAACTGAGGATTATTTTCCTCTGATCGTGGCCAATACAATTCTAGGTGGGGCATTCACCAGTCGATTAAACGCTAATTTGCGCGAAAAGAATGGTTTTACGTACGGGATCCGTTCATCTTTTCAGTATAGGCGTAGTGCGGGGCCGTGGGGCGTATCAACAGCGGTGGGAACAGAAGTGACCGCTGACGCTGTAAGGGAAGCAGTGTTTGAGGTGGAGAAATTTGTTGCAGAAGGCCCCTCTCAAGAGGAGATAGAATCGTCCAGGGACTACATAGCAGGAGTGTTTCCTCTCAGGTTTGAAACAACTGATCACATAGCATCTCATGTGGTAAACACCTTGGTCTACGGGCTTCCTGATGATTACTATCAGTCCCATCGTGAGAGGGTGCGCATGGTCACACAGGACGATGTTCACCAGGCTGTGGCTCGGTGTATTCGACCCGACGAGATGACAATCGTGGTCGTGGGTGATGCCGAAAGCGTTAAGGATCCATTGTTGGATTTGGGTTGGGGTGACCTGGAGATTCTGGAGTAACCTCTCCAGTTCGACTAAGTTCTATCTGGTTTCTGGTTGAGTTTTGTGCGGAAGGCAGGTAGAAGCTACTGTGATAAATAGACTGAGTTGATTTGAGTGTTCCCGGGGTGGCCTAGAAGAACGTTCATACATCCTGGTGACTTAGAAATAGTTCAAGATTTAGGAGGAGGTTTAGCATGACTGGACGAAGAAATATCTTTTTGGTTTTCAGCGCCTTGGGTCTGTTTGTTTTCGGTGGTTGGAGTATGGGATCAACAGGACCAGAGATGCCATTGTCTTCAACTGTTCACGTACAAAGCCAACAGAATGTTTCTGCCGTTCGAGCGCCTCATGGAATGGTTGTCTCCGCGACAAAGATTGCCAGCGAAGCTGGAGCTCAGGTACTAAGGGCAGGCGGCAACGCAGTTGATGCAGCGATAGCCACTGGTTTTGCCCTAGCGGTGACAAGCCCGTCGAATGGGAATATCGGAGGAGGCGGATTCATGGTAATACGCTTTCCGAACGGCTCTACTACAGCTATTGATTTTCGTGAGAAAGCTCCCCTAGCATCTTTTCCTGAAATGTGGCTCGAGGATGGTGAGTATTCTTCTCAGAAACACCACCAAAGCCATTGGGCTGTAGGAGTTCCAGGTACAGTTGCCGGGTTTTGGAAGGCTCACCAACTATACGGTCATGGAGAATGGTCTGGTCTGGTGGATCCTGCGATAGGATTGGCTAGCGACGGCTTTCCGCTTAGTGAGAGTCTAGCTAGAGGTCTTAGGGGATTGATTGAGGGTAGAGGGAGTAGGCACCCAGGCACTATGAAGTCATTTGCAAAAAATGGTACTGAGGCTTACGAGCAAGACGAGATCCTTAAGCAGCCAGATCTTGCACTTTCTTTGGGTCGGATTGCCGCTGATGGACATGACGGTTTCTACTCTGGTGAGACAGCGGAACTTTTGGTCGCCGAAATGGAGCGCGCTGGGGGTTTGATTACTATGGAGGACCTGCACAGATATCAGGCACGAGAGCGTACTCCAGTGCACGGCAGTTACAGGGGTTATGATATTATTTCCATGCCACCACCTTCCAGTGGGGGCATAGCTATAGTGCAGATGCTCAACATCCTTGAGGGCTTTGATCTCAATGGAATGGGTCATAACTCGGCGGATTACATCCATCACCTTACAGAAGCAATGAGAAGGGCTTATCGCGATCGGGCTACCTATTTGGCCGATCAGGATTTCGCAGATGTTCCTTTACATCGCCTGACTAGTAAAGATTATGCAGCAGAACTAAGAGTGGGCATTGATCCCACTACTGCGAGTGTTTCTCAGACATCCGACCTTGCCCTGGGGTACGAAAGTCCAGAGACGACCCACTATTCAGTGGTGGATGCTCAGGGAATGGCAGTTTCTGTAACGTATACTCTTGAAGCTGGTTATGGTTCTGCCATCACAGTCCCAGGGGGAGGGTTTCTGCTGAATAATGAGATGGGTGATTTCAATGCTGGACCAGGTATCACTACTGAAAGAGGATTGATTGGGACCAGACCGAATTTGGCACGTCCAGAACAGCGCATGCTCTCGAGTATGACTCCAAGCATCGTTGCCAAGGATGGCGAGCTCGTCGCTGTCATTGGAAGTCCAGGAGGAAGGACTATTATTAATACCGTTTTACAGTTGATTCTCAATATTGTTGACTTCGATCATGGCATACAGGAAGCGGTAAACGCTCCTCGCATTCATCACCAATGGTTGCCTGGTTCTGTTCGTATTGAGCAGCCTGGTGCTACCGACGACATTTTAGCTACGCTGAGAGCGATGGGCCATGAAGTGACGACGGGGAGAGGACAAGGTCGTGCTCATTCCATCATGGTCGATCCTGATACAGGCGATCGACTGGGAGCTGCGGACCCAAGAGGAGCTGATTCTGGAGCATCAGGACACTAGAGAATAGCGGAAGAGAATGTCTAAAAGGGGATAAGGTGTAATGACGGACCCCCTAATGGAGATTGTACAGCAACAGGGTATTGTGGTTTTAGACGGTGGCCTGGCTACCCTGTTAGAAGCCCGTGGACATAAACTGGATTCACAGTTGTGGTCAGCGAAGATGCTGATTGATTCTCCTGAGGAAATTCGGGTGGCACACCGCACATTCCTGGAAGCTGGAGCTGACTGCATAACCACGGCGACATATCAGGCAAGCTACGAGGGATTTGCCCGGTTGGGATTAGACCAGGCTGATGCAGATGATTTACTGATTCTTTCGGTAACGCTAGCGCAGGAAGCAGTTGAAGAATTCTTGGCAAGCACAGCCTCTTCGAGTCGCAGAATGCGTCCTTTAGTTGGTGCAAGCATCGGTCCATACGGAGCTTTTCTGGCTGACGGTTCGGAATACGATGGTCATTATAGAATCAACCTGCAGGAGTTGGAAGATTTCCATGTCCATCGCTTCACAAGCCTTGCAAGGTCTTGTGCCGATCTTTTGGCGTTTGAGACGATCCCTTCACTCAATGAAGCCAAGGTGCTCTTGGGGCTACTAGAAAGATCTAAAGAAACTTGCGGATGGATGAGCTTCAGCTGTCGTGACGGCAGTCATTTAAGTGACGGGACACCGATTGAGATTGCTGTCGAGTTGTGTGAAGATGCAGAACGTCTTATAGGGATTGGAATTAATTGCACTGCACCCAGGTTCATGGAGGAGTTGATCCGACGGATCAAGTCGAAGACTGACAGCTTGATTATAGTCTATCCTAATTCTGGAGAATCTTGGGACGCCAAGGAAAAGATTTGGCAGGAATCTGAACCTCAAGAAGGAGAGGATTGGGTCGACATGGCCGAACAGTGGCACGATGCTGGGGCTAGGGTAATAGGGGGTTGCTGCAGGATAGGTCCCGACATAATTAGACAGACTAGGGAGCGACTAATCACTTAAGTCTGTGGACTTATAGACTTATAGACGACTGTCCAATTTATGCCTTAGAAAAGGATGCCTTAGGAGCCACTCGTGGGAGTCAGCCAGCCGTAACTGTCTTCTGCTTGACCAGTGACTATGTCCATAAAGCGTTTTTGGATCTGTCTCGTTATTGGTCCCACCGAGCCATCTCCCACTGGTATCCTATCAACACTTCTTATGGGACAAATCTCACTTGCGGTGCCGCAAAAGAAGAGTTCTTGGGCTGTGTATAAATTTTCACGTGCCACAGGTTTTCTTTTGACGGTTAAGCCTAATTCCTCCGCTAGGGTAAAAACAGCGTCTCTGGTGATTCCAGGCAGAAGAGTTCCATCAAGCTGAGGTGTCACCAGTGTTCCTCGATCGACAAGGAAAATATTCTGTCCTCCACCTTCGCTCAATCTTCCTTCGGGTCCTAAAACCACGCCTTCAGCATAACCGTTTGCTTGGGCTTCCATTTTAACCAAGATCGAATTGGTATAATGGCCACCAGACTTAGCGGTGGAAGGGAAAGTATTCGGAGCTGGGCGGTTCCAGGAAGATACTCCGACGTCCACACCTTCTTCGAGTGCTTCGTCTCCCAGATAGGTGGCCCATGGCCAAGTGGGTATTGCAGTTTCGATGGGGCTATTGGTCGGGTTCAGACCCGCTGCTCCGTAACCCCTAAGGACCATTGGTCGGATGTAGCAGTTTTTCAGGTTGTTTTTCTCCACGACAGCGCAACAAGCTTCTGAGATGGTTTCTATAGAGTGATCAGGAACCATTCGATAGATCTTACAGGAATTAATCAGTCTGTGAATGTGCGCATCCAAACGAAAAATGCAGGGTCCCTTAGGGGTATTGTAACAACGTATACCCTCAAATTGTGAAACGCCGAATTGGACGGCTAAGCTCAACAAGTGGACGGTGGCCTCTTCCCATTTCACGAATTCGCCGTCTCTCCAGATCCACTCCGAAGCTTCTAGTTTCCCTGCCATTTCTTTACTCTCCACATTAGAGATTAATACCAAATATCAAATTAAGCCTTTAACCACTCCACCATCAACTGGAATTGATACTCCAGTAATATAGCTTGCCCTTTCCGACGCAAGGAACCCCACCATAGCAGCAAACTCACGAGGAGTGCCTATCCGACCCATGGGAATTGTCTGGGCCATTCCTTCGAAAACTTCGTCCATAGTACTGCCTGCCTGCTCAGCTCTACTTTTCGCCAGGCTCTCTAATCTGTCAGTCATTGTAAAGCCAGGCATAACATTGTTTACTGTGACTCCAGATCCCGCGACCTCTGTGGCCAATGTCTTTGCAAAACCTGTGACCGCAGCTCTTATGCTATTAGATAGGATTAATCCGTCCACGGGTTCCTTTACTGCTACAGAAGTAATGTTGACTATCCTTCCCCAACCAGAATCCAGCATGGCTGGCAGTAAACCTCTGGCAAGGTTCAAAACGCTATATAGATTCTGATGTACGGCCTGTGACCATGCTTCGGACGAATGACTCTCAAAAGGGCCAGGCGGAGGACCGCCAGTGTTTGTGACCAGAATATCAATTTGTCCGATTTCCTTTTGAGTTTTATCCAACAGGTGTGCAACAGCATTGGCATCAGTCAGGTCAGTCGGGACAGCTAAGACATTGACGCTATTGGCTTCTCTAATTTGCTGACTAGCGGTTTCCAGTGCTTCTGCAGATCGTGAGCACATAACCAGATTCACACCCTCTGCTGCGAGTTCCTCCGCTACCGCTCTACCCAGGCCCTTGCTGGAAGCAGCAACGAGTGCGTTTTTACCTTTAATTCCCAAATCCATGCTTATTTCTCCCTTAAATAATTGTCAGAACCCGAGAGCCAATCTTCTCTTGGAGGAACGAAGATGTCTAGGTCTAAGCAGTCTTCAATAGCTTCTGCTTCATGAGGTACGTTCGAAGGTATGTGTAGCACCTCTCCGGCACGCACGATAATCTCCTCAGATTTATCATCTCCAATCAAGAATTTAAGTGCCCCTTCGAGGATATAGGTAAATTGTTCGTTCTCGTGCGAATGTAGTGGAACAATCGCACCTTTTTTCAGGTATACATGGGCTAGCATTCCTTTTTCTCCAGTGACCAGCCTACGGCTTAGCAGAGGGTTGAGTTCCTCAACAGGGATGCTTTCCCATGGAATGTGACGTACGGAAGATGCACTCATAACCAACCTCTAATTTTTAAGTGGAAATATCCAGCCAACCAAATAAGAAACTAATTGTGGATGTTCAGAGCAAGACCGGGAGTTTCTTCGGGTGGGAGTTTCTCATGTGTTTGGTTAACCTTAAGGCTGTTACAGACAATGAAAGCAAAAGGGAAAAATGAAGGTATGAGTAAGAAAAGTGAAGCAGAATGGAAGGATTTGTTGACTCCTGAACAATTCGAAATTCTGCGAAGGAAGGGAACAGAAAGGCCATTTACGGGTCAATACTATCAAACGGATACATCGGGTCGATATCTATGCGCGGGCTGTAGCCAGGAACTTTTTACTTCAGAGGAGAAATTCGACTCGGGATGTGGCTGGCCGAGCTTTTACGATGTGAAAGAATCGAACGCAATCAGGACGGAAGAGGATAGGAGTCTATTTATGAGTAGGGTAGAGGTGTTGTGTAGTTCGTGTGACGGGCACCTAGGGCATGTGTTCGAGGATGGTCCAGCTCCCACAGGGCTACGCTACTGTATCAATTCCGCAGCAATAACCTTGGATCCGGATAAGGTCGATCCATAGCCTGTCCATTAGCCATACAAAATTGTTATGCGAACTGCATGGAGAAAAAATAGGATGTCAAAAAGCACTCGCCGGTCACCTGCTAATCTGTTGATCAGTGGATTCCTGTGCATGGTTTTAGGTATTTCTGTCTTCGGCTGTAACGAGGTCGATTTAACACTGCCTTCTAACAGTGAGGTTTCAGCAATATTTGCAGCTTCTTCCGGTGTTACAGCTAGTATGAATGGAAACGTGGTAGAGGTCATTGTAGAGCAACCACTTTTTCAGATTCGCAGGGGCGGGAATCTGTGGGCAAAGGTTGGTCCCTATATATATCTCTTTACGAGAGAGACAGAATCAATCTTCCAACAATATCCTGGTGTGGCAGGGGTGAGAGTCGTCACTCGCACGAGTCGGCGACAGTCAGAAGTAGCTCGTGCAATGCTTTATAGGGGTAGACTCAATACCATCACTTGGCAGAGGGCACAAAATATTGCTGGGAGAGCAAGAAGAGATGGTTCCGGTCGACCAGTATTCTTGGAGGAACTGGTAAGATGGGGTGAGGATCATACTGAGTACGGGTACAGTGAAGAGTTTGTCAGTTGATGTGAATCAAGGTCGTTGTTTTGGTCTTGTTATCCCCTTACAGGTAGGAGTAACTGCATGACCATGAAGTGGACATTTGGAGAGGTTGATGAAGTTGCTTGCTCTCGGTGCGGCCACATCACTGATCGAAGTGACCTGGACCGGCTGTTATGGTGCAAGGATTGTATAGATTCTGTACGTAACTGGGCCAAAGGGCGCAGCTGGATGGTCGGTTTTTGTATAGGGATCATATTGTTTACTTGGATTTGGATTGTAGTAGAACCCTCTAGAGCGCTGATGGGGGGATGGGCAGGAACGGTTCTGGCCGCAATTTATGTGAGTGCTCGTGTAACACGTGAAGTTCTTTACGGGGCAATTCGAATGAAGACATCGCCTGAATCTCAGGTCGTTTCTTCAGACGAATAGTCTTACTAGATTTCTGGTCTGGTTAAATCATAAAATGGAGTGAGAGGTAACTATATGGCGGGCAAATTCGAGGGAGTAGATTTCTACAATGTGGATTCGTTGCTCAGTGAAGAGGAGCGAATGGTCAGAGATATGGTGCGAGACTGGGTAGAGGATCGCTTGATGCCTCTTATCGGAGAAGCCTACATCGAAAGACGTTTTCCAAAGGAGATCAT
>JBJKYO010000024.1:0-11230 GCA_045561015.1 Longimicrobiales bacterium | reverse complement strand
ACCATGTGGTCTCCATTGGACAGAAGCGCCAGAAGGGTTGCACTGATAGCTGACATTCCACTGTCAAACATCTCTCCGTCTTCAGCATTTTCCAAGGTTGCAACTCTTGCTGCGACGGCTTCAGAATTGAGACTGGAAACGCGACTATAAAGAAGAGTATGTTGAGCTCCCTCTTCCCATCCGTCGTAGATATCATCTGTGAGCTGGTAGGTTGAACTGTTGAATACGGGTGTGACTACCGAACCTTCTATAATATGGGTGCCATGCCAGACTGCTTTGGTTCCAAATCTACTATCCGAACATTTTTTTCTCATGGGTCCTATGCCTGATATTGGTGAAGCAGTTGTAAATGATGATGCAGTGGTGTGTTGGAAATTCACAGCAACTGTTGGGAGTATTTTACATAATGAGGTCAGCTTTGCAAGAGTTAGAACTGAGGCTTCGCCTTCGCGACAAGGTGGGGATGATAGTCAAGATATCAGATGTCATAAAGGTGCTTTTTCTTAGCCTATCCGCTATGGTGAAGCCTGGGTCAGGGCAGTATTTTAGGTCAATGAACATATCATCTATGACTATGGAGGTCCTTAAGTGAAACTCTCCCGCCGTGAAGCAATTCGAGTTTCAGGAGCAACAGTGGCTGGTTTATCTATGGGAGTGGCTAATCCCGAAGATGTGGTAGCGAAAACGAAGGCGATTCAGGAGTGGCCTGATCATTTGGTTGAAGGAGAGTTGCGCCAGAGGGCAAATCTACCGCTTAACCCTGATGGTTCTGCCCCAGAGCATCCTCCCGAAAGTGCTGGAGATATAACTGGCACGATTTGGCGTTATACTCAAGGTCAGGCTCCAGAGATTGAATACGATTTTCGTAAAATGGCCATCAGATTGGATTCTAGAGGATTAGCGAAATTGGGTGGCACCCTGCGCTTCAGTGATTTGGAAGATTTGCCCCAAACATCTTATACCACGTTGTTACAGTGCGGCGCTCCGCAGCCCACTGGCATTGTTAAGTGGACAGGGGTTCGCTTCAGTGACTTCGCTGAAATGATTGGAGTCCAAGATCCCGCTCACTACTGCAGGATCATTTCCCATGACGGATACTGGATTGACGAAGAAATGCCCACTATGATGGACCCTCAAGTGATGTTGGCATGGTTAATGAATGATGAACCTATTCCGCCTATCAATGGCGCACCCCTTCGTTTGGTGATTCCATTCCGTTACGGAGCCCGAAGCATAAAGGCAGTTTCTGAAATTACTTTTGGATCGCCAGGTTTACCGATGAGGGAACCACCGACCCGAGGATGAACGAATTGTCAATCGAAGTTTTCACACAAGATCAATGGACTTCTGGAGGTTAACAATGAAAGGAAATGTCGGAATCGTGCCGGGAATGATTTTTTTGGCTTTTGCTTTGCTCCTTGGTACTGGAAAGAACCCGATTAGCGCACAAACTATCCCAGCCGATGAAGAGGGGGCTGAGGCTAGATTGAATGAGTCCCCCCGTCACGGAGAGTGGCTTACTTATGATGCTGGGAATGGAGATATGGTGAGAGCTTGGGTGACTTTTCCAGAGAGAAGTGGCCCAGCACCGGTAGTAATAGTCATACATGAGATTTATGGTTTGACGGATTGGATAAGAAATGTGGCAGACCAGCTTTCTAGGGATGGATTTATCGCAGTAGCTCCAGATCTTCTCGACGGACATGGTCCAAACGGCGGCGGGTCCGATTCAATGGACCGTCAAGAAGTAGTTGCAACTATACGCACTCTGGATAGAGGGGATGTGAACAGACGCTTGAAGGCCGCCGCAGAGTTTGGCACAAGTTTACCAAGTGCGACGGATCAGGTGGGTGTCGTTGGTTATTGTTGGGGGGGAAGTTCGAGCTTTCTCTTTGCTCTGGATGATGCTGACTTAGATGCCGCCGTAGTGTACTACGGCTCATCGCCAGAAACAGGATTTGAATCGATCAGCGCGCCAGTACTGGGTCTATACGGAGGTAACGACGAGAGGGTGAATTCAACAATCAATCGGGCGGAAGTGGCAATGTCCAGATTTAATAAGACCTTTGTGCCTAATATCTTCGAAGGAGCAGGTCATGGATTTTTGCGCAATCAGGGCGGCCAGGATGGAGCTAATCTGCGGGCAACTGAAGAAGCTTGGCCACTAACGATAGAATTTTTTAGGAGATATTTGGAATTTTGAGTTTTCCGTTAGTCATTTTAGCGGCTGGGTTGTCTAGCCGCTACGGACACCTGAAACAGGTTGATCCCTTGGGTCCATCAGGTGAGTCGATCATGACCTACAATATGTATGATGCTGCGCGTGCTGGTTTTGACAGCTTCCTCATAGTAACACGCCCAGAAATTGAGGTTGAGATAAGGAACCATATTTCAGCAGTCGTCGGAGACAGCTTTCCGATCAAGTATGTCCATCAAACTTTAGACCGTATTCCTGAACCCCAAGCGTTGAGTCCTGATAGAGATCGTCCTTGGGGCACAGGTCATGCGGTCATCTGCGCGAGTGCTCACATAGAGGATTCCTTTGCGGTGGCGAATGCGGATGATCTTTATGGTGCCGAAGCCTTTTTAGGATTGTTTAAGGGTATGGTTTCCAGCTCCAATGATCCTGTACTGGTGACTTATAGTTTGCAAAATACTCTTTCTGAACATGGCGGAGTGAATAGGGGAGTGTGCACACTCAACAAAGACGGTTTTCTTCGTGGAATAAGTGAGTTCACGGACGTACATCGAAGCTCTTCTGGTATCACAGGAAAGGGATCTGATGATCATTTGATCAGTTTGTCTGGTGATTCTCCCGTTTCGATGAATCTCTGGGGTCTAACTGAGCCTTTCATGGAACGGATGGAAGAACAATTCAGGGAATTTCTGAGAGAAAGTAAGGGAGATACATCAAAGGAATTTTTTCTCCCCGACGCAGTAGGTGTTCAGATTCAAGGTGGAATGATAGAGGTAGCCGTCGTTGAGACCGAAGGAGAATGGCTGGGTGTAACATTTCCATCGGATAGAGAACGAGCGGTTCGTCTCCTGGGAAAGAAAATAGACCAAGGGTATTATTCACGATCACTCGCACAAGATTTCAGGAATAACCTGAGTTAGTTTGTATTTTGTGGGTTGGTGGTGTCCTTGGCATGAGCTGTACTTTCCTTCAGGATTACAGGACAAATATTCCTGTGAGAATAGTCGTTTGAGATTATAAAGGGGGTATATGGGGCATATTTGGCTTATTTTTATCTTTGCTTTTTTTGGGCAAATCACCGCGCCAGTTCTGCTAAGGGCTCAGGTCAGTGATTTTGACATAAAAGTTGAAAAAAAGTGGGATGTCCTGATCCAAAATGGTACTGTAGTGGATGGGACGGGTGGATCGCGGTTCATAGCTGACGTCGCTGTGTTGGGTGACCACATAGTGGCAGTTTCGTCTGCCAGACTGGATCCAGGTCTTGCCAGGGAGGTAATAGATGCGAGTGGTAAAATAGTCAGCCCTGGTTTTGTGGATATCCATACTCATTTAGAGCCACTACTCAATTTACCAGGCGGCGAGAGTCATGTTCGTCAGGGTGTGACTACAGCTCTCGGAGGGCCAGATGGGACTGCTCCTTGGCCACTGGAGCAGTATTTAGATAGAGCAGGTGAGATAGGGGTTGGTCTGAATGTGGGTTTTATGGTCGGCCATAACACGATTCGTCGAGAAGTAATAGGTCTAGAAGACCGGGCTCCGACTGCAGTGGAGTTGGTTCAAATGCAGGACATGGTAGACCAGGGTATGATTGAAGGTGCTTGGGGTATCTCAACTGGACTCAAGTATCTTCCTGGTGCTTTTGCTGAGCTGGATGAATTGGTAGCACTGTCCAGTGTAGTAGTGCCCTACGGGGGATTTTACACCTCCCATCTTCGCGAGGAAGGATTAGGCTTGTTAGAAAGTGTTTCCGAGGCTCTGGAAATAGGTAAGCAGGCTAATATTCCAGTTGTTCTAACTCATCACAAAGTGGTGGGTCAACCTATGTGGGGGTCGTCTGAGGTTACTCTGGCGATGGTCGATTCGGCACGAATTGCGGGTACGGATGTAATGATTGATCAGTATCCATATACTGCCAGTCACTCGGGTATCACTATTTTGATACCAGCCTGGGCTATGGAAGGTGGTACGGATGCTCTGCTGACTAGAATGGAAGATCCATTTCTCGCCGATAGTATTTTGTCCGGTATTGAATTCAATATCAAATATGATCGAGGAGGTAATGATTTAAAAAGAGTCCAGTTCTCTAGTGTTTCTTGGGACAAATCTCTTGAGGGGAAGACATTATATGATTGGGCGGTTCGTGATGGATTGGAACCAACTCCAGCGAATGGTGCAAAACTAGTCGTCGAATCAGTCAGGCGCGGGGGTGCGAATGGAATTTACCATGCCATGGATGAGGGGGATGTAGAGGCTATAATGTCGCATCCTCAAACGATGATAGCGTCCGATGGCAGGTTGGTAGCTCTGGGTGATGGACATCCTCACCCACGTTGGTATGGGACGTTCCCTCGGGTCTTGGGTTTATACTCGAGAGAACGTGGAATTTTAGAATTGGAAGAGGCAGTACTCAAGATGACTTTCATGCCAGCCAAACGAATTGGCCTGGCAAAACGAGGTCAGGTGAAGATGGGCTGGTTTGCGGATTTGGTCGTGTTCGATTCGGAGACCATTATTGATCGGGCAACTTTCCAAAATCCACACCAATATCCAGTCGGTATAGAATGGGTGTTGGTGAATGGCAAGATAGCGTTGGCGAATGGAGATTACAGAGACTTAAGGTCAGGAAGAGTCTTGAGAAAAGAGATTCCCTGACCTCCGGACGTCTCTAAAATGCAAACTGATGCCAATTGGCCGCAGTATTACATATGGCTTGCGGGTTTTTATTAAGTGGTGCCAGAATGTCTCTGTGTCAGGATGCTCTTCAACAAGGAGGTTTGATGTCGCAGTTCTCTTTGGTAGCCAGAATGGTAGGGTGCATGGTGGTTTTCGGAGTGAGTCTTGTGAACGCACAGGAACAAAGACTGCCTATGAACGAATTAGTGCTAGAGGAGGGCCGATTCATTCGTTCTTCTGATGGTGAACCCTACTCTGGAGATGTCATTTCAGTATTTGCGACGGACGAAACCAAGACCCGGGAGCTAGGGACTCTGAGAGATGGCAGGTGGCATGGGATTTATGAGACCTATTATTTTAACGGCCAATTGGAGTCAAAGATCAGCTACTCGAATGGTGAATTTGATGGGCCACTAGAACGGTACTATTTCGATGGTCAGGTAATTGCCAGAGGCACATATGACAAGGGGGATCGCTGTGGGGAATGGTTTGATGTTGATGGAACAGAGGATAGCTATCCTCCATGTCCTGGCAGCTCAGGCTGAATAGCAGAGGGGAGAATAAATTATGTATAGGCAAATAAGTTTTTTGGACTTGAAGATAGTGACTTTCTTGGCACTAGCATTCTTTGCGACCACTGATTCTAGTTCTTTAGCGGGTCAGGACTTGCCACCAGATGAACCCCCACATGATTGGATGCCTACTGCTATTAATTATGAAAATGTTCCATATCCATATCCAGTCGATTTCCTTGAAGTAAGGCTCTACGGTGAGGATCACAGGATGGCTTATATGGACGTAGCGCCTGTCGAGGAGTCAAACGGTCAAACCGTAGTTCTTTTTCATGGCATGAATTTTTTTGCAGCAGCATTTAGACCCACTATCGATGCTCTCAGGAAAGAAGGCTTCCGGGTTATTGCAGTCGATCGTCTTGGCTATGGGCGTTCTTCTAAACCCCTTATTCATTACAACCTTCATATGCCAGCTAGGAATACAAAATCCTTGCTGGATAAGTTGGGTATAGAGCAGGTTGCGATCGTCGGCCATTCTATGGGGGGAATGGTGGCTACTCGTTTCGCTTCTACCTATCCAGACATCACTACACATGTGGTCATGGTTAATCAAATCGGTTTGACGGACGTTCGTCAGTCCCGTCCTTGGACGGATCTTGAAGGGGGTTATCAAAGTGCTTTGGAAACCAGTTACGAATCAGTACTGCGTGGTCATCTCCGATATTATCCAAATGGTTGGAAGAACGAGTACCTGGAGTGGGTTAAATATCAGTACGGCCTGACCTTAAGTGGTGATTGGCCTAGAATGGCAAGAATCCGTGCTTCTCAAAGACAAATACTGTATGAGGATCCAGTAGTTTATGAGTGGCAGCATATTGCTACTAAGGCCATGGTGATCGGAGGTGCTGAAGATAGACTCGTAGCTGACTATCCAGCGGCAGCTCGCAATGTTGCTGAGCAGTTACAGAATGCTGAATTAGTCATCTTCCCTAAAGTCGGACACGCACCTGCCTTCGAAATCCCCGATCAATTTCATGCTGAATTGGTAAGATTTCTAAAGTCGGATCCAACTGAACCCGCATCTCAGTCTTGGAGATGACCTGATCTTCCTTTGCTGAAATCCTTAGAGTTAAAGACACATTTAACGCAATGTTACATACTGGCCTGGGTCGACTCGGACTACGGTATAGACTACAGATTCCTCGACGGAGCTCCACCAATGGGGAGTTCCAGCAGGTATAATGACCATATCGCCCTTTCTCAACACCCTGCTGACGCCTCCAGAGATGCCACTTCCACTTACTCCTGGACCATTGATTAGAGTAACCTGGGATGCAGCATCTCCTCTGACGACTGGGTCAATGAGATCTCCACCAGTGACTAAGGTTCCAATACCTTCTAGCATGTAATAAACTTCCGTAACATAGTTATGAAGGGCTCCACCCAGAGTATTCCCAGCGGCTCGTTGAACTACTCCAATTCCTACGTTGTGTCCACCAGCGTCGACCGTGCGTATTGGCGTGTCTGTCCTTGATTCTAATCGTGCTTCTTGAACTGTGTTTTGAATGGTGCCTGCGTAGACATCAGTAGCAGGTAGGGGGTTTTGAGCATAGACGGCACTAGAGATTAGGGTCAATCCCAAAAATGTTAAATTGATTGAAATGGATAATTTCTTCTTGGTCATAACGTCTCCTGTCTGGGCTCGAGGGTTTTCACAGATTACTTTTTGATAATTGAAGCTAGCGCCTCCCGACAATTACTGCATTGGGTCCTTCTCGCCAGACACAATGTGATTCGAATCCGACAGTCTCGAGAGCTTTCAGTTCATCGGCAAGAGAGAAATAAGCATCTTCTTCGGCCCATTCCTCAAAATGCTTCCATGCCCGGTCTTCTTTGATTCCACTCGCAATCAAGTGATCAGCCCAATATCGATAGAGTCTCTCCTTTTCGGGGCCACTAGTAGGTATAGCTGTGTCAGCGTTAACAAATATTCCTCCTTCATCGAGAGCATCGAAAGCCCTTCGATACAGGAGGGTTTTTGCTTTTAGATCTAGAACATGATGTAGCGATATGCAGGCTGTAATGGCGGCGCACTGGGGGAAAGGATCGTGGAAGGATTTAACTGAAAATTTTGTGCGACCTCCATAGTCTGAGAGTCGATTCTTAGCTCGTTCAAGCATTTCCTCGTCGATATCCCACAATTCCACCGTTCCTATCTCGTGATGCTTAAGCAGTTGTTCGGAGAGCCCGCCAGATCCACAGCCTAGATCGAGGACATGATTTGGGCGCACATGTGCAGCCATTGCTGCGGCTGTGTTGAGCATAGTTTCATATCCCGGAACGAACTGTCTGATTTTCTGGTCGTAATTTTCGAGTTCGATACGCAAATGGTGGCTAACGCTGTGGAGCATCTTTAGAACGGCCAGAATTTTGGGATGTAGATACTAGCAAGAACCCAGAATGCTAAATTCAATGGCAGGCCAGCTATAAGAAAATCTTTAAACTGATATCGGCCAGGGCCATAAACCATCAGGTTGGTTTGGTATCCCATAGGCGTCATGAACGAGGTGGAAGCTCCAAAACATACAGCAAGTAACATTCCTCTTGGGTCGATTCCAAGTTGTTGGGAAATCGCCAGTGCCACGGGTACGAGAACAATGGCGGCGGTATTATTAGAGAGAGAAGCTGTCAGGATTGCTGCGACCAAATAGAGTAAGGAAAGCGAAGCGAAGGGCGCTATGTCCGCAGAGAAAAGGTTGCCCCCTCTGATAATGCTGCTCGCGACTATGTCTGCTGCACCAGACCGCTCCATCGCTATTCCTACCGGGACAAAGGCTGCGATAAGGACAATTACCGACCAATTAATGGCCCTATAAGCTTCTTGAATTGAAATACTCCTGGCTAGCAATAGTATGACAGTCCCGATTAGGGCTGCTTCTAAAATGTTCATCCATCCCACTGCTGCAGTGATCATGATCAGGGGGATGACGGCTATGGATAGCCACCAAAAGCGAACTTTGTGGATATTAAGATCAAGTTCTTGGAGGATGGCAAGCCCGTTTTGATTGCTTAATGAGTTAATTCGGTTTTTCGGCAGGAATATCAATAAAGTGTCAGCAAACTGCAGTGGAATTTTAGACACCCTTTCTCTTAGGGTCTTTTCCTCACGCCTTACCGCTACGACAAAACCATCATAAGTGTTCCTGAAATCAAGGTCTCGAAGGGTGCTTCCAATTAATTCAGAACCTTGAGTGACGAGACCTTCTACAATTGTGCTTTCGGTTCCGAGCAACTCTGATTGATCGATCTTCATGTCAGTTAGCAATAACATGGATTCTTTGTCACGCAATTCGATGAAGTGCTCCAAGGTCCCATGAACCAGAAGAATATCTCCTGCTTTCAGGGTGAGATTTCTGAAGTCACTGTCAAACCGGAAGTCGCCCCTGATGATGGCAAGGATGTCTACTCCGTAATTCTTTCCTATTTGACGTTTTGTTAAGCTGCTACCTGTCAGCGGCGATGCCGAATCAATTTTCATTTCAGTCAAATAAGGGCTCAGGCGATAATTCTGTGTTAGTGAGGAAACTCCAACTCGTGCGGGTAGGATTTTAGGAACTATGAATGCCGTATAGAGGGTCCCAAAAATCAGAAAGATGAGTCCCATTCGAGAGAACTCAAACATAGTGAATGCTGCGATTCCGTTGTCGACGGCGATAGAATTTACTAACAAATTTGTGGAAGTTCCGATGAGTGTAATCGTTCCTCCGTAAATTCCAGCGTATGACAGTGGTATCAATAGTTTCGATGGGGATATGTTAAGTCGTCCACTCAAATGCAGTGCCAAGGGAATGAAGATTGCCACGGCGGCAGTGTTGTTGATGAATGCGGAGCTTATGCTAGTGATTATAAGGAAAAGAGTTATGGTGGCCCATGGAGCCCTGTTTCCAGAACTGAGCCTGTCGGCTACTACTTCTAGGAATCCCGTTTTGACCAATGCCGCACTTAATATGAACATCAGACCTACGGTGAGCACTGCTTGGTTACTGAACCCTGAGACTGCCTCTTCAATCGTCAGAAGATCGGTCGCGAGCAGAATAGCCAGCAGTGCAAGGGCAGTTACGTCTATAGGAAAAATTTCTTTAATGAAAAGAATGAAAGCAACAAAAATAATAGCTAGAAAAAGCAGGGATTCTCCAGGCATTTATATATCACCCTAAATTTGTTGTTTTTCAGGCCAAGTAATGTGGTCGAGGTGTAATTCTATCCGTATAAGAGCTTTTTGACGATACCATTGTCAACAATCTTCCTTCTTCCACATTTTCGCGTCTGTTTGCCTTATAGGCTGGAAGTCTTACTTTTAACATGCGGAATACCCTGTTGTCTCTAAGGTTATGGAGTGAGTCATGGTAAAGAATTTATCCAATTTATATGGGTCATGGGTGGCGTCAGTCCTTTATATACTAGCTTTCTCATTGGTTTCTTTTGGGGGAGTTTCTGGGCAGACAGTGAGGTTTGTATCGGATCCAGGTGACGAGGAAGTGACTTTTACCAGAGATGTGATGCCAATCTTGCAGGAGAATTGCACTGGTTGCCATCGTGAGGGTTCAATAGCTCCAATACATCTGGAGACTTATGAACAAGCAAGAAGGTATTCCCGGCGTATCAGAGATAAAGTCGTAACTCGGGAGATGCCTCCGTTCCATCTTGATACCGATGTCGGTATTCAAGAAATCAAGGGTGATTGGAGGTTGACTGAAGATGAGATCAAATCCATTGCAGCGTGGGTGGATAATGGATCACCAAGAGGAGATGTTGCAGATATGCCTCCAGCGGTGGAGTGGTCGGATGCTCTGGTATGGCAGCTGGGAGAAACACTAGGACCCCCTGATCATGTGATTAAATCGAAGCCATTCGATGTGCCGGCCGAAGGAGGAGATCAATGGTGGCGTCCTATAGTTGAAACCGGACTAGATAAGGATCGCTATGTAAAAGCTTTCGAAACCAGGCCTTCCCGCAAAGGTCGCGAGGTGGTACACCATGCTATTCCTAGACTTCAAGTCCTTCAGGAGAACGGTGAATACCGCAGGACAGCGTCCCTTTCAGAGTATGCAATGGGCAAGATAGGAGAGATTCTACCACTCGATGCGGCGCGTTTACTTCCAAAAGAATCAAGGATTGAATGGGACGCCCATTATTATCCGATGGGTTATGACGTGGAAGATGATCAGGTCGAGCTTGGAATTTGGTTTCATCCAGAGGGGTTTGAGCCGGAATTCATCCAAGATTTAAGGCTTTATCCATTGCAGGGTGATATAGCTTTAGCGCCTGGTGGAACGGCTATGACACAAGGTTTTTTCAGGTTTGACCATCCGGTGAGGATAGATAGCTTCCAGCCACACGGCCATGTTCAACTGCATGCTAAGTCAATGGAAGTAATTTATCCCGACGGTAAGAGAGAACTGCTTAGCATGGTGACCAACTTTAATGCAAAGTGGCATCACAGTTACATATATGAAGATGATGTGGCACCACTCTTACCGGAGGGTAGCGTCTTAGTTGTGACTGCTTGGTACGATAACACTGCGGACAATCCTCTCAATCCTGACCCAGAAGTCTGGAAAGCCAGAGGCAATCGGACCGTAGATGAGATGTCACATGCTTGGATAGCTGTAACACATCTGAACCAAGAGGGTTTTGAGCGGCTTGTCAGCGAGAGAGAAGCGAAGAAAGAAGCAGTGACTGCTACAGAGCAAGCATCTGGAAGCCGCCGCTAATACCAATCATTTAGCTTGGTAGAGTTAAGAAAGTTGGGGGATTCTAATGAATAAAAGCTTGATATTCTTGGTAG
>JBJKYO010000023.1:0-11557 GCA_045561015.1 Longimicrobiales bacterium | reverse complement strand
CCTTTCCCGTATGCTTGTTTCTTGGCCCTAATCAATACATCCAGCCTTTTATTATTGGTTTTTAGCCTTGGCAACAGGCTTGTTCTTGCTATCTCCTTCAGCCTTCTTTTGACTAGGTTCCTTTGGACACTATTTTTCCCGTACTTCGGAACTACAATCCCTATTCGAGGCCTGTCGCTTAGCGAGCTTGCCGCCAAGACTTCTAGTGCTATCGTTCTCTCTTTTAGTGACCTAGCTGCTAGCAATCTTCTGATTTCTGCAGTTTTAGTTATTCTGTCGCCAGCAGTAAAGAGCAGGGAGGTAGGACCTTCGTTTCCTGGCAAACGCCCAGTTGCAGTCCGGCTCATATAAGATGTTCTATTTGGAGCCGATCTTTACAACCAGCCGAGAGCGACCTCGAGACCGTCTTCGGGCTAGAGTTTGTCTGCCTCCACGGGTTTTCATGCGTTTCCGAAAACCGTGCTTATTGACCCGCTTCCGATTGCGGGGTCTGTATGTGGGTTTCATGGGGTTGGGGCCTTTTTTTCTTATGGAGCTTTTAAAGTTTAGCTAGGGAAGATATTTGAGACTGTTGGTACGGGTCAAGCCTAGCGCAACCAAAACCACCGGGAAATTGACTTTTTTACCTTTCGATTCTAGCGTGGTTGGCCAGCAGCAAGCTAAGGATCATGGCAACATTCATTTTTCTGCTATAAGGAAGCCTATGGAGTTTACGGCCGAAGAGCTGTGGTCAAGGGTTCTAGAAAGTGCCCGCTCACAGATTCAGGAGCAGACCTATAGAACTTGGCTTGCAGACACCTCCGCCCAAAGCCTAACTGACACAGAGCTTGTTGTCGAAGTTGCCAGCCAATTTCATGTTGAGTGGATTGGCGACAAGTACAGCCGAGCGCTGACCGAGGCCACAGAAGTGATCCTGGGAAGGCCTGTGCAACTTCAGTTTCAGTCACGCTCTACTTCTCCCCCCCTACCAACACTGGCGCCGTCACCGCCAGAAGAGCCTTCTCTTTTTTCTCATCAAAACCTAGGGTCTCGTGAAAGTGACCCCGCCCTCAACGATAGGTATCTTTTTTCTCGGTTTGTTGTGGGAAACGACAACCAGCTCGCTACCGCTGCCTGCAAGGCAGTGGCCGCCAACCCCTCTCGGATGTATAACCCACTCTTCCTATACGGTGGCGTTGGCCTGGGGAAAACACACTTGATGCACGCTATTGGGAACGAAGTTTTAGCTCAGAACCGCCTGGCTAAAGTTTCATATGTAACTACCGAACAGTTTACCAACGACCTCATCGTATCCATTCAAGAGGGCACCACCGCACGGTTCAGGGCTCGTTATCGGGCAAAGGATATACTTCTAGTTGACGACGTCCAGTTTCTTAAGGGAAAGGAGCGTACCCAAGAGGAGTTTTTTCATACCTTCAACACCCTTTACGACGCAAAAAAACAGATCGTGCTAACAAGCGACAGGCCGCCCAAAGAAATCCCCGGACTGGAGGAAAGGCTGGTTTCTCGTTTTGCCTGGGGCCTTGTGACAGATATCAAGCTGCCAGACTATGAAACAAGACTGGCCATTCTAAAAAAGAAGTCTGAAGACGAAGGGCTGGACCTTGACGACCAAGTCAGAGACTTTGTTGCCCGTTCCTGTACCTCATCTATACGAGAACTAGAGGGCGCCTTAATCAAGCTGATGGCTTTTTCGTCTATTTCCAAAAAGAGCATTACTGTGGACCTGGCGCGTACAGCGTTGAGGGGCACCTTTGGCTATGGGCCTGGCTCTGCTGGAGGCCTCCTTACCCCCGAAAGAATACGTGAAGTTGTTGCCCTGCGATGGCGGGTCAGCGAGGAGGCTCTGGCCTCCAAAAGGCGCAGTAAAAACCTTACTATTCCCCGCCAGGTAGCTATGTATTTGATAAAAACCCTTTTGGACTATCCTCTCGTATCTATTGGAAAGGTTTTCGGAGGAAGGGACCACTCGACGGTTATTCATTCGATAAGGAGAGTTGAGGAAACGCTAGAAATCGATGCCACCTTTAGGCGTATTGTAGAGGCCCTCGAAGAAGAGCTGGGAGAACATTAATCTTATCAACAACCTAAGTGGAAAAGGCCACAGTTTTTCCACTTTTTTTCCAGTTTTGCGATCGTCTCCATGTTTTCCACAGTTTTTCCACACCCGGTTATTCCTGCTTAACGAGTGTTTATATAATGAAAACCTTGTTTTCAACAAAAACGCGATTACTACTACTACTATATTTATTCTATAGTGTTATTTAGTATAAGCATGTATTGTAGATAACTACTCTCAATCAACCTTCTGGAGGCTGGATGGACTGTATAATCACCAGACAGAATTTTCACAACGGACTGACAGCAGTGTCTGCTGGAATTCCAGCTAAAACAACCCTCCCAGTACTGTCTAATATATTTTTTGATGCGGTTAGTGACGGAGTGTGGATGGTAGGCACTGACCTGGATGTAGTGATTAAGAAATGGGTTCCTGCAGAAGTAAAAGCTCCTGGTGACCTAACGGCTCCCGGGAAAAAGCTTCAGGAAATAGTGAAAGAACTACCAGACCAAATGATAGGCATGACTTCTAGAGGTGATCAACTTGAGCTGGCTTGCGGAAAAAGCAATTTCAAGCTGAACGGTATGCCTTCCCACGAATTTCCAGAACTTCCAGAGGTAGATTTTAGTTCTGCGTGGAAGGTAAAAGGGGCCGATCTTCATGCATTAATTAAGAACACGTCTTTTGCGGTCTCAACGGAAGAAAGTAGGCCTATTTTAAATGGAGTCTTGTGGGAACTTAGGGATGGACAAATGCGGATGGTAGCCACTAACGGCCATAGGCTAGCTAGAATGGGAGTTCCAGCTAAGGTAGAAGATGCACCCAATGAAGACTTTATAGTCCCCCCGTTGGCCCTGCAGCAAGTGCAAAGACTGTTTGACTCATCAGATGACATAGAGGTTGCTAATAGTGGAAACCACCTAGGTTTTCGAACCAAAGATACCGAAGTGTACACGAGGTTGATTGACGGTACATATCCGAATTATGAACAGGTGTTACCTAAAGATAACGACAAGGTCGCTCTTGTAGAAAAAAATGGACTAGCGTCTGCCTTGAGAAGGATGGCGGTGGTAGCAAGTGACCAAACTCGCAGAATCAGGATGGCGTTCAATGTCTCGGACAAGGGCGAAGGCAGTGTTCACCTAAGCGTCTTGACGCCTGACCTGGGAGAGGGAAGTGACGAGCTACCGCTGGAGAGCTATGAGGGAGAGGGTTTAGAAATAGGATTTAATGCCTCGTACTTCCTAGAAGTATTGAAATACATGCCTACTGAATCAGTAAAAATGACATTCAAGGCACCAGAAAAAGCGGCTACAATAGAGCCAGATCCCAAGGACAGCGACCAGGGGCAAAAAGACTATGTCTGTCTTGTTATGCCACTCAGGCTGGTCGACTGAAGATTAAACGAGGTCAATCAACTTCGTTTATAGAGGCGTCCGCCAGGAACTTGTGATGGAGCAAGTGGGTTTTAGTAAAGACCGAAATGAAGGGTAGGCCATAATCTTCTAGCCTTGCTCGTCCACCTTCTTCTCTATCAACGAGGCACAGCACACCGACTATGTCCATTGACGCTTTTTCTAGGGCCGCTATGGCCAGGAAAGCGCTTTTTCCCGTCGTGACAATGTCCTCTAATAGGACTACCTTGGCGCCCGCAGGAGGCCCTCCTTCAATCTGGCGCCCTGTTCCGTGTCCTTTAGGCTCCTTTCGGACTGTGAGCCCGTCTAGCGAAGGCCCCGTGCCCGCATAAGAATGGTGGGCGATGGCATAGGCTATAGGGTCAGCACCGAGGGTGAGGCCACCGACGTGGGTGGCCCGCCAGCCAGCTTCAGTGATCCGGTCGTAGCAAACCTTGCCGACCAAGGCCTGGCCCTCGGCCGTCATAGTGGTGCGCCTGGCGTCAACGTAATAGGAAGACTTGGCCCCGCTTGCAAGGGTGAAGTTTCCCGTTTTTACAGAGCGCCTCAAAAGAAGGTGTTGTAGCTGTTCGGTCTCGTCCATTACTGTCTCCTATGTTTTCGTCTGGAGGTGGCCGTTTATTATCTCCGCTGGAATCTGACAAGGGGATCCGTCTTCGCTGGACACCCAGACGGCCCGTACACTAGCCCTGGCTACTGCGGTCGAGCCAGGGGCCCTCTCGGGCGACACAGCCAAAGCGCTTTGTTGGAAAGAAAAGCTGGAGCGGCGCAGCTTCTCAAACCTGGTTTCTATGGTTAGGGTGTCGCCAAAAAAGACCTGTGAAAGGTAGTCCACCTCAATGCGTACTACGTATATCTTAAGGCCTCTCTCAAGCATAGTTCTGCGAGAAAGGCCATGGGCTTCCATGGCTTCAAAGCGAGCGGCTTCAAAATAGTTTAGATAAACGGCGTGATTGACGTGTCCATAAGAGTCTAGCTCGTAGGACCTCACTTTCAGTTGAGCTTGAGCCGTCACTAGTGGGGGCTGCTGGGCGGTTGCTGGAAAAAGAACTCTGTTTGTTCTGTCGTCCGCTGTCGACGGGTTGGCGGCGCACTGCGGCCAGGGCTCTTTGTGGTCCGCGCTACCGCGCCGAGAGACAGCTTGGCAAAAAGCTCACCCTGTTTTTGTAGGGGACCGCTAGGCGACGAAGCCGCGGTCCGGGCAATGTTTTTTTGCAGGGCGAGGAGGGCACCGTCACCAGCTGGCGCAATAGAGATGTCTACCCAGCCCCCGTCTGGCCCTAGCTGGCGTCTTATCTGAGATATTCCTCCTCCTCTAAGGGCCTTTCGGATTTCTGCTAAGAGGCTGGTGTCTCCAAGCCAGCCATCGCAAGAAGAAAGTGAGGATCCAAGGAGTGGGCCCTCCTCCTCCTCTTCTGCCAGCAAGGACCTTGCGGAGGAGTTTAGTGAGGCCAGGCATAAGTTCGAGTCTACGCGAATGACGGGGAGGTCGTCACTGTTCATGTGGTCGCCTGGTTGTGTTCTTCTGGCTGGAAGGGCACCGCCCTGGGGCGGCCTAACCCTAAGGCCGGGGGCTTGCTCTGATATTTCACTTATATTTATAAAATATTCAACCCGCGTCCCTTGTAACACACCCTCGTCAAAGGCTGCGGTGGTATGGAGCAGCTGCAGGGGCCTCTTACGGCCACCAGTAGAGACGGTGAGTGCCAGTGGCGAACCCTTACCAGAGACTCCTGGTTCCTGGAGCAGGCTATGTTCCAACAGCTCTGGCTGGTGAACATGGCCTGCTAGCGACCGCCTGAAAAGGGTTGTGATGCGCCTTCCCTCTAGCTCTTTTTGTGTCGTGTCGAAAAAAGAACAAAAGGCGTCATTGCAGCCGAGAACACATCGGTCTGGGCCGACCACTAGTGTTCCTATGGAGTCGCCAGAGGGCTGCACAAAGCCAGGAAGGGATTCTGGGCTCGCAATAGCCCTAGGGCTGGCTGGCTGATAAGGCTTGCGCAGCCACAACCAGCCAACAAAAACCCCCAAGGCCAGTAGCGCAAGAATTGGGGGGCCCATCAGTAAGCCCCCGCCCAAAAGGCAGGGGTTGTTGTCACCTTGATCGAATGTGCCAATAAAAGCATGCTCCCCCAATCTCGTCTCATTAGATGAGTTGGAATAGACTTATAACCCTTGTTTGTCAATATGACCAGAAAGAGGATAAAGGGTTGTTGGCCCCCCCCTCGCCCGATAGCGCTAAACTAGAAGGATAACGAGGAGGCCGCAGGGTGCAGGGGCAACCTTTTTTGGCGCCAGAGGGGGCTTTAAAAGTTGGAGGGAGCTATGATATTGAGGGCCTTTGGCAAGACCTCTACTGCCACCTCTGGGCCTGCGGCCCGCCACACCTCTCCGTCAACCTCGTACTTGGGGGCCTGGTTAAAGGTGGCCCTGAAAGCTCTGCCAGTTTTTTCTGTGACGAAGGAGGAGCCAACATGCTTCCCTTTTGCAGCCAGCCCGAAGAGCTGTATCCTCTTCAGGGGCCCAGCATCTCCTATCGCACAAACATCTAACAAGGCGTCGTCTAGCCTGGCGTTTGGAGCAATAGGAAAAGATCCCCCGAAGAAGGGCCCATTGGAAATGGTCACCATGAGATGCCTGCCATCGATGGGCTCCATTTCTCCCTCCAGCCCGATGTCGACGCCCGGAAAGAATAAAATATTTTTAAGGGCTGCCGTTTTATAGAGGAGTTCTCCACGCAGAAAAAGCGCTTCGGCCGCTGTTTCAATACACGCGACATCGAACCCAAAGCCCACCAAGTTTAGGAAATGGCGACCCGCTATAGGTTGGTGGTCTGGAGCAAGACCAACCGGGGTTCCTGGGGTGACGATCCTGCCCACGTCAACACGGGCAACCTTTCCGCCCGCTAATGACAGCACGCCCTCTTCTGCCTTGTCCACGGCGATCTGAAAGTTCCTGCCGAAATCGTTTCCAGTTCCTGAGGCAAGCATGCCGAACAACAGGTCTGGCCTACCCGAGCGCAGAATCCTATCGGCAACGTTGCTCCACGTACCATCACCCCCAACCGCGACAATAAAATTAAATCCGCTTTGGATCGCTTGGTCGACGAGGGCTGCCTCCTGGCCAGGCTTTTCGGTTACGACGTAATCAAATTTTGGCAGGTGCTGTCCAAGAAGCTCAAGAAACATGTTTATTCTTTTCAGGCTGCTTCGTCCACGGCCAGCAGCTGGGTTGAATAGCACGAAGGGGCGACGAGTGTCACACATATGCAGGCTCCAAAAAGAGGCAGGGGGTATGTTCCACGCTAGATTGGCTGGAGGGGGCTAAAAACCTCTACTCCATTTCTCATCCACTGCTCGCGAAAGGGGCTGTAGGCCACCTCATCCACTGCGAGCCCGCTGGTCATTTCATGGTCAAACAGAACGAGAGAGCCCAGCTCAAACTCGTGTTCGCTGTAAAGTTCGCCCCGCATAGTAATGTCAGCCTTAAAGTCCCCCTGGGAGTCAGACATGAAGGAATGGAATAGTAATTCTGTTTGGTCGAAGACATGCCGCGTAACCGTTAGCTCGAGTATGGGAGCCCCTCCCTCTTCGGCCTTTAGTTTGACGCTACTGTTGTTTTCTAAGAAGGTGACGTTTATGTCCTGTGGAAAATGAGGCAGTTTCCATCGTTCAATCCCCTGGTCTCGCCCTAATTCTGTGCTGGTGCCGACCATAAACGGATAAAGGGCGGCCTTGGGCAGGGGGTCTCCTTTTTTGACGAGAGGGGGGACTAAAATGGACAGAACTAACTCTTGATATTGTCCAGCGTCACCCGCATGAAAATCAAAGGCTGAAACGGAGAGCACGCTGGACTCTGGTCTCCTTTCAACTGGCTGTAGGTGCTTCGGGAGCAACCGACGGGCATTGTCGGTGGGTATCTCAAAGAGACAGCTTATCCCCTCTTTGAAGAAGTAGTGGCCTGCTGCTGATTCTGACATATGCCATACCTTTGTAAGACCCTGCTGATAATTTCGGCTGCTTCACTCAACTCTTGGCGCGAGTGAGCAGAGGAGATGGACAGCCTAAATCGCGACTTGTGCTTCGGCACTGCTGGGTACTGTACGGGGTTTAGGTAAATGCCCTGGTTTAGCAAGTCTTCACCCACCTCGAAAATACGGGCGTCATCTTGGATCAGAATCGGAACCACCTGTGACTCAGACTGGCCGACGGGCACTCCAGCTTCTCGCAGAGTTTTTTGCATAAAATTGACGTTTGACCATAGTCCTTTTCTGAGCTCAGGCTCCTCCTCAAAAAGTTCCAAGGCCTTCAAGATTCCGGCTGTGACTACGGGGGAGAGGCCGCATGAAAAGAAGCGTGACCGGGAAAAGCCTCTCAGGTAATTAATGAGTTGCTGGGATCCAGCCAGGAAGCCTCCCTGCCCTCCTAGGCTTTTAGAGAAAGTTCCCACATGCAGGTCTATTTCATCGTCCAGGCCAAAATGCTCTGCGACACCTCTGCCATTTTCTCCGTAAATGAAGGTTGAATGGGCCTCGTCAATCAAAATACGGGCGTCATAGCGCTTGCAGACGTCAACAATGTCTGGCAAGACGGCAATATCGCCATCCATAGAGTATACTCCTTCCACTAACACCAGCTTCTTTCCAGAAAACTTCTTAAGCTTACGCTCGAGGTCATCTACTTTGTTGTGTCGAAAAAAGCGACTGTTTGCCTTCGAAAGGATCATTCCATCTACCAGAGAGGCGTGTGCATATTGATCAGCCACAATGAGGTCCCCAGAGCGCATCAGGCCAGCAATGACTCCGACGTTTACGCTATATCCAGTTGGAAAGAGCAGGACGGCCTCTTTATTCTTAAACTGGGCAAGCCTGTCGGCAAGCTCCATGTGTATTTCCATCGATCCGCTTAGAATTGGCGAGCCAGAAGCTCCGTTTCCGTATACTTGGGCTGCTTTCGTGATAGCCTCTTTGACCTCAGGACGATAAGACAGGCCTAAGTAATTGTAGGAAGCAAAATTCAACAGGTCCTGGTGAACCTTCCCAGTCTTTGTGTTGCGAACGTCAACCCTTGTGCCAGGCTCTCCCTGCATCGGCAACCCATAGAGGTAGTAGCCCGCTGGCTCAGCGTCTTTCCACCACTCGTCAAAGGGGCCGAGCATGTCGAAGGGGTCGTTTCCAGAGCCAAAGTAGAAGTTGGTGTAATCGTACTGCATCGCTAAAGGAAGAGGTTTGCCGGCTTTGTCGGCGAACATTCCTTGCTTGCTTTGACTGGCCACCTGTTTCTTGTCCACTGTCGTCCCTCCCTTTGGTCTATAATGAGACCTGTAATCCTAGAAGAAAAACTATTCAAGTCGGCTACAAATGGGAACCACTGCCCAGATCTTTCGAAGCACCCAGTCAGCCAACGGAAGGCTAGATCTAGGGGGTTTACAGAATGGTTGTTGGGCTAACGAACTCTGCCACGAACTCAGAGGCGGGCTCTCGAACTAGGTGGCTCAAGCTTCCAGATTGTATTAATTGTCCCCCTTCAAGGACATAGACCTGTGCGCTTAGGGCCGCCACGTCTCTAACGTCATGGGTGGTCATAATGGAGGGCTTTCCAAAGAGCTCAAGCCTCTGGGAGAGGAATTCACGCACTGACCTCCTGCTTGATGCATCCAGGGCAGAAAGGGGCTCGTCTAAAAGCAACAACTCTGGCTCTACCACAAGAGCGCGAGCGAGCGCAACTCGCTGTTGTTCGCCCCCAGAAAGACCCGCAATGGGACGCTGGGCCAAAGACGAACAGCCTAGGTCCTCAAGCATGCGCCCAGCCTTGGAGCGCCTGTCGGCCAGGGTGCCAGAGAGGCCGAAAGCAACGTTGCCCAGAACAGTCAAATGAGAAAAAAGGCTGTATCCTTGGGGCAGATATCCAATCTGTCTCTTCTCCATTGGGACACAAAGATCGCTTTTTGTGTCCACCAAGCTTGTGCCTCCCAATACAAACTCTGCGAGTTCTGCCTTAACAGCCCCCGCGAGGAAGCGAAGAAAGGTAGTTTTTCCGCTTCCGTTAGGACCGATAATTGCAATCGGGCAGGGGCCTCCTTCAATGGCAATGTCCAGAGAGAAGTCTTCAAAGGAAGCTTTCGCCGAAGCGCGCCAGGTCGTCATGGCTGGCCCCAGGTAAAGGCCCTAGCTAAGGGTGGCAGGCTCTTGAGCCCTGCCAATATTATACCAGCGACTCCAACCAAGACTAAAGAGAACACCACGGCAAGGCGCAGGTCCGACTCTAGGGCGTAGAAAATAGCTAGCGGCATAGTTTGGGTTTCGCCGGGCATGTTGCCAGCGAAAAGAAGTGTCGCCCCAAACTCTCCTAGCGCTCGCGCCCAGGCCAGTGATACGCCAGCTGTTACTCCAGGCAGAGAAACGGGCAGGACGACACGGAAAAAGGCACCTATGGCAGACGACCCAAGGGTTCGAGCAACTATTAATGTGTCGGGGTCGACCTTGCGGAACGAATTGGTAGCGGCCTGTATGAAAAAGGGAGATGAAACTACGATTTGGACTATAATGACCGCCTTTGAGGTGAAGGGCACGGAAGCTCCAGCTTCCCACAAGACCTCCCCTAGCAAGCCCTGCCGTCCAAAAGTTTGTAACAGTGCAACACCCAGCACAGCAGGAGGAATTACAATGGGCAATTCGATCAAGGTTTCAATGGGCTTGGTTAGCCTGGACGGAGATGATGCTAGCCACCAGGCAAGGGGGGTTCCCATCATTATTGTCAGGCCCAAGCTAATCATAGTTGTTTTCAGGCTTAGAAATAGTGCTGGAAGAAACATGGGATGAGCTATTCCAGCAACTAAATCTCTCTCGGAGGTGGACATAGCAAGAGCAAAGAGGGGGACCACCAGCAGGCCAGCCAAGGCCAGCCCTAAGAGCCCTCCGGCTGCCGAGAGTAGGCGTTGGAAGCTCATTGGGACACCTGAAAGAGGTGTTCGGACAAAAGCTGTTTACCTCTTGCTGACAAAAGGTACGCAATAAACTGTCTGGCCCAGAGGGGCTGATCAGAGCCCGCCAGGGCTCCCACTGGGTAGCGTATATGTACCCGCAAGTTGCCTGGCATAGGTACTATTTTTAGCTTGGGGGACATGGCTTCAGTAAGGTAAACGATGGCCGCATTGGCTTCGCCCATCTCCACCTTAGATCGCACAAGCCTAACGTTGTTTTCAAAAGAGACCGCCTGCCCTTGGACCCGAGCCTTAAATCCCTCTCCGAGTCCCAATTCGGCCCGATCTAACAACTGTTCGGTATAAGCTCCTACTGGAACGTTATCAGAGCCAAGAACAAGCAGGGAGGTGCTTGCAAGGTCTGCAAGGGTTTCGACGCCTGCTGGATTGTTGTTTGGTACGATTAAGGCGAGTTCGTTGCTGGCAAAATAACGGCTTTTGTTGATGTGTCTGCCTCGAATGAGCGCATCCATATGAGCCTTGTTGGCAGATGCAAAAATATCTGCCGGAGCCCCTTGCTCAATCTGAAGTCGCAAGGCCTGACTCCCAGCAAAGACCATTCTTACATCTACTTCGGGGTTTGCCTTTTCAAACGCACCCTCTATTTCTGTGAAGGGCTCCGTTAGTGACGAGGCGGCGTAAACCAACAGTTCTGTTTTGGTGTTTTGGTCAGCGGAAGGCTGGACACACCCAGAGAGGATGACGCTGAAAGCAATCGCTAGAGGGAAAAGCCAGGGCCAAACAAGCTTGGTTTGCATTTGCCGGTCAGCTCAGGAGGCGCTCAGGGTTGATAGATGCCCTGAAAGAGATAGGTCGTACCCAGGAAGCCGGGAGGCATCTGATCGAAAGCTCGGCTGATCAATCAGGCTTATAAACCGAGCCAATTCTGGCCTTTCCAGGCTCGTTTCAGCCAGGACGAGGTCAAAGCGTTCTTCGCTAAGAGGGATAAACCCTAGGCCTTCAGAGATAGCAACGCTCTCAATGGCAACACCCGCTGTGACCACGCCAGTTCCTACCAGCTGAGCCACCTCTGCGTGGCTGGAGGCCAAGGGTTGGGCGTCTTCGTTAAAGGGGGGTGCTCCCGCCTCGTTCATTAGTCGCA
>JBJKYO010000022.1:0-12129 GCA_045561015.1 Longimicrobiales bacterium | reverse complement strand
CGGGTCATGTTTCGATTCAAGTCTTTACTAGAAGAAAACTCAGAAAGGTTGGCCAGGATCATCAGTGAGGAGCATGGTAAAGTTCTGGACGATGCCATGGGAGAAGTGCAGAGGGGTATTGAAAATGTAGAGTATGCCTGTGGAGCTCCAGAATTACTTAAGGGCCAACATAGTAAGAATGCTGGACCCGCTATCGATAGTTGGGTTGAGTTCCAGCCATTGGGGGTTGTTGCAGGCATAACGCCCTTCAATTTTCCAGCGATGGTTCCAATGTGGATGTTTCCAATCGCTTTAGCCTGCGGAAACACTTTTGTTCTGAAGCCCTCTGAAAGGGACCCAAGTGCTTCGATAGTTCTGGCTGAACTACTTACAGAAGCTGGGCTGCCACAAGGAGTTTTCAATGTGGTAAATGGTGGGAAAGAGGCAGTTGATGCTCTTTTGAATGATGCAAGAGTGGAGGCGGTAAGTTTTGTGGGGTCTACACCAATCGCAGAGTATGTCTATAAGACAGGAACAGCTAATGGAAAACGTGTTCAAGCCTTAGGAGGTGCAAAGAATCATGCTGTTGTCATGCCAGACGCGAATACAGAAACTGCAGTAAATGCGTTAATGGGTGCTGCGTTTGGATCAGCAGGGGAGCGCTGCATGGCAATTTCAGTAGCAGTCGCTGTAGGAGAAGACACGGCTGACAAACTAATCCTAGGGTTGAAGAAACGTTTAGGAACTTTGAAGGTAGGTTCTGGATGCTCCCAAAATGTGGACATGGGACCGTTGATTACAAGCGAGCACAAGGCTAAAGTGGCCGGCTATGTTGACCGCGGAGTTGAGGAAGGAGCTTCGTTGGTTGTGGATGGAAGAAATATCGAAGTGGAAGGACTCGAAAGCGGTTTTTTCTTGGGAGCTTGTTTGTTTGATCATGTCAATTCAAAGATGAGTGTTTATAAAGACGAAATATTTGGTCCAGTCTTGTGTGTTGTTCGGGTAAAAACACTCCAGGATGCGATGGAGTTAATTGATGGCCATGAATATGGTAATGGAACTTGTATCTTCACTAGGGACGGGGAAGTGGCTCGGTATTTTACCGATCATATTAAGGTGGGTATGGTGGGAGTTAATGTAGCCCTACCCGTTCCCGTGGCATCACACAGTTTTGGAGGGTGGAAGAGATCCCTATTCGGAGATTTGGCGGCATATGGTCCAGACGGAGTGCGTTTTTACACCCGGAGGAAAACAATCACCCAACGTTGGCCCTCGTCCGCCGGGGGTGGAGAGGACATAAGGTTTGCTTTTCCTAGTAATAACTAGTTACCTGGAGAGCCACCTAGAACCCTAGTCATTATTGCTTAGAATCCGATTAGAAGTAGTAGATGTAGAAGCTTTACAATATAAAACGGGGTGCTATGACTATGTCTCACGACCAGGATGTGTTGAGTGTACAAGATGAGTTTGTCTTTCCTGCAGTAAGGCCACTATACGAAAATCCATTGGTACTTACGGAAGGCCAGGGGGTGAGAGTTAAGGATATAGATGGAAGGGAATACTTGGATATGTTTGCTGGCATTCTCACGACTTCGGTTGGTCACTGCAACTCAAAGGTAGTTGCTCGTATGAGTGACCAATTGAACAAACTAGGACATACTTCTACCCTTTACGTGACAAAACCACAAGTCGAAGCGGCTAGACTTTTAGCATCGATCGCACCAGGAAAACTCAGTCAGACATTTTTTACAAATTCTGGAACTGAGGCCATAGAATCTGCGATTCAGATGGCTTTTGTGCATACAGGCCGCAGTGAAGTCATAGGCCTCCGTCAGTCTTATCATGGCAGAAGTTTTATGACAAGCAATTTGACGGCTGTAGGTTCTTGGCGTCCCCTAGCGACATCGTTTCCGGGCATTAAACATGTGCAGACACCGTACCCATACAGGTGTCCATATAAACAGCCCTGTGATGCCAGTTGTACCGAGAAGTTTGCGAATGACATAGAGGATGTTATTCGGACAACTACTAATGGTAAGCCAGCGGCATTTATAGCTGAATCCGTAATGGGTGTGGGTGGTTACATAGTTCCTCCTGAAGGATATTTTGAGAGGGCGGCAGAGATAATAAGATCCTACGGGGGTTTATTTATTTCTGATGAAGTGCAGTCTGGATTTGGTCGATCAGGTGATCATTGGTTTGGGATTGAGCACTCCAACGTAGAGCCAGATATCATGGTCATGGCTAAAGGAATAGCTAACGGAGCTCCAGTTGGTGCTATGACGACGCGCCCAGAAATCGCAGATTCATGGCAGTCTAAAACTATTTCCACTTTCGGAGGCAACCCAATTTCTATGGCTGCTGCAAGTGCTACTATGGAGGTGATGATAGAAGAAAATGTTCCTGCAAGGGCCTCAGAACAGGGAGGTCAGCTCCTAGAGGGTCTCTTAAAGTTTAAAGATGAATTTGATTGGATTGGAGATGTGCGAGGTAGGGGATTAATGCTTGGCCTTGAATTAGTAGAAAACAAGGAGGAGAAAAAACCATTTGCCAGTAAGGCGCAGGCATTGTTAGAGTCCTGTAGGGAAGAAGGGCTCCTGGTAGGAATAGGAGGGCTTCATGGTCATGTCATTAGGCTGGGACCTTCGTTACTTGTCACCGCAACTGAAATAGAAGAAGGACTTGAAAGGTTTGGGAGAGCCTGTCACAAATTGGAGGCTAGATAGTGGAATCTTCAGGGGGGATAGTACTGGTACTAGGTTGCTACCTCCTTGTGTTGTTAGCCTTGGGTTTGTGGGGGTCTAGAGATTCGAAAAGTCTGGCAGGATACTATGTAGCTGGAAAGAAACTTCCATCGTGGGTAATAGCGTTTAGCTCTACCTCAACGGGTGAAAGTGCCTGGTTATTACTGGGTCTTACTGGTATGGGATACATGGTCGGTTTTCATGCATTATGGGTTGTACTGGGCGAGTTTTTGGGTGTGTTAATTGCGTGGAAATATGTGGCTCGGCCATTCAAAGAATACACCGACCGGTATGATTCCATAACAGTCATGGATTATCTAGAAGATAGATTTAGAGACAATAAACATATCCTTCGGCTCGTCGGAACAGTCATAATTTTCAGTATGGTTACAGCATATACTGCCGCGCAATTGACAGCATCTGGCAAAGCTTTCAATTCCTTTCTTGGAACCGATTATGCCACCGGTGTGACAGTTGGTGCTGTGGTCATATTGTTTTATACGACAGTTGGTGGTTTTAAGGCTGTAGCTTATAGCGACCTGCTTCAGGGAGTATTGATGTTTAGCTGTCTTTTACTACTTCCAGTTACGGGAATATTGGCATCAGGGGGGTGGGATTCTTTCATAGAAAATCTTCGGTCGCAAGACCCAGCTCTTTTGACTTTAATGGGGAGCGAAGGGTTCAGTTTGACATCTGTGTTCAGTGCGATTGGGTTTGTTGCTATTGGGTTTGCTTTTCTTGGTTCACCTCAACTGCTTACTAGATTTATGGCAGCTCGTAGCCAGACAGACATCGTTAGAGGTGCCAGAATAGCGATTCCTTGCATCCTGGTTTTTGATATAGGAGCAGTTTTTGCTGGCATGGCTGGTAGGGTTCTGTTTCCAGCTCTGACTGATCCAGAAACTGTTCTTCCTGTAATGAGTCTAGAGCTATTTCCATCTATAGTCACGGGTTTGTTCTTGGTAACAGTCTTGGCAGCGATAATGTCTACTGTGGATTCTCTGTTAATTCTGGCCTCTGCTTCAGTTGTCAGGGATGTTATTCAGCAGACACTGAAACTAGCAATTCGAGAAAGGGTGCTTTCGTTGATCGGGAAATTAGTCACTGTGGTGATAGGTGCTGTGGCATTAGCAGCTGCGTTGATGGAAGCAAGGGCTATATTCTGGTTTGTTCTTTTTGCATGGTCAGGTATTGCAGCTGCTTTTACGCCCGCGATTATCTGTTCTTTATTTTGGGATAAAACCACCAAAGCTGGGGCGATAACTGGGATGATATCAGGATTTACAGCGACAATTTTATGGGTCCTTTTTTTCAAAGAAAGGTTTTTCGATCTCTATGAAATGATTCCAGGATTTATTGTTGGATTTACGGTGGTTATTGGGGTGAGTTTGTTCGGTAGGCCTCCGCAGGGAGCGAAAGAGGAAATGGCTTCAATCTTGGTGGAAGCAAGGAAAAGTTGTTTTAGTACTAAGGGGGTAGGTTAGGGGGAGGGGGTAGCAGGAAAATTGAAAAAGTGAGAGAGGGTTATGGAGTGCTTTCGTGTCTTCTGAAAATTACGAACAAGTCATTCGTGATCCTCTATGGAACACTATTCGCTTGGACGAATATGCTGTAAGAATAGTCAATACTCCAGCATTTCAGAGGCAACGCTATATAAAGCAATTGGGTTTTGCCCATCTGGTTTATCCAGGAGCAACACACACTCGTTTCGGGCATGCCCTTGGGGTATATCATTTGGCAAAAGTCGCCCTGAGACACTTGAAGGTATCTGGCCAACTAAAGGGTGAAGCATTGGAAGAAGCCTGGCTGATACCGTATGCTGGTCTCCTGCATGACATTGGTCATTACGCGTTTTCACATGCCCTAGAAGAACTTGAGGACAACTTTCTTTTGGGTGATCACGAGGCCGTAAGCGCTCGGTTTTTCGATTCAGCCCAAATGAAGCCTGTGCTAGAATCACTTGGAGAAACTGCGGGAGAGGATGTTAATGCCCTTATTAGAGGTGAAAGTGCTAACCCATTGAGGGGGCTGGTTAGCGGAAGTCTTGATCTAGATAAGATCGAGTACCTCAAGAGAGATGCCCGCTTCTGCGGAGTTCCGTATGGTGAAGTGGATGTAGATAGATTGATTCAAGGAATGTTGCTTCTTGAGGACCCAGTGTCAGGAGGCCTAGAAGTAGGTATTCACGAGAAAGCTGTTGCCGCATTGGAATCCCTTTTGTTTGCTAAATATCAGATGTTCAGAAATGTTTATTGGCATCATGGTGTCAGGTCTGCATCTGCGCTCTACAAACGAATTGTGTATGAAGCGGTTAGAGCAGGTATGTTGACTCAAGAGGAATTAGTGGGTCCCACTGATGAAGAATTGATTTATGAAATCCACAAGAGAGCTAAGAGCCAGGATAGTGAGGTCGGCCACAGATTAACTTCTCGTTGGATACCGGCTTTGAAGGAGCGTAAACTTCCCAAGCGGATTATGGAGATCACTGCGGCCGAGCTAGAGGGGCGTGTCATAAAAGATTGGGTGCTCGAGGATTCCCATAGGAGAAGAGTGTTCGAAGATCGTTTGGCGGGTGAATTGGGATTAGAATCTGGAGAGGTAGTAATTGATTTTCCAGTGAAGGAATCGATGTTTCAGTTGGACCTTTTGATAAAGAGAACAAGGGGAGGAGTGGAAAGACTAGATCTTAGAGGGGTTTCAGGTCTTATCGACCTCCCCCAGATGGCAGAATCTCTTTATACAGCGACGAGGGTTCTCAGGATTTTTGCCTTTGAAAAAGGTAATTTGGAGGTAGAGGGCGTACTCGAGGAACTAACCATTGAAGGGGCAAGTTAGTTTATGGTTATGCCATTATGTTTATGTCGGCCAATCCTTAAATATTGATACTTAGATATGTTTCCTTTATCAGATGAAAATCCAACCGATCTAAAACCGATAGGCACTTCAGTCCTGATTACTGGCTGTATTTTGACTTGGATTGTGTTGCAAAATGGTGGGTTTTCTAGCCAAGCACTTTTGTCTTCGATATGCAAATTCGGAACTATTCCAGTAGAAGTGACTGGCAACGCGGGGGTTGGTATTGAGAGCTCGCCTTGTCAAATAGGTGGCTATAGCTGGCAAACCCTATTTTCGTCTATTTTTCTGCACGGTAGTTGGCTTCACTTAATTGGTAATGTTTGGTTCTTGTGGATTTTTGGTAATAATATTGAAGATGCGATGGGGCACTGGCGATTTCTGCTCTTTTTTGTCTTCACTGGGGTTGTGGCCAGCTTAGTTCATACTCTGAGCCAACCCAATTCAGCTCTTCCGATGGTCGGTGCGTCAGGGGCAATCAGTGGGGTTATGGGAGCCTACTTGGTACTCTATCCAAGGGCACGAATTCGCACCCTGTTGATACTTGGGTATGCTGTTACTATCACCCCCATTCCAGCCTGGGTCTTCCTGGGAATATGGACACTAATTCAGATGTTTGGATCTACAGCAAATCCAGTGGGTGGAGGGGTGGCTTATATGGCCCACATCGGAGGTCTGTGCGCTGGATTATTGTTGGTTTTACTTTTCCGAAAACCTTTGAAAGAATGACAAATAAAAAGATTTGTGGTGGGGGATTGGTCCAGTAATAAGCCACTAGGAACAATGTTTATGGGGTTGTGTATTAAGGTTGATGGGGGAAGCTGGGGGGCTAGACAGGATCAACAGTTTACATTAGAATATCGGGCTGTATAGTATACGGAAAGACATCTGGTGCTGTATGGCAGTGGATGTCGCCACTTTCGACCCTAAAAAAGGGTCAGGAGGAATCAAATTTTCATGGCTACGGTTCCAGCTACTAAGGCCACTCGGTCTCCCAGAAAAAAGACCCGGAAAAAGCAAGCGAATCCACTTGCTGGTTTCGATTCTTCGCTAGATGAAAAGACTGCCCTTGATCAATACCTTCGAGATGTGAGTCGTTATGAGTTGATCACCCCAGAGATGGAAAAAGAGCTTGGCGCACTTGCGCAGGAAGGTGATCAAGATGCTATTCAAAGATTGGCGAGAGCCAACCTCCGATTCGTGATCAGTGTGGCGAAGAAATATCAGAACAGGGGTGTTTCACTCACAGATCTCATCCAAGAGGGCAATGTTGGTCTAGTGACTGCAGCCAGAAAATTTGACCCTGAACAGGGTGTGAAGTTCATTTCTTATGCTGTCTGGTGGATTCGACAGGCTATCTTAGCAGCTTTAGCTAATCAAGGACGTCCAGTTCGGGTTCCTCTGAATCGGGCATCCGATTTGGCACGTATATTTAGAGAGAAAGAAAGGCTAAAGCAGGAATTGAATCGGGAGCCGACTTTTAAGGAATTGAGTAGGGTCACCGATCTTACAGCTGAGCTTATAGAATCTTTGCAAACCCTAAACTCTTCGGAAATCAGGTTAGACGCGCCAATTGGGGATAGCGAAGACTCCCAATTGGTTGAGCGTTTCGTGAGTGAGGAAGCAGCTGAGCCTGAACAGGAAGTAGAGTCACGCTTGCTTGCGGAAACCGTAGAGTCTGCTCTGACCACCTTAGATGCTAGAGATGCTAAAGTGCTCAAGCTCTATTTCGGGCTTCAAGGTGAGAGGGAACATACCTTGGAAGAGATAGGGAATATGTTGGGCGTGACTAGGGAAAGGATTCGGCAGCTTCGTGATCGGGCATTGCGTCGGCTTCGTGAAGGAAGAAAAGGCGACGCTCTAGAATCGTTTGCTGCATAATCCTTCTTTTTGGTCATTCTTATTAGTGTGAGAGCCACTTGAATAGGGAGTCATTCTAAGTTTTGGATAGGATGACTGGAGTGGTAAATTCAGTCGGTGGTGGAGCCTATCAAGTCTCGGTCTCTCCAGAAGGTAGTCCAGTAAGGGCATATCTGAGGGGAAGATTAAAACTCGAAAATCGAGTAGGGGATCGGGTTGTCATCGGGGACAGAGTGGCTGTGGTTGAGACGGCTGATGGTTCCTATGTTATCGAAAAGGTGCTTCCCCGCGAAAATGCTATTCTAAGAAGTCGTGGCAGTGGTGTTGAGATCAAGGTATTAGTGGCGAATGTAGATAGAGTTCTTTTGGTTGTTGCAGTGAAGGATCCTCAGCCTCGCAAGAATTTCATAGACAGGATGTTAGTTCTCGCAGAATCAGAAGACGTCAAACCTTTGGTGGTCATTAACAAGGTAGATCTTGCCGATACCAAAGAACAGATGGAATGTCTCAGCACTATATATAAATCGGTGGGGTATGACGTGATTCGGACGAGTGCGGAAACCAAAGAAGGAATTGACCATCTTGCCTATGAAACAAAAAATGGTATTACAGCATTGGCGGGTCAGTCAGGTGTTGGTAAATCAAGTTTAATCAATTGTTTAGATCCCAACATTTCGTTGAAGACCTCAGAGGTCAGTGCTAAACATGGAACTGGTCGCCATACCACAGTGAGGTCAGAATTAATTCCATTTAGTAACGGCGGCTGGCTCGCCGATACACCTGGGTTTAGTAATGCTGGAGTAAAAGGGCTGATTACTCGAGACGACCTAGACTCATGTTTTCCTGAGTTTCTTCCCTATATTTCGGACTGTCAGTTTCGTAGCTGTAGCCATCTTCATGAGCCAGATTGTTCTGTCAGGCAGGCAGTGGCCGGGGGTTCTATTCTTGAGAGTCGGTTTGAGAGTTACCAGGTTCTCTATGGGGAACTTTAGGGACTGTGGTCAGCGGGCGAATCTGAGGCCCCCCTATAGCAGGATTGGTTGTGACCTCTATGGGCCATTCGTAAGCGTCTCTTAGTTTGGATTCACTAAGCACTTCTTTAGGTGTCCCTGTAGCGACAACCTTTCCCTGGCTCAGCAATAGGAGATGGTCGGAAAACTCTGAGGCTAGGTTGAGGTGATGTGTAATCAAGATTATGGTCATACCTTCAATTGTCAGCGTTTTTAATAGGTTGAAGATGGACATTTCATATCTGACGTCCAGATTTGCGGTGGGTTCATCTAGTATCAAGACTTCTGGTTCTTGAGCTAAAGATCTAGCTATACGAACCCTTTGTAGTTCCCCTCCAGAGAGTGTAGACAGCTGCCGATTTACCAAATGCCCTATATCACAATTTTTTAAGGATGCTGAAATGGCTTTTTGATCCACGATGGTTTCAGATTGGAAAGAGTGCAAATAGGGATAGCGGCCCATGGCTACAAGTTCTCTAACGGTCAGCGGGAAAGCGAATGTTTCCGACTGCGGGACTACAGCCACTTCTTTGGCCAATGCTGGCTGAGTCCAATGAGAGAGCGACAGTCCATTTATAGATACGTTGCCAGTCTTAGGTTTCACTAATCCCATTATTGCTTTTAGTAGGCTGGATTTTCCTGATCCGTTTGGTCCTAAGATTGTATAAAAGGAAGATTGGAGAACTGTCATCGTCACACTGTCCAAAGCAGGTTTTTCAGAGTTAGGGTAGTGCACAGTAAGGTTAGACGTCTGGACTTTAGTTGCCCGGTTTATCATGAGTGTCCCGCTTTCATGTTCCGACGCAGTAGCCACAGGAATGCTGGAACCCCAAAGAGAGCTGTTACAACTCCTACTGGAATCTCGGCGGGTGAAATTAGGATACGAGACAAGGTGTCTGCGAGAGTGAGGAAGGTAGCGCCACAAAGGAAACAGAGAGGGAGTAGGAAGCGGTAGTCATTACCAATAAGTAGTCTGATCCCGTGAGGCACGATAAGTCCAACAAATCCAATTATGCCAGTTGCTGCTACACCTGCAGCGGTCATGAGTGATGCAACGATGTACCCCGTCAGCTTTACTCGTTCTACTTTTACTCCGAGGTAATTTGCTGTTTCTTCACCAATAGTTAGGAGATTTAGGGGCCTTGCTAGGCCAAAGAGGATGATTGCACAGGGAAAGGTGTACACGCTTACCACCGTTACTGTTGACCATTCTGCCCCTGAAAGGCTTCCCATCATCCACAGGACAGCGCTTCTAAGATTAGGAGCGTCTGAGAGTGTCAAAATCAGCGAAATGCACGCAGAAAAGAATGCGCCAGTCACCACTCCAGCCAATAAAAGAACCCGAACATCTATCTTCTGGCTGTGGTTGGAAGAAACAGCTAATACAATGGATATTGCTAAGAGGGATCCTATAAAAGCTGCTGCTGGAAGGATCCATGCTTGTGAGGCCACTAATCCAAGGGAAAGGACCAACACTGCTCCTGTGGCTGCTCCACTAGAGATGCCCAGGATGTATGGTTCTGCCAGAGGGTTTCGCAGCAAAGCCTGAAATACAGCACCAGCTAATGCTAACCCGCCACCTACCATGATTGCTAGTATCGTTCTAGGACCGCGAATTTCCCTGACAATGTAAAGGTTTTCAGGAGGCCCTTCTCCCCGGATGGTTTCCAATATTTGTGCTGATGTTAAATCCACTGGACCCAGCCATATACTTAGTCCAGTTGCTATTACCAAAGTAGTAAAGAAGATCAATCCGTATACCAGGGGTTTCATCGAAACACCTCAGGGTGAAGGATTTTGGCAATCTCAAAAACCGCCTGTCCTAAATTCGGGCCAGGTATTTCAATGGAAGGTGAAAGTGCTGTAGCCTCAATGTTTTGCAGGTTGTCGGGCAGCAGTGTGTTTTCTGTTGATAAGATTAGATCCAGTGGTCTAATATAGAACTCTTCCAGGCTTACTGGCACATATTGGTGTTCCAGGTCTTCGAAAATGTTGTGGCCGCCACCTGCTACTATTAGTTGATGTATATACGTGTCGGGACCAGAGACCCATGGCGGTTCGCCGCCGAGTATATAAGCCACCCTCGGTTTAGCTTTATTTGCCACTTTTAGTTTAACCGTTTCTAGGGAGGTGTTTATACTCAATATTATTGAATCTCCTAAGGGTACTCTGTCAGTGATCATGCTTAGTTTTTTGATAATCTCTCTTGCGTCTTCCAGCTTATCTGGTCGGATCATGAAACCAGTGACTCCAGCATTCTCCAGGTGTCTTTTTATTGATGGATCAGAATTTCCTGCAAATCCGATTACTAAATCTGGACGCAAAGAAAGTAGTATTTCTAGGTCAGGATTCAGGCCTGTTCCTACTGACGGTAAGCCGATGATTTCTCGCGCATCATCAAAGTCTGTTCGTGCTATTAAACTATTTCCAGCATCCATAGCCAAGAGGGTTGCTGTAGCTGAAGGAACTAGAGATATAATGCGGTTCGGTGATTCTAGAAATTCATGCGTTTTGTTTTCATAATCAGTGATCTGGATTGGGTAGGCTTGAGAAGTAGATACGAGTATATCCCCAAAGTGACCGCCAGTACTATTGTTTTTTGGAGATTCACATCCAATGCAAATAGCCAGGACTGTCAGGGGTAGGTGTAGACGAAGGGCTCTAAAATTCAGCATCGGTCAGGATATGTCGTTCTGCAAAGTGTCGAAAGGCCCACATGAATCGATGTACATTCTGTTCCAGGTATTTCCCGTGTTACCTAGAACAGAAATCCATTTGGAAGTTTCTCCCATCACCTCTAAAATGATTTCGGACATTCCATCTCCGTTTAGGTCTAGGTGATCGAAATAACGTCCAGCCGCCTTACCTTCTGCAACGGCTGGACGATAGTCGACGTAAGTGGGCTTGTAACCCATTCCATCGCTATTCGATCCGATGAGAAGAATAGAGTACATTCCTTCAGAAGCGGGGCTTATTTCCAGGGCCCCATGGTTAGTGAAGGTAGCTATGATAGTGGGTGCTTGATCCTCTCTTAACCTAAAGAAATTGAGCGCTTGACGACTTTCGAGGACCGATGATGGCCAAATTGCTCCAACAGAAGGGATTACGTCTATAATCATATCGATGGAGGCTTGCCTCAGAGCTCTGGTTTGAATGACGGGACGATAGTCTTGAACATCATTGTTAGTTGAAAATTCTTTAGCAAGAGCCAAGAAAGATTCGGCTTCATCAACACCAGGTGCTAGCTGGACAATTCCTTTGGCTTCTGGCCTTGGGTGGCAGTAGTTTAAATTTAATTGGTTATGGGTGGTTGTTAGTGTTCCAATTTTGTGACCATCTGAAAAAAGGGAGAATTGAGATCCCAATTCAAAGTAATGTTTAGCAAACTCTCCTGATCTTTCCTTATAGCTGTTGGAGGGGGTAGATAGGAATCCATTGGGGAGAATTTCTACTATAGGAATAAGAGAGCCTTCATCTCCTTCTTTTGATCCTAAATACAAGAAGGTGCGCCCTGTAAGGGAGGGTCGATCTTGGTTTACTGTCGAATGAATTCCAATGGTGTCGTTTACAGGAAGTTTCTCAGGGGTCTCCACACTTATTTTGATGCCCTCCCATTGAACAGCTTCGCAGGAGGTGAAGATTCCTACGGTGCCACAAAGAAGCATAAGGATCTTTGGGGAAAG
>JBJKYO010000021.1:0-12170 GCA_045561015.1 Longimicrobiales bacterium | reverse complement strand
GTTTTTGTAGGAACATCCTTAGATCAGTTATATGCTCAGAGGTTTGGTCAGGACACTCCGATTCCATCCATGCAGCTTTGTATTGAGAACATCAATCAGTCTGGTGGGTGTGCTTATGGTTATACATGCGTCTATACAGATTCTATCAGCTGGGCGTCTCCGACCGAACCACTACCAGTGATTCGAGATCCCAGGGTCGTTTTCGAACAGTTGTTTGGGGCCGGTGGGACAGCGGAGGAACGGGCACTACGCAGACGCACTGACAGCAGTATCCTCGATTGGATTACGGGAAGGGTGGGGAAATTGAAAAGAGAGCTTGGTGCTGCAGACCAACAGAAATTGGAGCGCTATCTTGAGGATGTGCGCGAAATTGAGCGGCGGATCTCACTTGTTGAGGCTAGAAACAGTAGCGGTGAATCCAGGGAGCTTCCGGAGGCGCCAGCAGGGGTTCCAGATTCGTTCTCTGAACATGCTAAATTGATGTTTGACCTGCAGCTATTAGCCTTTGAATCTGACGTCACAAAGGTATTCTCTTTCAAAATGGGAAGAGATTCTTCAGCGAGAGTCTTTCCTGAGAGTGGTTCAGATAAGCCATTTCATCCTGCATCTCACCATGGAGGAAATGAAGAATCAGTGAGAGAATTTGCAAAAATTAATAGCTATCACGTAAGTATGATTCCGTATTTCCTTGAAAGATTACAGAATACGATAGAGGGAGATGCGAGCTTACTTGACAAGACGATGGTGATCTATGGGTCTCCGATGGGAGATCCCAACCTGCATAACCATAAACGTTGTCCTCTATTTGTTGCTGGGGGTGCAAACGGGGCACTCGCTGGCAACACGCATGTGTTTGCTGATGACGGGACACCGATGGCAAATGCAATGCTCAGTCTGGGACAAAAATTAGGGTTTAATGACATGGAATCATTCGGAAATAGTACAGGACCGTTGTCATTGAACGTTTGAAGTATACAGCGCTGAACCAAAAGTCGGGTTCGGGATAGGAAACATACTTGGATAGGGTTGTTTATATGGCGAATTCCTTAGGTAACAAAATCTCATTAGTGACTCTTCTGCTGATTCTTTTCACAGGAAGTATCGTGCCAGCTGATTCTCCGATAGCTGATGCGGCTATGAGGAACGACAGTGATGCGGTATATAACCTGTTAGAGCGGGGCGAAGACGTAAATGCTGCGCAGGGGGACGGAATGACGGCGCTTCACTGGTCAGCAGAAAATGGTGATTTAGCAATGGTTGAAGTGCTGCTCTCAGCAGGTGCAAACTTCAACAGCACAACTCGTTTAGGAAGTTATACTCCATTGCATTTAGCTAGTAAGATGGGGCATGGGGAAGTGATCAGGGCTCTCCTGGGAAATGGCCAGGATCCAAATATCACAGCCATAAGTGGGATGACACCTCTTCATTATGCAGCAGCTTCTGGGTCTGCTGATGCCGTGGATGTCCTAGTGGGTTACGGTGCGCAAATCAACGCGAAGGAAGATGACGGCAAGCAAACCCCATTAATGTTTGCGGCAGCTCTGAACAGAATTCGAGTTGTAGAAATGTTGACCCGCCATGGGGCTGATTTAGAAGCCTACAGTAGAGTCGTCGACATGAGGGTCCGAGGTAAAATGGATCGCGTGGCGGGAGATCGAAGAAATGAAGTCATTTCTGCCTTTCGACAACAGACGGCTGAGGGCGACCCAAGCTGGAGACCAAATACTGGTCAGGTACAGACAGCAGTTAAGGCGGCTAATGCAGTACTTGAACAGGGACCAGAAGCTTTCGCTGAAGCGGAGGAAGGTGAACTGCTAGATGGTGCAGTAGCCGCTGGGGTTTCATCCTTTGAGGATTTGGTGGGCGGGCATGGAGGTTTTACGGCGCTTGTTCACGCGGTTCGAGAAGGACATGTAGAATCAGCTCAAGCATTGTTGCATGCAGGCGCTAATATCAATGCGGTCACTAAAGGAGATAGTAGTAGTCCACTGCTAATGGCTATGATCAACGGGCATTTTGATCTGGGATTGTTTTTAGTGAGTCAGGGGGCCGATGTGAATTTAGCGAGCGCTGCTGGTACCACACCCCTTTACGCTGTGCTCAATGTCCACTGGGCTCCCAAGGCAAGGTATCCTCAGCCTGGAGCACAGAAGCAGCAGAATTCGGATTATCTAGAGACCATGGAAACTCTTTTGAAAGAAGGGGCCAATCCGAATGTTCGCCTCAAAAAACACATATGGTACATGGGGTATACCTTCGATCAACTAAGAGTCAACACTACGGGTGCGACTCCTTTTTGGAGAGCTGCATACGGGACGGATGTCAGTGCGATGAAATTGTTGGTCGCATATGGGGCCGAATCGGGTTTGGCAACAATGAAAGTTCCGGGAAGACGCAGAGGTCCTGTTAGGGAAGATTTGTCTGGTCTATCTCCATTGGCTGACGGTGATCCCGCGGTTTATCCAATTCACGCTGCGTCGGGGGTGGGATACGGAGAAAGTTTTGCGGGTCAGGCGCATCGTCATGTACCTGATGGTTGGATGCCTTCCATTAGGTATTTGGTCGAGGAGCTGGGTGCTGACGTTAATGCCAGGGATGCAAATGGTTTTTCTCCAGTACACCATGCGGCGGCCAGGGGTGATAACGAGTTAATTTTGTACCTGGTTGAAAAGGGTGCTGATGTGACCTTGGTAGGCCGGAGTGGGCAGACTACCGTAGATATGGCGAATGGACCATTCCAGAGGATTCAGCCATTTCCAGAAACGATGGCTCTTTTAGAAGGAATGGGTGCTGTTAATAATCACAACTGTGTTTCTTGTTGAACCGCTGAAATTCAGCAGCAAGCGTCTGCAGGCTAACAGAACTCCACATCCTTCACATGATTGCAGAAACTCTTTTAAAGAAAGTGATTTTACCTTCGTCCTGCCCCTTCATCCTCTAGGTGGTTACAGCTTCTCACGAGACTTTTTTGATCTCCAGAAGCTGATGCTAGCGAAAGTTATGCCGGAAGCTGCCAGTGCGAGTAGATGAGGTTGTAGTAATGTGTTACTAGCGGTTGTTGATATCAGGAATTGAACTGACAGGAAGACAGTAATGCCTACTATTACTGCAGATGATGCCTCTAAGCTACTCGGGTGCGGTGAAAAAAGGCCCCCGATCACAGGTATGAAAACGCAAATAGCTATCAGGGAATAGAAAATCGTTAGAGCGCCTATTATAGATGGGAGTATGAGGGCTAACAACACAGAGAGGATCGCACCTGAAAAAGCAGCCCATCTGGCGACCTTGAGCAATTCACTGTCACTCGCTCCGGGGTTTAAGTGTCTTTGGTAGAGGTCCTTGGACAGGGAAGTGGCTAGCATGTATAGGATTGCATCGGCAGAGCTGATTTCAGCTGAAAATATCGCAGCCAGTCCTAGGGCACCTATAATGGAAGGAAGCCCAGAATCCAATACCAACAACAAAGCATCTTCGTTGTCTGTGAGGGACGGGTCATAGCTGTGAGCGATCATCCCCAGAAGAGTCGGGACGATTGCAAAGATCAGAAGACTTATTGCGGTTGCAGTTAGACCTATACGAACGGCTCGCTCATCTAGAGCTCCGTATATTTTCTGTATGATGCCGGGTGATACGATGAAATTGGGGGCTAGTATGGCCAGTAGTAGCCAACCTGACTGACCTCCTTCCCAGAAATTGAGATAGTCTGATTTGGATGGGAGAGACATGGCAACTGTTTGCCATCCTCCAGCGGAAGCTAAAGACCAGGGTACTATTATGATGAATCCAGCCATTAAAACTATTAGGTGTATCATGTTCACCCATGCTGTGCTAAGCAAACCTCCACCTACGAAATAAAGCGAAATAATGACAGCGCCCATGAAGACGCTTACTTCGTATGACGTGCCTATAAGAAAACCTAGGATTTTTGCCATCGCGATTAGTTGGGCCGCAAGCAGAGCTGGCGTGCTTATCCAGATTATGCTGGTTACAGAAGCTCTCACTCCCGACCCATATCGGACCTGGAGATAGTCCCCGAGAGTGTAAAGACCTAAGTTGCTGGCTATTCTCCAGATTTTGGGCCCAACCCAGAATGCCAAGAAGAAGGTGCCGATCGCAGCTGATCCGACCCACCACCAAGAAGCAAGCCCATCTCTGTAGCCAAGTCCGGCAGCTCCGATGGTACTTCCAGCTCCAATATTAGCAGCAAGTACAGTTGAAAAAATCAGTGCTGGTCCCAATCGCCTATTTGCCACAAAAAAGGCCGCACCAGTGTCTACTTTTCTGCCGACCCAAATACCCAGTCCAATAAACGCAGTGCAGTAAATCATGAACACGGCAAGATTCAGAGTCATAGTACCGAACCAGCCATCAGGATGAGACCTTTTCTATAATTACAAATCTTAGCACCGCTAGCATGTTCCGCTTTACTTCAGCTTGGTTAATTAGTTTCAGAAAGACCAGCTTTTCTGTTTTTTGAAAGCAAGTGATCACAAAAGGTATTTCAGGGATTGATATGCTACATCCACAAGGAGTCTAGCGTCAAATATTTTTCTTACTTAAGGTCCTGGAAAGCGCTCCTGTACAGCTATCGGTAATTACCAAAGTGTAGCTCCAGACCCCAATCTTCTCCTTTGAGAAAAGTTTGAACTGCCTGCAGGTCATTTTTAGACGCGCTAATGACTCTGAGTTGATCGCCCTGTATTTGCACTTGAACTTTCTTGAGCCCACAGCCCTTAACGGCCTTAACCATTTTTTTTGCGATTTCCTGATCAATGCTTTGTTTTATATAAATAGTCTGTCTTGCTCGGCCTAGGGAGGCTATTTCCACGTTTTGTAGGTCCAAATTCTTTAGAGGAACCTTCCTTTTAGCTAGTTTTTCTCTGAGTATTTGCACAACCTGTGTCATGCGGTATTCATCATCGGCTCCTAAAAGAAGTTTTGAAGAATCTCTATCGAACTCTATCGAACAGTCAGTGCCTTTGAAATCGTATCGAGTCAGTATTTCTTTGGTCGCTTGGTTAACCGCGTTGTCGACTTCCTGTAGGTCGACTCCAGTTGAGACATCGAAAGAATTTTTTGAAGCCATAGCAGTTTTTTTGATGGTTTTAGGGGATCAAGTAATACAAGTGATGTGTATAAATCAATTCGGTGGTAATTGTCATGATAAGGTAATAGGTTGTATCTATTCAGCACAGCGAAACTACTGAACCATCTTGAGATTAAAATTGTCAGAGGTCGGAGGGATCGTTAAATAGAGAGGTCAGCAATGGACGTAATTGAACTACTAAAACCTATGCGAACTTTACCCGGTGAAAAAGTGACGACTGGGTTGCCGGACGAGGTTGTGAGGAGTTTTGCTGAGACCGATAGCGCTCTGACTAAGGCAATTGTCAGCGCTTCTGAAAAATTCCAAGAGTTGCTAGTGGATTTTCCAGATATAGTGGATTTGGATGAGCTTGATCAAGTTGGAGTAGTCCAAGAGGGATGGGTAAATTTTTATGCTGAAGACACGGTTTGTCCATACGTATCACTAGCTGCCAATGGACCTTGGGTAATTACTACAAAAGGGGCAGTTCTACACGACAGTGGTGGTTATGGAATGTTAGGTTTCGGACACATTCCAGAGCAAGTAATCAAAGCGATGAGTCGTCCTCAGGTTATGAGTAACGTCATGACCGCTAGTTTCAGTCAACTACGTTTGGTGAAGGCATTGCAGAGAGAAGTGGGAAGGAATCGCTCTGAAGGGTGTCCCTTCACCCGCTTCATAGCTGTTAACTCGGGTTCGGAGTCTGTGTCGGTGGCTACTCGCATTTCAGACGTGAATGCTAAGATGATGACGCAGCCGGGAAGCCGACATGCGGGGAAAACGGTCAAGAAACTTTCCCTGACCACTGGATTTCATGGCAGGACGGGGAGGCCAGCGCAGTTTTCGCATTCAACTCACGAGAGCTACAAGAAATATTTAAAGAGTTTTGAAGACAGTGATGACTTAATTACTGTCGACCCCAACGACATAGAGCATCTGAATCAGATTTTTGCAGAAGCTGACGAACAAGGAATTTTTATTGAAGCTGTTTTTATGGAACCGGTCATGGGTGAAGGCAATCCAGGATTGCAAATTTCACCCGAGTTTTATTCTGTAGCGCATGCTTTGTCCAGTGAACATGGATCTGTTTTTCTCATAGACTCGATTCAAGCTGGGATTCGAGCGACAGGGAATCTATCAATCGTTGATTATCCTGGGTTTGAAGATCTGCCTGCACCGGATATGGAGACTTATTCGAAGGCCTTGAACGCTGGTCAGTATCCGATGTCTATCCTGGCTATGAACGAGAGAACGGCAGGACTGTATAGGAAGGGAATCTATGGCAATACAATGACCACGACTCCTCGAGCAATGGATGTAGGTACTGCTGTGTTAGAGATGATAACTGACGATATCAGGGAAAATATCGTGCAGAAGGGAGAGGAATTCAAAAACAAGCTAGAAGCTTTGGCAGGTGATTTTGATGGTGAAATTACCAATATACAAGTTACGGGTTTGTTATTCTCTTGTGAGCTAAACTCATCATATAAGGCATATGGTGTTGATAGTCTTGAAGAGTATATGCGTATGAATGGAATTGGAGTGATTCACGGAGGTGAAAATTCATTGCGGTTCACTCCTCATTTCAACATCAGTTCCAAAGAAGTGGATCTAGTGGTGGGTCAAATCAGGAACGCTGTTGTTAATGGTCCGAGAGTTCGAGTTCTTGAAGAGGCCTTGATTAGTTGAACTTGGGAGTGTCGTCGAGTGGGGATGGACCACTGTCGAACTGGCTTGCTGCCAAACAACTTCGCAACTAAGCAATTTAGAGATGTGTTGTTCATAACTATCCCTAGCCCGCTGGAACGGCCTAAGAGCTAAACTGTGAAACCCGCAATGGGACCTTCCGCTGGTGCCCTCTGACTTATTGTGGTTGCTCAGGAACTCAGTTGGATGCATCATGTTCTTTCCTAGTTGGTTTTTGTCTGGTTTTGGATTCAGGGGACAAAGCATGAAGCATTATGCGTTTAGTATCTGTTTGTTGGTTCTGTGTAGCACGTTGGGTGCTCAAGAGAATCACACCAGTTTAGTTACTGCGGAAGATTATGCTCGAGCGGAAAGCTTTTTAGCACAACACACAAACCCTTTGGTTTTTGGCGCAACTGTAAATGCTCGTTGGCTCGATGATGGTCGCTTCTGGTTTCAGTCAAATGGTTTGGATGGGGCAACCTACTTTCTAGTCAATCCAGAAGAACGCACTCGCACTCCTGCATTTGATCAAGAACGACTGGCAACTGTTCTGACTGGAATAGTCGGCAGGACTGTCGAGCCTTCAGAAATACCATTGGAAGACCTCTGGCTAGAAGAGCAGACACTGGTGGCTATAGTTGGAGGTCCAAGGGAGTTACTTTGTGATCTCAGTAGGTATACTTGCAGGTTCCTTGACCTGGAAATGAGTCAATTTTCTAGGGATGAAGTGATCTCGCCAGATGGAAAGAGCGTCGTTTTTATCCGAGATCATAACTTGTGGCTGAGAATCCTAGAGTCGGGTGAAGAATCAGCCTTGACGACAGAAGGCCATGAGGATTTTGGTTATGGTACGGATAATGCTGGTTGGACACGTAGTAATCGTCCTATTGTCAAATGGTCACCAGACTCCAGGAAAATAGCGACGTTTCGTCATGATTCCAGAGGGGTTGGGATGATGTACCTGGTTAATACAAAAGTTGGCCATCAGGAATTGGACGCATGGCGATACCCTCTACCAGAAGATTCAGTAATATTTAGAATTTCAAGAGTAATCTTGGATCTTGATCGTCCACCGGAAGACAGACTGGTTCCTATACAGATGCCTCCTGATCAGCATCGCAGTACCTGCAGTGACCATATTAGATGCGGCTCGGGTTTCGGAGATGTGGAGTGGAGTGGGGATAGTGAACAAATTGCTTTCGTTTCAAGCACCAGAGATCACAAGACTGCAACTGTGAGAATAGCGGATGCATCTAATGGTAGAGTAAGAACTCTTTTTGAAGAGGTGGAGGAGACTTTTTATGAATCCAATGGATGGGCTTATTTATCGTCGTCAAATGAAATATTGTGGTCCAGTCAGAGAGATGACTGGGGTCATCTGTATCTTTACGATACTGATTCGGGGGATTTAAAAAGGCAGGTCACTCAGGGGTCATGGAACGTTCAACAAATTCTTGATATTGACCAGGAAAACAGAACGATCACTTTTGTTGGGGCAGGTCGCGAGCCTGGAGATCCCTACTTTCAATATGTTTACAGTGTAGACATTGATGGCGGTGAGGTTCTTCTTCTCACTCCAGATAGTGCCAACCACACGGTCACTCTTTCTCCTGATGGTGACTTTCTCCTGGATACTTATTCGACTCCTACCGTTTCCCCGACCACAGAGCTGCGTTCAAGGGATGAGGGGGCACTCGTTATGACTGTCGAGCAGTCGGACATATCCGATCTAGTTGCTTCTGGCTGGAAGCCGCCGATGCCTTTCACTGTAAAGGCCAGGGATGGAGAAACGAATTTATACGGCTTACTTTTTCGGCCGATCGATTTCGACCCTAATCTTTCTTATCCCATCATCAATTATCTCTATCCTGGCCCTCAAAGTGGCAGTGTAGGAAGTCGCAGTTTTAGGCCTTCTCACAGAGATTTGCAGTCACTGGCAGAGCTTGGTTTTGTAGTAGTTGAATTGGACGCGATGGGAACGCCTGGGCGTTCTAAGACTTTTCACGAAGCATATTATGGGAATATGGGAGACAATGGGCTTCCCGATCAAATCTCAGGGATAAAACAACTTGCAGACCGCTATTCCTGGATGGACATCGAAAGAGTTGGCATATTTGGTCATTCAGGTGGCGGATTCGCCTCTACAGCAGGGATTCTACGATATCCTGAATTTTATAAAGTGGCTGTTTCACAAGCTGGAAATCACGATCAACGTAATTATGAAGATGACTGGGGTGAGAAATGGCAAGGGCTTCTTGTGGAGTATCCAGATGGAACTACTAGCTATGACAACCAGGCCAATCACCTGTTGGCCAAGAACCTGCAGGGGAAACTGTTAATTGCTCATGGGACCTTGGATTCCAATGTTCCACCTTCCAACACTATGCTAGTGGTAAATGCTCTGATAGCAGAGAACAAAGATTTCGATTTAATCATGATGCCTAATCGCGGTCATGGATTTGGCAATGAACCCTATATGATGCGCAGACGTTGGGACTATTTTGTGAGATACCTTAAAGAGGCTGAACCACCCAAGGAATACCAATTTGGAGCAAGAAGGGGATCGGATCGTTAATGTATCAATTTGGACATGGGATTAGTTGTAGAGGGAGAGATTCATGCCTTTGACAACGCCATTTCACTCACGGCTGGAAGAAATCAATCAGACTAAAATATGGAGAAATTGGTCTGGCTATTTGACGGCTCCCCAATATCAGTATTCTTTGAGCAGTGAGTACTATTCTGTTCGAGATTCGGTGTCCTTGCTCGACACTTCTCCTCTTTTTAAGTACAGGTTTGTGGGAACAGATGCCAGAACCCTGCTAGAGCTTATTTTATTGCGTGATGTGGGACAGTGTGAATTAGGAAGGGCTCAGTATACCTGCTGGTGCGATGAACGTGGATTCGTCCTTCAGGATGGTTTGGTGATGCAGGCTAATCCTGGCGAATATTTGCTTACAGCAGCCGAGCCCACACTACGTTACTTTCGTAAAGTGGCTAAGGAAAAAGGTCTTACAGAGGTAAGAATTGAGGATATTTCATCAGAGTTTGGCATTTTGTCTCTTCAGGGACCTGAAGCATTTAATGTAATCACCCAATTAAGTGAAAATGCAGGAGCCTTGAGTTATTTCGGTGTAATCAAAACCGAAGTAGCTGGCCGTGAAGTGACAATTTCTCGCACGGGTTACACGGGCGATTTGGGTTTCGAATTATGGGTGAATTCAGATGATGGTATTCTAGTATGGGACGCTATTATTAGTGCAGGTAAAGACTATAATATCACGCCGATAGGCACGACTGCGCTAAAAATGGTTAGGGTTGAAGCCGGCTTACTTCTAATGGGGACTGATTTTCACACTTCACGTTTCGCTTGGGTTGACGCTCAGCGTGAAACACCCATTGAATTAGGATGGGAATGGATGCTGAAGGACTTGGAACAAGACGCCCGTAATTTCATCGGAAGAAGTGCGCTAGAAAGAGAACTAGAGACACAGGCCAGTCGTTGGAAAACTGTTGGGATTGCAGTGGATTGGCACGAATATGAGTCTACTTATACAGAAGCAGGAGTATTGCCTCCGCATCATGAAGTTTATTCAGAGTCCACAATGAGCATATATCGCAGAGGTGAGAAGGAGTGGGATTATGCGGGCTATGCTAGCAGTTTTTTGTTTTCATCGCTTTTGAAAAAACCCATTGCAATCGCAAAATTGCCAGTTGACCTCGTGGATCTAGGATCAGAAGTCGATCTAGAAATTCCTGTGATACGGCAACCTAGACATGTCCTGGCCAGGGTGGACAGAATGCCGTTTTTCGACCCTGCCAGAAAGAAGGCATTGATGGGGGAGGTGCATGATAATGAGTAGGGTTCAGTCTTACGATGCCATTGTTGTGGGTGGTGGTCATAATGGCCTAGTCAACGCTGCCTACTTAGCAAAGGCTGGGCTAAAAACAATCGTGCTCGAGCGTCGACACATCGTTGGTGGTGCAGCGATTACTGAAGAACTATTGCCTGGTTTCAAATTTACTACTTTCTCCTATGCGATAAGTCTTTTACGACCAGAAATTGTCCAGGACTTGGATTTGGTCAGGCACGGTTTCATGGTGCTTCCAATGGTCAATACTTTTCAGCCAGGTCGCAACGGGGAGTATTTGCTTTTGGGAGCGGATTCCGACGCTAACTACCATGAGATTGCGAGGCACTCTATTGAAGATGCAGAAGCAGCTAAGGATCTGAACCATTTGATCAGTAGGATGGCTCGAGCCATAAAACCATGGATGGATAGGATACCTCCAAATCGTTTAAGTTCGGATCCCGCTGAAGTAGGGGCCCTCAAGGAGCTGGAAGCATATATGGGGCAACTTGATCATGAGGTACGTGACTTGATAGAAAAATGTGCGAATGGAAGTATTGCCGAAATATTGGATGAGTATTTTGAAACAGACCTAATAAAAGCTATGTATGCATCAAGTGGGATCATCGGCAGTAGGTGCGGTCCTCGAGATCAAGAGTCTGGTTTAGTATGGCTTTTCCATAAATTAGGTGAATATGACGGAGAGCCTGGAGGTTGGGGATTTCACAAGGGTGGTAACGGGGGATTTACTCAGGCGTTGGCTCGATCAGTAGAAAGTTTTGGTGGAGAGATTAGAACTGGTGCTGGCGTTGATAAAGTCCTCTATGAAGAAGGGCGGGTTCTTGGGGTTTCTCTTGAAGATGGGTCTGAATTAGAAGCGGATTTGGTAGTGAGTGCACTGGACCCGAGGCAGACCTTCACTCGACTGGTAGCCCCAGACGATCTACCTGAAGATTTAGTGTCTTGTATCAGAAATCTTAAATTCCAAGGTACTGCTGCTAAAGTAAATTTCGCTCTGGATTCTGTTCCTGTATTTCCAGGTTTGGAAGGCCGTGAGGATATCTATAAAGGGTTTACAAATATTGGACCATCAATCGATTATCTACAGCAGGCTTTTGCTGATTGCGAGGAAGGAACATACAGTCGGAGGCCGTTTCTAGATTGTTGTATACAGTCTACCATCGATCACGAAATGTCGGCTCCTGGAAAGCATATCATGTCCTGTTTCGTCATGTATGCACCTTACCATTTGAATCAAACCAATTGGGATATTGAAAGGGATAACCTCGCCGATACGGTCGAGGCAACTTTGACAGAATTTTTTCCAGGTTTTAGCGACTTGGTTTTGCATCGAGAAGTAGTAACACCTAAAGATATTGAGGATTTCATTGGTTTAAGTGAGGGCAATATTTTTGCTGGTGAACTCTTTAAATCGCAGCTTTTTCTGGATAGGCCAGCTCCAGGCTGGAATCAATATAGAACTCCTATAGAAGGATATTATCAGTGTGGGTCTGGGACTCATCCTGGCGGATGTGTTTCTGGGG
>JBJKYO010000020.1:0-12476 GCA_045561015.1 Longimicrobiales bacterium | reverse complement strand
GAGATCGCACTGTCTAAGCGAGAGCGTTTTTACGTTCCACAGCAGAGCTTATATCAGATCGAACCAGAATTGCGTCCTGGCGATATTGTAGCCGCCACAAGTTCGGTGGAGGGGCTAGACGTCGCACACACAGGCCTGGCAATACGAAAAGACGATAGAATACATTTGCTACATGCTCCCCTGGTAGGAGGTGTAGTGCAGATCAGTGAACAGCCACTTACGGAAAGAATTCTGGACAAAATGGCTCAAGATGGAGTGATAGTAGCTCGTCCACTGGGCTGACGATGGAGAATAAAGAGGTCGAAAAGCTAGTGTTCTTCAATGTCATGGCAACGATTGTTTACTGAAATGTTGCCCACTCTGGCATTATAGTCGGGTCAATATTGAAGATTGCCTGGCCGATAAAATAGAATGTCATGGCAACGATTATGATGCCTGCCAGATTGAGCCAAACTCCTATTTTAGCCATGTCAAAGATGAGAACCCTGTTGCTACCAAAAATAATAGCATTAGGTGGAGTTGCTACCGGCATCATGAATGCACAAGAGGCTGATATTGTAGCAGGTATCATCAGCATAAAAGGATGCAGCCCAGTCGCTACAGCAACCGCCGCTAGGATCGGTAGAATCATTTCGGTTGTAGCGGTATTCGATGTTACCTCGGTCAAAAAGGTCATGGAGAAGCAGATGAGTGCAATCAAAAGTAAGGGTGTAAGGCCAGCAAACATGGTCAGCTTGCTTCCCAGGAGAGAGGCAAGCCCGCTGACAACAAATCCATGAGCTAAAGCGAAGCCTCCGCCGTACAGTAGAACAATATTCCAGGGCAGTTTGGGGATTAACTGCCCGTCAGCAAGAAATTCTGTTGTTCCATCTGAGGATCGTCTAGGGATTAGGAAAAACAGGGTGGCCATTGTGATCGCAATAGTGCCATCGTCAATAAGCTCTGGAAAGGGGAGCAAGCCCGACCAGCCGGGTATTGTTGCAAATCCAAGATTAATGGGAGCCCGGAAAATCCAAAGTAGCACTGTCAAGGAAAAAACTGTGAGCACAGCCTTTTCTTCATATGATATTGGCCCCAGCTGGCTTTTCTGGTTGTGGATGACCGATTCGTCCACCGTTATGTGCTCGGGGACCTTAAAGAAAACCTTAGTTATTAATATCCAAGCGATGACCAGAAGCACTGAAGATGCTGGAAGAGCCATCGTCAACCATTCACCAAAAGAAACGACAGGGCTTTCGGGAAAAGAAATCTGTGAAATTCTTGCAAAAGCCAAATTTGGCGGGGTGCCGACCAGGGTAGAGATCCCTCCTATCGAGCATGAATAACCAATGCCCAACATAACACCAGTGGAAAACCCTCTTGTCTCAGTTCGATCAAATTGCTTTTCTAGTTCTAGGATAACCGACAGCCCAATAGGTAGCATCATGGTTGCTGTAGCAGTGTTCGAAATCCACATCGACAAGAATGCAGAAGCCAACATAAAACCCAGCACTATCCTGGAGGGTCCACCTCCTACGTTTGCAATGATGGTCAATGCTATTCGGCGATGCAGGTCCCATTTTTGCATTACAAGGGCAATGATGAATCCGCCTATGAAGAGCACGATAGTACTATTGAAATATATGGGGGCTATATTTGCACCTCGTTCAATTCCGAGCACCGGGTAAAGTATTAGCGGAATAAGTGCTGTTGCAAAAAGGGGGATTGCTTCGGTAAGCCACCAGGTTGCCATGAGGAGAGCTATACCAGCCATGACAGTGGTTTTGGAGTTTTGGGGATCTAGGTCCACAAATAAAACCATTAGGCAGAAGAGAGTAGGGCCCAGGAGTAGTCCCACTTTTTTCATAGTTCTTCCTTGAGGGGTGTCGTTTAATGATGGACAGTCCAAATTGCCAATCAGCTAAGGAAGAAATTCGCGGCAAACGATGGCTTTATGCAAGGGATAGAGGTTAAATTTCCGTATGAATAAAAAGCAGATCAAGCAGGCCGGCCCCGAAAAATCGACTTCAGAGACAACACAGCTGATGATGCCTGGAGACGTAAATAACTTAGGGCATGTTTTCGGAGGAGTGATTCTTTCGCTTGTTGATAGGGCGGCAGCGGTGACGGCCATGAGACATGCCCGAGTCCCTTGCGTCACAGTATCTATAGACAAAGTTGACTTCAAAGAGCCCATCTATTCTGGAGAGCTAGTTACTTGTGCTGCCCGTATTAATTTTGTTGGTAGGACCTCTATGGAGATAGGTGTAAAGGTTGTGGCCGAGCATCCAATAACTGGCGTCAAAAGGCACACCAATGACTGTTTCCTGACTTTTGTGGGAGTGGGCCCAGATAGTAGGCCAGTGGAGGTTCCAGGGTTAGCGCTGTTAACAGAGGGGGACAAAAGAAGGTTTGCAGAGGGGAGGCGTCGGCGGGAGGCGAGGCAAGATCTGGCAAATGAAATGGATATATCCTAAGAATGTTGCTTACTAGCTGACTGAGATGGAGGAAGGTATGTGTTTACCGATAGGGGCTGTGGCTCCAGACTTTGACCTTCCGGTTACTCTTGGAGGACAGACTGTTCGGCTGTCTGATTATAAAGGCAAAAAGACAGTGGTAATACTCTTTTTCCCCCTAGCCTTTTCCTCTGTTTGTACGGCAGAGGTGTGTGCAGTAGCGGAAGACTATTCCAGATGGAAAACTTTTGGGGCAGGGGTTATTGGAATAAGTACAGACTCCCCGTATGTCAACCAAAAGTTCGCCACAGAATGTGGGGCCTCCTTCCCTATCGCCTCCGACTATAACAAGACAGTGTCGAAGGAATATCAGGTGCTTTTAGATGATATGATGGGCCTAAAGGGGGTGACCAATCGAGTGGTGTATGTGGTTAATAAAGAGGGGCGTATCATCTACGTCTGGAAAGGCGAACATCCAGGAGTAATGCCACCCTTGGAAGAAGTGGTGACAATTATAGAGAAGGAATCCTGAGGTGAGAGGGGTTGCCTTCAACGTTGGTGTTCCTGGATTTGTCCTAGCAAAGACGGCAGGAAAGCTTACGGATTCAGCTTTTTTCGGATCCTTAAGTGGCCTGAGTATCAAGGACCTTCCAGAACCAGAGATGCCCGGACCTGATTGGTTAAAAATCGAAGTCCTGCAGAGTGGTATTTGCGGGAGTGATATTGGTTGCTTGAGTTACGCTGCAAGTACAGCCATGGAGCCGTTTGGATCTTTCCCCGCAGTTTTGGGACATGAGATAGTGGGGCGGGTGCAGTCTGTAGGGGGCAACGTAGAAGGGTTTTCCAGTGGTCAGCGGGTTACGGTAGATCCAATGATATCTTGCGCAACTCGTGGCTATCAGAGATCTGATTATTGCCCTTCTTGCTCTATGGGTCGTCATAGTACTTGTGAAAGGGCCGGGGAAGAAGGAGTCATAACGGTAAATGGTAATGTATTAGCTCCAGGGGTAACGATCGGATATCACAGAGATCTTCCAGGAGGTTGGGGAGACATCTTGTTGGCCCACAAGTCCCAAGTGTTTGCTGTGGAAGACAACATTTCAGACGACATGGCCGTGCTAGTAGAGCCGCTAGCTATTGCAATGCATGCAGTTTTGGGAATCAAGTCCAATCCTCAGGCACCTGTTATGGTTTTAGGGAGCGGCACTATAGCACTGGCGACTATTTGGGCTTTGCGAGCTCAGGGACATAAGGGACTCGTTCTCAGTCAGGTCAAAAGACCACATGAGAGGGTGTTGGCAAAAAAAATGGGAGCGACTGAGGTTGTTTTCCCGGGTGATTCTGCCAACGAAGCACTTTTGAAGACGGGAGCGACTGCCTACAAGCCGATTATCGGTGATGAGGTGTTCGCTGGAGGTGGTTTCAGTGTGGTATATGACTGTGTGGGCAATGCACAAAGCTTGGCACAGGCAATGAGTTTTACTTCACCAAGGGGAAAAATTGCAGCAATTGGCTGTATAGGAAAAACTCGAAATATTGACCTCACCATGTTGTGGGCCAGGGAGCTGAAGGTTCATGGATTTGTGGGCTATGGACTGGAAGAATGGGAAGAAGAAAAATGTCATACTTTTGAGGTGGTTCACAATCTGCTTGCGAGGACAGAAGCCCCTGTCGCAGACATCATCACCCATAAATTCCCTCTACGAGATTACTGCGAGGCGCTTAAGACTTCCGGAAACCACCGAGAGAGTGGGGCGGTTAAAGTACTTCTACAGCCGGGCAGTCCAGCCGAATGACTTTACCATTCCAGGCCTAAAACGGCAAAGATAGAGTTTCGTCTGGATTCGTATCCTTTATGGCACCGTTTTTTATTTCGACTCCCTCCATCTTTAGCAGAGTTATCTTTCTTTGAATATTGTGCTCCAAGTTCCCAGCATAACCGCCTAGCCCTCCGTCGCTTCTGATGACTCGATGGCACGGAAGAAATATTGGTATAGGATTGGCCTTCAGGGCCTGCCCCACTGATCGTGAAGCTCGAGGCTGATCTAGGGCTTCGGCAAGGTTTCTGTAGGTTAGGAATTGCCCGTATGGTATTTTCCGCACCTCTTGAAATACGCGTAATTGGAAATCACTGCAGCTTGATAGATCTAGTGGTAAATCGAAATGCCTTAGTTCTCCAGTAAAATATTGTGTAAGTTGTTTCGTGGCCTCTCGTATCACTGCGCTATCTGGAGCATTTTCTTTGCGGTGCCTTTCTGAGTTTGTCCCTTCAAAACCCAGCCTTTTAATGCCACTGGGGCCTGCCCATATTCTTATGGTGCCTATTGGTGTATCACACATCGTAGCATCTTGAATGTGGCCCATGTTTTCTTTGCCTTTCATCAGGTGTCGCCCTCCTTGGTGGCATTGTTAAACGCTTCGCAAACCAAAAGGACACACCTGACTTTAAGGGGAAATTTCTGGACGCCTTCAAAAGCCAGCAGATCACCCAGTAGTGCTCGGTCTGGTTCCTGTGTTGGTGCCCGCATCATGTTTGTGAATTGATTTGCCAAGTTGGATGCTTGCTTTAAAGTGTGGCCACTCAAGCGTGTCGAGAATATTGAAGCTGCAGCTTGAGAAATGGAACAGCCTTTCCCTCCAAGCCCAACAGTGTCAATAATTTCGTCTTTTAGGCACAATTGCAAGGTTATTTCATCTCCACACATGGGATTTGTTGCTCTGCCTTCTAGATCATGATTCTCAAGGAGTTTTTTATTCCTGGGGTTTCGATAATGGTCCAGTATCAAGTGTTGGTGTAAGGACTCCAGGCTGCCCATCTTCAGGAGGCAAAGATTCTGTTGACTGCCTTCAAGCCCTTTACTAGGTCGTCGACATCACTAGTGGTGTTGTATAGGTAGAAACTCGCCCGAGCCGTTACAGAAACTCCGAGATGCTCCATAACAAGTTGTGCACAATGATGTCCTACTCTAATAGCAATTCCTTCAGCGTCGAGGACGGTAGAAACGTCCAGTGGATGAATGTTTCCAAGTTGAAAAGAAATCACAGATGATCTGTGGGCTTGGTCCGTTGGACCATAAATTTCTATATCGTCAACATCGCTGAGCTGTTCTAGGGCGTAAGTGAGCAAGCTGTCTTCATGTTGTTTTATGGAGTCAAAGCCAATCTCCTCAAGGAAATCAGCGGCTGTAGCTAACACAATGGCTCCAGCAATATTGGGAGTTCCAGCTTCAAATTTATGGGGAAGGTCAGCCCAAGTACTGTGTGTTCTTTGAACAACCTTGATCATTTCTCCCCCCCCTTGATAGGGAGGCATTGAATCTAAAAGCTCTTCCTTTCCCCAAAGGATTCCGATTCCAGTAGGGCCACACATTTTATGGCCCGAAAAAACATAAAAATCACAGTCCAAGGCTTGAACGTCGATGGACCCATGTGGAACGGCCTGGGCTCCATCAATGAGTACAAGTGAACCAACAGTCCTAGCCCGCTCTATGATCCTTTCCACTGGGTTTATCGTACCTAAGGAATTGGAGACCTGAGTACAGGCCACAATTTTGGTCCGTTCTCCACAAAGCTCGTCTAGGTTTTCCAAACTGAGGCGACCTTCAGGATCCATTTCAATGTAGCGAATGATTGCCCCAGTTTTCTCTGCAATCAATTGCCATGGCACGATATTAGAATGGTGTTCCATGGTTGTAAGCAGGATTTCGTCACCCGCAGAAAGGTTGTCTGCCCCCCAACTGTTAGCCACAAGGTTTATTCCTTCGGTAGCGCCTCTTGTCCAGATTATTTCCTCTGGGGACTTCGCTCCAATGAAGCGCGCCATCCGACTTCTAGCATTTTCGTAGGCTTCCGTTGCTTTTCTACTTAGTTCGTATATGCCCCGGTGTACATTTGAATTACTCTCTCGATAATAGCTTTCTACTGCCTTTATAACTCGAATTGGTTTCTGAGAAGTAGCAGCATTATCCAAGTACACCAAAGGCTTGTCTGACACAGCCCCGGATAATGTTGGAAACTGCTCCCTAATTATTTGGGGATCGAATATTCCAGATTTCTCTGCCATAGAGTTTCGATGTTAAAGTTAGCCTGCAATTTCAACGTAGATGTCTCCGCTCCTAATGTCGACATTAAAGGTGGTTACAGGTTTGATCCCAGGCAGTGCAGTAGCAGTTCCAGTGCAGGCATCAAACCTAGCACCGTGGTAGATGCATTCGACTTGATCGTCTTCAAGATAGCCATCGGACAATGGCAGATCCTGGTGGGAACACTGATCTTCAAGGGCATAAATGGTTCCGTCAACATTAGCTAGAACAATCCTAAGGCCATCGGTTTCGACGCCCAATAGATTCCCTGGGGCAACCTGGTCCAGGCCTGCAACGCGGGTCCATACGCGGGACTGGTTTTGGTCAACCATGTCGTAATTTCTTCTCCACCGCATCTGTCACATTTTTGACTACTCTTTTGAAAGCTCCCTGAGGCAACCTGGCCATCACGTCTCCAAGAAAACCTAGGACTACCAGTCTTTCTGCTTGTTGACGAGAGAACCCCCTGCTAAGGAGGTAAAAAACAGTCTCTTGGTCTAGTTGTCCGACGGTAGATCCATGGGAACACCTAACGTCGTCAGCTTCAATTTCTAGGTTCGGTAGTGAGTCCGCTCGGGCGTCCTCTGACAAAAGTAAAGTTCTGTTCGTTTGATAGGCGTCGGTTTGCTGTGCGCCTGAGTGGACCCTGATAATACCCCTGAAAGCTGCTCGTGAATTTCCATCTAATGCGCCCTTGTACAAGAGATCACTACCTGTGTGAGGGGCAAAATGGTCCTGACTAGTATTGTGATCAAAATGCTGGTCCCTATCACCGAAATATAAGCCCAGCATTTTACTGTTGGCTCCGGGTTCCAAGAGTTGAGTGTTTAAATCTAGTCGGCTCAAAGATGAGCCCAAATTGACATTAAGTGTGTTAACGGTTGCGTCACGATGCACTAGGGCTTTTTGGGCAGCCTGAAAAAAAATGCCTCTGCCTAGGTTCTGAACAGATACAAAATCTACAGTCGCGTTCTTGTGTGCAATGATTTCAACGGCGGAGGATACCATGTTTTTGTTGTCGAAACTATCTGATTCGAATTCTTCTACATAGGAAACCTGACTGCCTTTTTCGGCAACAATCAAGGTCCTACTGCATGCATCTGGCATTCCAGTGGTCATATAGTGTTTTCCCCTCACGGGCATTTCAACATGAACATTTTTGGGCACATAGATGATGATGCCGTCTGTCCACAGGGCTGCATTGAGAGCTTGGAATTTTCCAGATTCCGGAGGTAGGGCTAAGCCGCACAGGTTTTCTTTGATAATTTCCTGTATTCTTGAATGTTGAGGGTTTTGCAGTGAATCCAGAACAACGCCCTGCTCCTGCATTTCAGGGGTAACCTGTAGATGGGTAACAGAACCATTCGTAAACTGGACTCTAGCAGATGTATTGACCGTTTCGGTCAGGTTCTCTCTCAAGGGTTTTGTAGGCGCCGGTGCTGAAGTTGTCTTCAGATTTAAGCCTTCCATTGGGAAAAGCTTTTTCAGGTCTGTGTAACGCCATTCTTCCGATTTTGTGGTGGGCAGAGGGGTTTCCTCATAAACCGACCATGCGTGTGAACGCTTTTCGGTGAGCCAGGAGTGGTAGTTGGATTGATCGGCCATTATTCACACAAATCATCTGAGCTTGCCAGTGATTTATAATCATAAAACATTTGGTTCATTGCTATCCTACCGACCCTTCCATCTCTAGTTCTATCAATCGATTAAGCTCAACAGCATACTCGAGGGGAAGTTCTTTGGCGATTGGTTCAATGAAACCCCTGACAACTAGAGCCATGGCTTCCTCTTCGGATAGTCCTCGATTTTTCAGATAAAAAAGTTGTTCGTCGCCAACTTTGGATACGGTAGCCTCATGTCCCACGGTAGCTCTTTTTTCATCAACTTCAATATATGGATATGTATCCGTTCTAGAAGTTTCGTTAATTAAAAGGGCATCGCATTCTACATTTGATCGTGATCCAGTTGCGCCTTCGTGAACCTTACAGAGACCCCTGTAAGACGATCGTCCATCTTCTTTGCTAACCGATTTAGAAATTATGGAAGACGTAGTGTTTTTGGCCGCATGGACAACCTTGCCCCCAGTGTCTTGGTGCTGGCCGGAACCTGCATAGGCTATCGACATTATGGAGCCATGGGCGCCTCTGCCCATCAAATAACAAGAGGGATATTTCATCGTCAGCTTTGAACCAAGGTTTCCATCTAACCACTCCATGGTACCATTTTCTTGTACAATTGCTCTCTGGGTGACCAGGTTGTACATATTGTTGGACCAATTTTGGATGGTAGTGTATCTAAACCTGGCATTTTTTTCGACTACGATTTCGATTACTCCAGAGTGAAACGAATCGGTCGAATAAACAGGAGCAGTGCAGCCTTCTATATAGTGCGCGCGCGCTCCCTCTTCGATGATAATCAACGTCCTCTCAAATTGACCCATTCTTTCTTGGTTCACCCGGAAGTAAGCCTGGAGGGGTGTTTCAAGATGGACTCCCTTTGGGACATATACGAAAGACCCACCCGACCATACAGCTGAGTTCAGCGCTGAAAACTTATTGTCAGCAATTGGAACTATGGTTCCGAAGTGCTTTTTGAATATCTCAGGGTGATTTTTTAGGCCATCTTCTATAGAATCGAAGATTACACCTTTTGAAGACCATTCTTCTTTAAGTGAGTGGTACACCATCTCAGATTCGTATTGGGCTCCTACTCCAGCAAGAGCCTTTTGTTCTGCTTCTGGTATGCCGAGGCGCTCAAATGTGGTTTTGATATTGTCTGGCACATCTTCCCACGAGCGTTCTGTCTGGTCTTGAGGCTTTACATAGAAGTAGATTTCATCGAGTGTGGCTTCCAGGTCGGAGAGGTCTCCACCCCAGGTAGGCATAGGCTTGGCTTCGTAAACCTTCAGTGCCTTAAGTCGGAATTGTAGCATCCAGTCCGGCTCATCTTTGTGCTTTGATATCTCTCTAACAATGCTTTCATCAAGGCCAGGCCTTGTCCTATAAACATGTGATTCAGAATCGACAAACCCATATTTATAGTTGTCTAGATCTAGGTTTTCTACCAGCTCACTTTTAGGCATTTTATTTGCTCTACTTTAACTAGGTATTTTCCAGTCTGCATAACCCTGTCTTTCTAGTTCTAGGGCTAATTCTGGGCCTCCCGTTCTCACAATCTTCCCGTCTACCATGACATGCACAAGGTCTGGCTTAATGTAGTCCAGAAGCCTTTGGTAGTGGGTGATCATAAGAATAGTCATTTCAGGATTTTGTTGTTGTAATGTGTTTACGCCCTTAGAAACAATCTGAAGGGCATCTATGTCCAGGCCTGAATCTGTTTCGTCCATGATGGCCAGGGTGGGCTGCAATACAGCCATTTGCAGAATTTCGTTGCGCTTTTTTTCGCCTCCACTGAAGCCATCATTGACGGGGCGTTCCGCGAATGATGGTTCTACTTCGAGCAATTTCATGGATTCCAGCAATTGATCTTGGAAATCAAAAAGATCCAGTTCTTCTCCGCGTCCTAACCGCGCCTGCAATGCAGTTCTGAGAAAATTAGCGATTGACACCCCTGGGATCTCTACAGGGTATTGAAAGGCCATGAAGATTCCCGCAAGAGCTCTTTCGTCTGGCTCCATTCCTAGTATGGATTGGCCGAGATACAAGACTTCCCCGCCCGTGACCTGGTAACTGGGATGACCTGCTAAGACTTTAGCTAATGTGCTTTTCCCAGATCCATTAGGACCCATTATCGCGTGTATTTGTCCTGATTCTAGGGTTAAATCTAGATTGTTTAGTATCGAGATATCCTCGTCGGCCACTTTAGCGGAAAGGCCTCGAATTTCGAGTGCGGGAGTGTTGCTCATGGATAGGATAGACCTATTGTTTCCCTGAAGTTATTAAGAATGATTATTCTTTACCCTCAAAATTAGAAAGGGCCACATCTAACGTCAAGGCCAAAAAGGGGTTATTTACAAACAGAATATTAAACCCTAAGAAACAGTTTCAGGTTCGATTTTAACAGCTGTTCCATAACACAGCATTTCCGAGGCTCCACTTTGAACCAGCGAAGTCTGAAACCGTATTCCCACTACCGCATTTGCCCCCAAGTCCTCGGCCTCCTCTACTAGTCGGGCCAATGCCTGTTCTCTAGATTCGGCGAGCAATTTGGTGTATTCATGAATCTCACCCCCTGCGAGGTTTCGCAGGCTAGCCATTATGTCCTTTCCGAGGTGGCGCGCACGGATCGTGTTGCCCCTCGCTATTCCTAAGGTTTTTACGATGCACATTCCAGAAATCTGGGAAGTTGTTGCAACTATCATCGTTCTATCTCCTTGAAAGGATCGTTCTTGGATGCGAGATACTGTTGCCGGAAAACTATTATCGTTAGTAGGAATATGCCTATATATAACAACGTGAGGCCGACCTTAACCCATATGCTGTAAGATCTCAATAGATAAAAGTAGCCCACATATTGTATCAATATTATGCTACCTACAAGGCAACATAGCCCGGCTATGGTTTTCATGAGCCTTCCCATGCTATGAAGGTGTACTTCTGTTGCCCAATGTCATTCATCAGGGCTGGTCTAGCAACCGTGATAGACTCGACACGAGCTCCTCAATTTCTTCTTCCGTGTTGTAATAATGTGGAGAGATTCTCAAAGCACTTTCAATTTTCCGATGATCAAAGTCTATGACGGCACTGTATCTAGTGCAGACAGAGGTGTTTATGTCGAGTTTTCTTAGCGATTCGGAAATGTTTGTAGCATCTTTTTCTGAAAATGTCGCGGTAACTATAGCAGATTTTTGAGCACCCAAGTCGATCGCGGACACTCCTTTAAGTTCAGAAATGGCGTTGCGTGTTTTATCCGCAAGGCCCCAGGCCCGCTGGCGAATTTCTTCGACACCCAGTTCATGTGCGTAGTGCGCCGCTGATCCCAGTCCTAGGATGAGTGAGTAGGGGAATTCCCAGTTTTCAAAACGACATGCGTCTGGTGCAGGCTGATAGTGATCATCCATTACCCAATCTGCTCCTCTGAGGTCTGGAAATAGTGGCTTGTAGCCCGCATCTAAAATCCGATCTGCCACAAAAAGGAATCCTGTTCCTCGAGGTCCGCGAAGAAATTTTCTTCCAGTGGCGGAAAGAAAATCACATTGAATTTCTTTCACATCGATAGGCATTTGTCCAACTGACTGGCATGCATCTACAAGAAACAAGGACTCATACATCTGACATAATGTGCCAATGTCTTTGATTGGCTGGACCATCCCGGAACTGGTTGGGATGTGAGAGATTGCTACCAGTTTCGGCCTAAGCCGGTGCAACAATGTTTCTAAGGAGGCTAGATTAACCGTTCCATCCCGATTGTCTTCCACCCTGATTAGTTCGATTCCGAAGCGTTCTGCCAGTGAAAGATACATAATTTGATTAGAAGCGTAGTCGTTTCTGCTGGTAAGAATAACGTCATCGGGAGAAAATTTTATAGATGAGAGGGCCGAAAGGAAGGAATTGGTAGCGTTTTCTGTAAAAGCAATGTTATGTGGTTGTGATCCTATGATTTGTCCAACGTGACTGTAGCATTGTTGGATCTCATCATGGGATTTTTCAGCAGCTTCATAGCCACCTAGTGTTCGTTCTAGTTCTAGGTGCCTTTGAACGGTATGATGGACAGGATTGGGAACAAGGCTGGCACCAGCATTATTTAGATGGTTAACGTGGTCAGTCCCCAGTGTTTCTGAGCGCAGTTGTTTTATATTAAGAGCTGGCAAGTGTCGGTTTCCAGTTGGTGTCCATAATTTCTAACATAGATCTGCTTCCAAGATTTTGTCTAGTTTGCTCACAGTTATTCGAAAGGCGAACAAGAAATGGATAGACTCATTTACCTGAAACTGCTTCAATATGACGGAGGGTTTGCGCGAAATGTCTAAGTCTGCGGCAAAGATACGGGTAGAGAAGCT
>JBJKYO010000019.1:0-12553 GCA_045561015.1 Longimicrobiales bacterium | reverse complement strand
ATATGATGGGGCTGAGAATTTTCCGAAAATCCTAATTCCTTTAGGTCTACTGTTCTTATCACTACATTGTTCTCCATATCGATTACAGAGATAAGTGCGTCTCCTTGGTTAGCTACATAGAGCAGTTTTTCGGCATCTGCAAAAGCTACGGTGCCTTCTGGAGAAATAGCACCTTCAGCGATCCAATTACTGAGAACAGACGTTTCTTCATCTGTTAGAACAGATTCTCCAAGTTCTCGAGGGTGTGGGCCGCCCACTAGCTTAGTAGTGATTTCATAGGCCAGGGATCTTGTGGCGTCGAATGGAATGACAGCTTCTCCATGATCAGAACCACTCAGAGTATGTTTCCATGAATCGAGCTCTAAGCCTTTTGCTGGAGAAGGTCCGCTGTGACAACTAACACACTTGCCGTCTAAAATTTTCTGTACTTCTTCATAGCTTGTTGATGAATTGAATGTCATTGAAGCAGCGGTAATTTGATCAGGGTGGTCGATCAACTCTTTGTTTGCCAATTGTGTTCCACCTACAACCATCAGGAATAGTGAAAAAACAGTGGTTTTCAAGTCGATCCTCCAAGAATATCGAGCATTAATTTTGTACCAGGCTGGATCAGAAGACATCCTCTGATTCATTTGGTTAAATCAGAGGATGTCTTCTTTTCCAAACAGGTACCAATCTATTGGTTCAAAAAAATTATCCTGTATACTGAGTTCTTACTCCTTCCTCAATTCGCAGTCCGTCTGAATTAACCACAGTCATACTAGGGACTCGAGTTGAACCCATGGATGCACATCCCATTTCTCCATCTTTATTAATGGCGACGAACTTCTCAGAAGGGAAGAAATTCGGGTTTATATTTCTGTACTTGTGCACGATGAACTCAATTGCATCTTCGCAGGCTTCCTGCGGGGATCTTCCTTGGCCCATTCTCATGACGATATAGAAAGATGCACAGCACTTGATCACATCTTCTCCTCTGCCTGTTGCTCCAGCTGCTCCTATATCATTGTCAACATATAGTCCCGCTCCAATAATCGGCGAATCTCCAATCCTACCGTTGATTTTCCAGCTTAACCCACTTGTGGTGGTGATCCCAGAGATGTCACCGTTTGAATCGACAGCAAGTACATTCGTGGTGCCATAATGAAATGGAATGCTATCGTAATCATCTTCACTTTCATTCGATGGTATTAAGTGATCTGGAGGTCCGTAATCATCTCTGTCACTATGCTCCTCACGCCAGCGAAGAAATGCATTTCTTGATCTTTCTGTATGCAGATCCACCTCTTCGAAACCATAGGACCTAGCAAAATCTAAAGCGCCTTGGCCGACCAGGATTACATGGTCCGTGCGCTCCATGACTAGCCGAGCTACTGAACAAGGAGTTTTGATATTCTCTATGGCAGCTACTGCACCTGCATTATAGGTTTTCCCATCCATTATGGAGGAGTCGAGCTGGATAACACCCTCTTCATTCGGGAGCCCTCCGTAGCCTACCCCGGAATCATTTGGGTCTACTTCGATAATATTTGCACCCCGTTCGACCGCATCGAGAGCTGATCCCCCATCGGTTAGGATTGACCAGGCTTGTTGCATTGCATCAGACGCCGTGTCGTTAGTGTGGCTGGTTATTATGATTGGGCTTCCAGCCGATTTGTTTTGGGACACCATTTCCTTTTTGGGGATCCGATCCAGAGCCCAGGCTCCGACCCCTGCTCCGACACCGTGGCGGACAAAACTTCGGCGATCAATTTTAGAGTTCTTGCGATTCATCTAATTACTCCTTTTAATGAAGCATCGACATTTACCTGCTTACTATACCCTTTCCATTCAAGACGGATTACACGATGCTATGACATGAGTGGTGGATCTCGCAAGCACTGAACAATTTTTGTTAATGGACAAGGGTGGATGCGAAATATAGTGATGTGCAGAAATATGGAGGTTAGATGAATTTGCTTGATCGTAGAAGATTTCTAGGATGGTCAGCGGCTACTTTTGGGATGTATGGGTTAAAGCCCAATCTTGAGAGAGCCTCAAGAGGATCAAAGAACCATTCCAGGGGAACAAAAAGAAAAATTTTAATCCTTGGAGGTACAGGATTTATTGGACCTTTCCAGGTTCGGTATGCATTGGAAAGGGGTCACGAGGTCACCCTTTTCAATAGAGGAAGAACGAATCGAGATATGTTTCCAGAAGTGGAGACTCTGATTGGCGATCGAAATGGACAATTAGACGCTTTGAAAGGACGCAACTGGGATGTTGTGATTGACAATTCAAGAGCAAACCCAGCTTGGGTACGAATGTCAGCAGAATTTTTGAAGGATTCTGTAGATCGGTATTTCTATGTTTCATCTCGTTCCGCATATGCTGACACAAGTTTAGTTCCGATGACTGCGGATGCTCCCACATTCACTTATGAATCGGCAGGGATAGAGAGAGGTTCCGAAAATTTGCCTTATGGGCTTGCAAAAGCTCTATCGGAGAGAGAAGCACAGGGGATTTTTGTTGGACGTACAAACATAGTTCGTCCTGGCCTTATTATTGGTCCTGGAGACGAAACAGATCGTTTCACTTATTGGCCAGTGCGTATTCATAAAGGTGGAGAAGTGCTGGCACCTGGAGATCCCAGCGATCCAGTCCAAATTATAGACGTGCGTGACTTGACCGAATGGATGATAAGGATGGCTGAAGGAGATCACGTTGGTGTGTTCAATGGAGTAGGTCCTTTCAATCCTAGGCCGATGGCACAGCTTTTATATGGGATTCGAGCTGTGACTGCTGCCGAAACCACCTTTACATGGGTGAATGGTGAATTCTTGACCAGTATGGGTTTACGGTCTTACTCCGACCTTCCAGTATGGAGACCGCCAACGGAGGGCAGAGAAGGTTTCGCTAGGTTTGATCTTACTCCAGAAGTTGAGGCGGGATTGACGTTTCGACCTTTGGCGGTCACCACGGCAGACACACTGGAGTATCACTTTTCTCGGTCAAGAGAAAGACAAGCGCAATTAAGAGCTGGAATTTCTCTCGAGCGTGAAACTGAAGTGCTTGAGGCATGGCATGGCAGAAAATAGGAAAGACGTAAGTATGACGAGGCTGATCCACTGGAGTGCATTAGTCTGGGTGTTTTCCTTGCCACTTACGGCCTGTGAATCCGTCGCGACAGGAGTAGAGGATTTGGATTTGGTTATCACGGGCAGTAGAGTGATGGATCCAGAATCGGGCTTGGATGAAATCATGAATCTCGGTGTCAAGAAAGGTAGGATTGAGGTCATCACCACGGATAATTTAGAGGGAAAAATTTTTATTGAAGGAAGTGGATTAGTACTCGCTCCTGGTTTCATAGATCTTCACGAGCACGCCCAAACAGATGAAGGCTATCGACTCATGGTTCGCGATGGAGTGACTACAGCTTTGGAATTGGAAGTGGGTACGGGAGACGTTGCAGGTTGGTATGATCAACGGCAGGAAGGACAAGTCGTGAACTATGGGGTTAGTATTGGGCATATACCTGTCCGAATGGCAGTAATGGGTGATGAAGGCACGTTTCTTCCCATAGGAGCGGGTGGAAGCGCTATAGCAACAGATCAACAAATATCGGAAATGATTTCGATGTTGGAGCAAGGACTCGCCCAGGGGGCAGTGGCGATGGGCTTTGGAATGGCCTATACACCGGGGGCCACCTACGAAGAGTTCGGGACTATGTTGGAAGTCGCAGGATCAGCCAACGTATCAAGTCATATCCACATTCGAGGGGGGGTTGAAGGTGTGCGCAGAACTATTGAAGTTGCTGGAGAAGTAGGCGCCCCGCTGCATGTGGTTCATGCGAACTCCAGTGGTGGAGAAGGGATAACTGAATTCTTAGCGGTCATAGAGGAGGCTGTTTCCTCCGGCCAAGATGTTTCTACAGAAGTATATCCATACGGTGCGGGCATGACTGAAATAGGTTCGGCACTTTTTGATGATTGGGAGAATTACACCGATACGCAATTCAGTATGCACCAGTGGGTCGCGACTGGCGAACGCCTAAACAGAGAAACTTTTGGTAAGTACCGCAGTCAGGGTGGCAAGGTCATAATTCACGGACGTAGTGAAGAGGCTACTAGGGCAGGTGTGGTTCATCCGTTGACCATGATTGCGAGTGACGGTTTTGTGGAAGAAGGTAGAGCTCACCCAAGAACTTCAGGGACTTTTTCTAAGGTGCTGGGTCGGTATGTGCGAGATGAGAGCTCCCTAAGCCTTATGGATGCTCTCAGAAAGATGACCCTAATGCCTGCACAAAGATTGGAACGGGCAGTTCCCCAAATGGAGAATAAAGGACGTATTCGCGTTGGGGCTGATGCAGATTTGGTCGTTTTCGATGCTGATCAGATAATGGATCGATCCACCTATGAGGACGGTACGATTCCCTCGACTGGTGTAGAATACGTAGTGGTTAACGGCCAGGTTGTGTTAAGGAGTGGGGATTTGGTTGAAGGAGTTAAGCCAGGCCGGCCGGTTAGGGCTGAGTGGAATTAGTTTTGGCCACTCTCTGTTCTGGCCATGAAATAACAAAATTAAAAATTGGGAGAAAATTATGTACCGACAGGTGTTAATCTTGGCTTTCTCAGCTTTATATTTGCTTGCTTGTGAATCTGTCCAAGCACCAGATTCAGGTAACCGTTTTGTTCGGTATCAAAGTGAAGATGGCGTTTCATATGGATTAGTTGATGGAGATGAGGTTTGGGAAATAGAAGGAGATCTTTTTGGCTCATACACAGTAACCCCAAATAGTTTTGATATTGGGGACCTAGAGATCCTTGCTCCCACCGTTCCTTCCAAAGTAATTGCTGTTGGGCTCAATTATCGGAGTCATTTGGACATGGCTGCGAGAGATTTGGGGACATCGGATGAAGTGGCACAATATCCTGGACTTTTTGCCAAATACCCGACCTCGATTGTTGCAAATGGTGCAGATATCGTGAGGCCAGCTGACTCGGAGAATCTTCATTTTGAGGGAGAGATGGTTTTAGTGATAGGAAAGACAGCTTCAAACGTTTCCGTAGAAGAAGCGGAGGATTATATCTTCGGTGTTACTGTGGGCAATGACATAAGTGAACGGGACTGGCAGGCAGCCGATCTACAATGGCTCAGGGCAAAGGCTTCTGACACTTTTGGTCCTGTGGGGCCATTCATAGTGAATGGATTGGATTATGGCAATCTGATGGTCCAAACAAGGGTGAATGGAGAGGTGCGCCAGTCAGCCAGTAGTGCTGATCTCATATTCGACATCCCAACGATTGTCAGTTACGTAAGCCGGTATGTAACCCTGTTTCCTGGCGACTTGATATTTACTGGTACACCAGGTACAACCCAGGCCATGGTTCCTGGTGACATCGTTGAAGTCGAAATAGAGGGGGTCGGCATACTAAGTAATCAGGTGGTACAAGGTGCAGAACATTAGCTGGCGAGTAAAGTTGGATAGAGGTGCAGTCCTCATTTTTGGAACGATGTTGGTAATAAGTGGTTGTGGCCGCGGGAGTAGTCTGGAACAGTCAAAAACGATGGAGATGACCACCTGGTCTGTGGTAGCTATCGATCCGTTGTCTGGCGATGTTGGAGTAGCTTCAGCATCTTGCGTACCTTCCTTCGCTGATGCTCTAGCCGCACTCGTTCCAGGGAAGGGAGCCGCAGCTACGCAGGCGTCCTTTGATATCGACAATCGGAATGTGGTTTATGAGGCTATAAAAGAAGGCCTCGACGCCGAGCAGGTTGTCGCAAGGGTCACCGATCCTTCAGTTGATCAGGAAACCGACCGTCGTCAGTACGGTGTGGTGACTTTGAGTGATGGAGTAGTACACACAGCAGGTTTCACGGCTCCTTCGCGTGAGGGTACTACTGAAGGTGCTGATGGGATTAAGCGCTGGGCTGGAGTCATGGCCCATGCCGGCATGGGGGTCACCGTACAGGGAAACACCCTGGTAAATGAGGCAGTTGTGGCAGATGGTTTGGAGGCATTTGGATGGGAAGATCCTACTGGCTTCAATGAATTGTCGGACAGGCTGATGAGAGCTCTGGAAGCGGGATCGGTAGCTGGAGGCGATGTTCGCTGTAATAATGAGACAACTCGCCAGACCGCAGCCATGGCTTTCATCCTAGTAGCCCGGGGAGGTGATGAACCTTATGCGACTAAGGAAATAGGGATGAGTGACCAGGGCACTTCCACTGCTCCATGGCTAGCAATCTCTGTGAGAGGTGAGCGAGGAGGCGATAACCCACTTTTAGAATTGCGCTTAAAATACGACCAGTGGAGACGAGGATCGGATAGCTGATCCTAAAAGTGTAAATCTGCAGGCCACTTGCGGATCTCAAATTCTCTGGTGGTCTGCTCTCCAGTTTTGTATTAGCTGCTTAATTGCTTTCCGGTCCGATATGTTTTCAGTCAATACTTTCCTGGCCAGACCTGGCAGTTCTTCATCTGAAGCGAATCGCAATGCGATAAGTTGACTTGTAGTGAATTCATGAATGCGCCCGGCCATGTCGTCATGAAATAGTTGCTGCATTCTCAGCCGCTCTTCGAGTCTAATCAGACGGTCTTGAACTCCGAGTACTTGTTTCCGGGATCCAAGCGTCGCCATAGCGACACCAAGAGTGAGAATTACAGGAATCAATCCTTGTAGAGAAAAACCAGAAAACAATTGGAAGGCAAAATAAAATAGTAATAGCACGATCATAAAAAATGGAACAAGAAACGTCTGCGTCGGAATCATGGCGTGATTATCGGCGTTTTGTGTAGAATTTCCCACGGTTTCCTCTCAGTATCAGGTTAGCATATTTGATGTTAAATTTATGAGTTTTGAATCTCCGATGCTATACGTTGTACTTCATCTAAGACTCTAAGAAGATTGCCGCTCCAAAGTTTCTCTATCTGCTCCTCAGTGTATCCTCTTCTTACGAGTTCTAGTGTCACATTGAAAGTCTCAGATGCATCAATCCAACCTTCTACACCGCCACCGCCATCGAAGTCGGAACTGATGCCGACATGATCCAGTCCAATTAGGTCGACCAGGTAGTCGATGTGGTCGACAAGATCTTTGACACTGACAGGCTCAGGCATGTCTTCCATCGAAGCCATTCGATCCTCAGCCATAGACTGGACCTCCTGATACTCTTGCATAAAGGTCTCTCGCTCCTGCTCATCCATGGTTTGCATGCGCATGAACATGGTTCTCCGTCCTCCTTCTGGCAGATCGAACCCGCGCTCCTCTGCAACTTCACGCATTATTGACTGGGCAGCTTCGTTGAAGGAACGGTCTTTGTCGGGTCGCAGATAGCTCCTGAAGGCGACAGTCTGAATCACTCCTCCGTTCTCTTTGAGTGCAAAAAGCTGCTCATCGTCCATATTTCGAGAGTGATCGCCCAAGGTCCTAGCAGCTGAGTGCGATGCAATAACCGGAGCAAGACTTAATTCGAGAGTCTGGAGGTTAGCTTCTTTCGAGGGATGCGATAGATCGATCATGATCCCCCATCGGTTCATCTGTTCAACCGCTTCCCTACCCAGATCACTGAGTCCTCCATGTAGCCAGTCGTCTAGCGCCTCTCCAGTATTTGAGTCGGCAAGCTGACTGTGACCATTGTGCGCTAGGGACATGTAGCGTCCGCCTCGCTCGGCGAACTCTTGTACTCGATTGATGTCCATTCCGACGGGATAAGCGTTCTCGATGCCTATCATAGCTACCTTCTTACCCTCTGCCGCAAGGCGGCGGACTTCATTGGAGGTTAGTGCTAGTCCGATTTGGTCTGGAGCAATTTCCGAGGTAAGGGCATGAATGGCGTCGAATTTCGCTATAGCCTGTGTATACGCCTCGTCGAAACCAGTTTCGGTAAGGTCGCCCTGGCCAACGTAGACAATCATCCAGGATACATCTAGCCCGCCACTTTCCATCTTCGGAAGATTGACCTGTGTATCCAGATCCATTGTATAGTTGCGATCAGCTGTGAAATTGTTGGGATTAATGTCATCGTGGGTATCGATAGTAATCACTCTGTCGTGGATACCTTCAGCTCTGGCGACCAATTGCTCCTCAGATTCTTGTACAGCTGGAGTGCAAACCGCTGCGAAAATCAGAGCCATGACAGGCAAGGATCTTTTGAAGATTTGGGTACAGTATTTCTCTGGATGTGCCATAGTATTCAACCTCGATTTTGAGTGATTGATTATGGATTCTAAGGTTGGGTTATGGCCTGTGCCATACCTCCACGAAGTTTTGTCGTTGCTCACACTTTCATTGAGGAGTGGCACGAGGGTTAGATTTTCTGTAATCACTGGGGTGCTGTGTCCGGTTGGGTGTGAAATCAACAGTATGCCAACGATTGCCCATCATTTGCTTCTAACTCGTGGCAACATCGGGTGTTTTAGCGGTGGTTTTGGGCCAAATATATGGAGGTCAGCCTTGGCTGTATTTTCTTGGAAATCATCCTATTATTTTGCCTAAAATAAGCCATAAAGTCCGATTTGACATGACGTGTCAATATTGGTGAAATGAGGTTTTGCAGGGGGTGATGCTATTGCACGGGTTGCACTTCTCAGGTAAAATTATGGCGTGGAATACCCTTTAAAAACATGGAAATTAAAGAATATGACAAAAATTCCTGCGATTTCAGTGGTTTTCGGTCTGGTTTTGCTACTGATCGGCCAGCCAGTTGGTGCGCCGATAGCTCAGAGCGAGAGCGCTCCTATTCTTGGACTGACCTACCTGCACCCAGAATCTGATATTCCAGTAGAAATTGCACATGACAACTCGGTGTTGGAGTTAGAATCAGAAGAATTAGATGCAGTCGTGAGGACATACTGCCAAGTGTGTCACAACGATGTTATGCTGACTGGGAACATGTCACTTAGTGAATTCCAGATCGACGGTGCGTTAGATAGAGCTGAAACGGTCGAGAAAATGATTGTAAAGCTAAGAGCAGGCATGATGCCACCTCCAGGGATGCCAAGACCGTCGCCAGATACTCTGTTGGCATTGGTCACCACGCTAGAAGGGAAGATGGACCAGGCATATGACGAAAATCCTAATCCAGGCGTAAGGACTTTCCCCAGACTGAACCGGGCAGAATATTCAGGAATGGTGCGTGACTTGGTGGGTCTGGAAGTGGATGCTGCTGATTGGCTTCCACTGGATACAAAGAGTAATAACTTCGATAATTTTGGTGATGCACAGTCTTTGTCGCCGACCCTGCTAGAGGCTTATCTAAACGCAGCTGGTGAGATTAGCAGGATGGCGGTTGGTAATGATCAGGCACCACGGATTAATACAACCTACACGAACGCTAACTATATTTCGCAGCATCCCTGGGACCATGTTGCAGGGGCTCCTTATGGAACGAGAGGTGGGATGGTGATAAACCATCACTTTGCTGCAGATGCTCAATATCATTTCGAAATGACCTTTAGCATGGGTAACAACTCCAGGGGACACGATTTAGACGTTTCCATAGACGGAGAGCACGCACAAACGTTGCAATATGAACGTTATGATCGCGGGGTTTCTCTTCAGACAGAACCGTTCTTTGTCCCGGCAGGTCAACATCAAATTTCAGCCGCCTTTATAAGGCGTGCGGAGGGTCCCTATGAAGATTTGATTCGACCGCATGATTGGTCCCAGGCTGGTGGAGGCTCTGGTGGAGCGGGTATCACGACCCTTCCACATTTGAAAGACCTAGTAGTGGTGGGGCCCTATAACATCACAGGAATCTCTGAAACACCAAGTAGAGAAATGATTTTCACATGTCGTCCCACTTCACTAGCTGAGGAAATTCCATGTGCGCAGGAGATTCTGGGTGCCCTAGCGACTAAAGCTTACCGGAGACCTCTGATTCCAGGCGAGCTAGAAAATTTGGTTGAATTCTTTAAAGACTCGAGACAAGAAGACGGGTTTGAGACAGGTATCCGCACCGGGTTAGAGGCTGTGTTGTCCAGTCCACACACGATTTTTAGACTTGAACGTGAAATGGATGTGGCTGCTGGTGAAAACTATGAGATCAGTGATATGGAATTGGCCACGAGGCTGGGAGTGTTCCTTTGGAATGCCCTACCCGATGAAGAACTGTTGGACGTCGCCAAGCAGGGAAGATTAAGGGATGATGCGGAACTTGAAAGGCAGACAAGAAGGATGCTGAAAGATCCGAGAGCTGAGGCTATGGGGTCTAGGTTTGCCCACCAGTGGTTGAGGTTGCAGGATTTATATAAAAACCATCCTGATCCTAATTTTTTCCCCAATTTTGATGAGAATTTAGCAGACGCGATGGTCACTGAGACTGAGATGTTGTTTAACAATTTGGTTGGAGAGGATCGAAGCTTACTCGATCTCTACAATGCAGACTATACGTTCCTTAACGAGCGGTTGGCACGACATTATGGTTATCAGGGAGTGTCTGGAGAGCACTTTAGGCGAGTTGAGTCTATTGATGCAAGGAAGGGTATATTGGGTCACGGCAGCGTTTTGGTGCTTACTGCTCTTGCCGATCGGACCTCACCAGTACTTCGAGGAAAATGGGTTATGGAAGTCTTGTTAGGGACTCCACCTCCACCTCCACCAGATAATGTCCCTGATCTTGACGTTACAGCTGGTAGTGACGGCAGTCGTTTCCTTACTACCCGAGAAAGGATGGAGTTGCACAGGGCGAGCCCTGCGTGCCAGTCTTGTCATAAATTTATGGATCCAATGGGTCTGGCGCTGGACAACTTCGATGTGACAGGGCAATGGCGAATAAGAGAACGTGGGCAACCACTCGATACGCGGGGCGAGCTCTATGACGGAACACCTATATCCAATCCAGATGAGTTGGTTACCGCTTTACTTGAACGCCCCATACCACTTGTAAGGACATTTACTCTGAATCTCATGGCTTATGCGATGGGACGGAGGGTTGAATGGTACGATCAGCCCGTGTTAAGAGACATCACACGTGCTGCGGAAGCCGATGGTTACAGTATTTCATCGTTGATCGTTGGTGTGGTAAAAAGTGATCCATTTAGAATGAAAAAAGCTGCTGCACTTGCTGAAGACGCAGCTGAGAACGAAATTAACTAACTTCAATAGTCGGAACTTTTAGGAGAAATGGTGCTATGCATTTCATAACTGGAAAACAACTATCACGTAGAACGTTTTTACACGGAGTGGGAGCTACGGTGGGACTGCCCTTGCTGGACGCAATGGTGCCTGCAGGCAAAAGAGCTGGATTTAGGGGAGAAAATGACCCTAAGGATGCCACCAAGCTGATTTGTATTGAAGAGGTGCATGGCCTTCCAGGCTGTAACGATTGGGGAGCAACACAAAATTTATTTGCACCGTCTACAACCGGTCGTGACTTCGAGATCCTTCCAGAAAACACTCTGAGTCCGCTGATAGATTTCCAGGACTATATGACAATTGTCAGCAATACTGATGTTCGCATGGCTGAAGCTTTGTCGCCTCCAGAAATCGGAGGAGACCACTTCCGTTCAAGTGCCGTTTTCTTGACGCAATCTCATCCCAAACAGACGCAAGGCAGTGATATCCATGCTGGGACCTCATTAGACCAGATGTACGCTAAACGTTTCGGACAAGATACGCCCTTGCCTTCGATGCAGTTCTGTATAGAAGATCTGGATCAAGCTGGTGGCTGTACTTATAACTATTCCTGTGCGTATACAGATTCCATTAGTTGGTCTACGCCCAACACTCCCCTCCCAATGATTCGAGACCCAAGGGTTGCTTTCGATATGCTGTTTGGTACCGGAAACTCACCAGAGGAACGTGCTGAGAGGAGGATGAGTCGCAGGAGCATTCTGGATTGGATCTCTGGAGAGGTATCGACATTGGTGCGGGAACTCGGTACTGCCGATCGTATGAGGATGGAGCAGTATCTGAACAACGTGCGTGAGATTGAGCGCAGGATAGAAATGGTAGAGAGAAGAAACAGCAGTGGAGATGAAAGGCAATTGCCGGAAGCTCCAGCTGGTGTTCCTGACGACTTTGCAGAACACACCAGGTTGATGTATGACCTCCAAGTTCTCGCTCTAGAAACAGATATGACACGAGTAATGTCTTTCAAACTGGGTAGAGATGCGCAGAACAGAGCGCATCCAGAGAGTGGTAGTGACAAAGCTTTCCATCCCGCTTCTCACCATGGCGGAAAAGAAGAGAACGTTCTCGATTTCAACCAGATTTGTACTTACCGCATGAGCACACTTCCATACTTCTTGGAGAAAATGCAAAACACTATGATGGGAGATACCAGTCTATTGGATCAATCCATGATCATTTGGGGGTCTCCGATGGCGGACGCGAATCTACACAACCATCGCCGTGCTCCTCTGATGTTCCTAGGTGGGGCCAATGGTCAGCTAGAGGGTAATCTTCACTTGCAAGCTAGTGAAGGAACACCGATGGCTAACGCAATGTTAACAGCACTTCACAAGTTGGGTATGGATGATCTTGAAAGCTTTGGAGATTCCACTGGCGAATTCGCTTTGAATTACACCGGGCCGACTGCTGAAGAACAGACGAGGGGGTAGACTTATGGT
>JBJKYO010000018.1:0-12611 GCA_045561015.1 Longimicrobiales bacterium | reverse complement strand
TTAAACCAACCTTTCCCTCTCGGGGCACCACAATTTGGACACACAGATGCCTTATCTGAAATTTCTTTAGAACACTCGTAGCATGGGACTAAAGACATTTGACAAATCCTTTTTTTCTATTAGCGATTTCAACCGATCCAGAAAACATGTCAGCCCTCATTTGTAGATTGAATTTTATCCAAGGCCCAGCTAGCATGCTCACGCACTAGAGGCTCAGGGTCACCTACTGCTCTTCTCAACAAGGGTATGCACTCTTTTGAGCCCCAATTACCCATGGCCACACACACGTTTCTCAGTAATCCTTTACGTTTGGCCCTACTTATGGGTGATTTTTTATACCTGACCCGGAAATCTGCCTCGTCCATCTTAACGAGTTGTTCCGCCAAATCTAGTAAGGCAGGACCGTCCAGACCTTTTCGGGCCATAAATGCGGGATCAGATCCCGAAACTGAAAATTTAATGTTCCAAGGGCAAACTTCCTGGCAAATATCGCATCCATAGACTCTATTTCCCATCTTCTCTCTGAGCTCGATAGGTATGCTTCCCTTATGCTCAATAGTCAAATAGGATATACACTTTCGAGCATCCATAATGGGTGCCCCATTCTGATCCCGTCCTAAAAGCGCATCGGTCGGACAACTATCCAGGCAGCTCGTGCAAGACCCACAGTGATCTTCAGAAAAAGCCTTACTTGGAGTGATATCGAGATCCATTAGCAATACTCCCAGGAAAAAAAAGGATCCCTGCTTAGGATTGATGAGCATGGTATTTTTGCCAAACCAACCAATACCCGCCTTCTGTGCCAACTCCCTTTCTAAGATAGGCCCTGTATCAACATAAACCCTCCCTTCGATCTCCCTCTCCAGGCTCTGATTTATCCAGCTATGCAGCGTTCTTAATTTCCCCTTGATAACATCATGGTAGTCTTCACCTCTAGCATACCTTGCGATGATAGCTCGAGATTCATCACCCTCATGATCCACTGAATCGTCATGAAAATAATTCTGGGCAACTACCAATGCTGTTCTGGCAGATGGCAATGTTTTCTTTAAGTCAAAACGCCTATCAACAGCATCTCTCCTCTCCAAATAGTGCATTTCTCCATGTGCTCCCCTAGCCAACCAATCCAAATAAAACTCCATATGTGAACTAGGGTCAACACTAGAAATACCATAAAAATCAAATCCTAGGGATTTAATTTTTTTCTCTAGGATCCTGCTCAAATTCATATTTCCCCTCATGACACCTTTCATCAATTACACACAAACCTTAGAGTTACAATTCAATCATGAAACATCGGACAAAAACGACAGGTTAAACAGGCCCGAAAACTCTCTAGACTATCAGTACATTTAACAACTCAAGGGCCTGACCATGGAACTCAACCAGATTCGCTCAGAATTTCCTATTCTCGCAGATAAAACCTACCTAAACTCTTGCTCACTTGGTGCTCTATCCCAACGCTCAATGACACGCCTAGGGGAGTTCCAAGATATTTGGAACTCCCACGGAGCTGCAGCCTGGTATAGTACATGGGCAAATGTAATAGAGGAACTGCGTAGCCGAGTCTCTTTTTTTCTGGGTGCGGAAACAAGAGAATTAGCCTTACTGCCATCTACATCCACAGCACTTTCGGTAGTCGCTGAATGCCTTGATTATAAAAAAAGGAACAAGGTTATCTGCACTGAACTAGACTTTCCAACGCTGGCATTTCAATGGGCAGTAAAGCCAGACATTGAGTTAGTGGTTCTTCCCACCACCGATGGAGTCAAAATAGACCCCCAACAATTTGCTGATGCTGTGGACGAGAAAACAGCCTTAATTGCTACCAGTCATATTTTTTATACGACTAGCTATATCCAAGACATTGAGGCCCTATCAGATATAGCCCATCAATCAGGGGCCTTCTTGCTAGTTGATGGCTATCAAGCACCTGGACAAATACCAGTAGACCTGGCAAAAAGCTCAGTTGATTTTTATACCACTGGATCTCTCAAATGGCTCTGCGGGGGGCCAGGACTGTCTTATCTCTACGTTCGCGGCGAACTCATCGAGACGATGCATCCCAGAATCACAAGTTGGTTTGCAGCAAGAGATCAATTTGACTTTCAACTTGACAATTTTGAACCACGCCAGGATTCTCGTCGTTTTGAAATGGGAACTCCAGCACTCCCAACCATCTACACGGCATTAGGGGGTCAAGAATGTATAGACGAGATAGGAATTCAAAAAATACACGAGAGGAACACATGGCTCAGGGAACATCTCATTGCTCAACTCCTAGCGAAGGGCCTGGATTTAACTGTCCCAGAAAACCCTTCAGACCGTTCGGCCATCGTTATGATCCAATCGACTCAACCTGACAAGATTGTCGAAGATCTGGCCCAAAAAGATATCATTGTGGATAGTCGGCCAGGACATGTGAGAGTAAGTCCCCACTTCTACAATTCCCTAGATGATATCGACCATTTTATAAATTGCTGGCCAAGATGAGGACCTGCACCCTCAAATGCTTGAATATGAGCACTCAACCTCTTTAGGATGTCTTTTTTAACGTCCACCGACCGCTGTCTCGATCGCGATATTTTTTCAGGACACCCTCAAATGCTTCTTCCAGATCGATACCTTGCTCATTAGCGATACAAATAATGACGAACAAAACATCTGCTAGTTCTTCCGAAAGCCTTTGGTCCCGCTCTTCGGACTTCTTTGGTTTATGACCAAAGCTGTGATTCATTATGCGTGAGAGCTCTCCTACCTCTTCCATCAATCGTGCCAAATTGGTCAGAGGAGGCCAGTAGCCTTCTTCAAATCGCAAGATCCAATCATCCACCTGCTTCTGTAGTTTCTTCATGGTACCAGCACCAGCTTGCCAAAAACCTCGCCCGTTTCAAGCAAATCATGAGCCTCTCTAATTTTTTCCAGAGGCAGGACACTGTGTATTTCTGGTTTCAAGGTCCCATCAAAAACTAGCTGCATGACCCTTTCAAATTCTCCCTGGGTTCCCATAGTACAACCTATAATCGACAGCTGTTTCCAAAAGATGGATCGCAAATCACTCGTTACTACCGAACCACCCGTACTTCCAAAAACTAATAGTCGGCCACTCTGGCCCAGTGAACGCAAACATCCTTCCCACATTGGCTCTCCAACAGAATCTAGTACCACATTCACACCTCGTTTTTCTGTGTCCTCCCATAATTTCTGAGAAAAATCTCCGACTTCGCGATCGTATACATGATCCACTCCCATGGCCTTAATACGGGCCATTTTTTCAGAACCCTTAGTTACAGCATAGACTTTTGCTCCTATCAGTTTTGCTATTTGTATGGCGGCGGTTGAGACTCCACCTGAAGCACCAGTTATCAATATTTTTTCTCCTGGACGAAGTTTCCCCCTGCTTACCAGGGCATGCCAGGCCGTTATGTACGCCACTGGAGCGGCAGCGGCAACTTCAAATGACACACCTTCTGGAATTTGTAGAAGGTTTTTATAGGGAACTATAGCATATTCAGCCATACCACCTTGGGTGTGTTCACCTAGTATTTGAAAGGGGGGGGTTCCTGAACCAATCCCTGGATTTCGTGATTCATACCAATCATAGTTTAAGGAAGGGTTGACAACTACCTTCGACCCTATGGCACTCTCATCTACATTTGAGCCTGCAAGATCAACGATTCCGGCAAGGTCGGAGCCTCCGATATGAGGCATAGGAATCTCGAAAGGAAGGCCTCGACGCGCCCAGAGATCAAGGTGATTCATAGCTGTAGCACGTACCTCTATTCTCACTTCTTGGGGCCCTGGGACCGGTGCTTCTAAGTCCTGAATTTCCATAACTTCTGAACTACCGTGTGTTGAAAAAATCGCTGCTCGCATTTGCTTTCCTGGAAAAATTGCCGCTTCAATGTTGAGGCCATAGTAAGTTCCACAAAAGCATACCACAAATTGCAACCTGCATTTTGCGATTATTTGTTCTATCCTATAAATACACTTGAGTACATAACCTAAACACTGAGCTATATGAAAAAAGAAAATGAAGCCGACGGGCTCGATGAAGCGACACTCGGAGGCTATACCCAAGTCCACGAGAGGCCACCTGCTTTTGAGGGTTCAGATGGATTCCCCTATACCGTATCCGCGGAAATTGAAACTAGTAAAGACCTGGAAGCTCCTTATGTCGTCTATCTAGTATTTCCAAGATGGGCGAGCACTGGGCTAGGCATCACTGGTCATCTCCAAACACCCATACTGTATAGAGAAAAGACCCGCGAACAGGCCGAAATAGTCATTTCTATGCTCAAACTGTCAGACATAAAATTGCTCTTGGAAGAAGGGATCGCTGACGATTAGAATGATTAGATAACCATTAGTCGAGCAAATTCATTTGCTCTTCCTCCACTGCCTCTTCCTCCACTGCCTCTTCCTCCACTGCCTCTTCCTCCACTGCCTCTTCCTCCACTGCCTCTTCCTCCACTGCCTCTCTAGTGCCAACATGCTCAAAAAACACTTCGGTTACCTCACAATCGCTGGCAACATCCATAAGAGGGCGGACGCCTTCACTTCGTTTTTGAATTGGAACATCTTCAATGTTAATGATGTGGTCCTTTCCATCATTAGTAATTACACTCAACCGGTCTCCGTCTACAACTTCCATTGCGGAAACCAATAATCCCCCTTCACGATCTATCACCGCTATACCTGAGCCACCTCTTTTCCTTAAAGGAAACTCCCCAAAGCTTATCCTTTTACCAGATCCGTCTTGAGCAACACACAAAACTGTACCTTCCCTTTTTACAACAAGCATACTCACTACTGAATCCCCCGATTTTAATCCGATCCCCTTCACTCCCAAGGATGCACGACCAACGACAGAAATCTCTGATTCAGAGAATCGAATAGATCTACCCTCTTGAGTTAGCAGAACAATATCACAGTCTCCATCAGTCATCTGCACATCAAGGATATGATCTTCACTCTTTAGTTTTCCAGCAATGATACCTCCACTACGAGGATGGCTGTACTCTGCCATGGCTGTTTTTTTGATCATCCCCTTACTTGTAACTGAAACAATGAAACTATCACCTTTCAAATCGCCAGCGGGCACGAGACTGACAATGGAATCCTTTCTGTCTCCACCCGTTAGGGCATATAGTGACTTACCCCTAGAATTGATTTTGCCTTCGGCGATCTCAGATACTGGGACGAAATGTACCCGCCCCTCATTGGTAAAAGCCAATAGATGATCATGAGTTCTTGTAAAGAAAACTTTCTTGACATAATCATCTTCAAAATCATCCATATCGGTTAGGGGTTTTCCTGAATTAGTTCTTCTCTTGTATAGGCGCATGGGAATTCGTTTTACAAAAGCCTGCTCTGTATAGGTGACTACAACTTCTTCGTCAGCCACCTTTTCTTCAATTAAATAGTCTTCGGATTCACCTCCCTCTGTTATCAAAGTGCGTCTCTCATCGCCATACTCTTCAACGATCCCTTCTAGTTCCTCGTGTATTATCTCTAATTTTCGCGCCTCACTCCGTACAATACCCTTCAGCTCTTTAATTATTACCTTGAGCTTCCTAAGCCTCGTCTTTAGGCCTTTTTGTTCCAAACTGGTTAGCTTGGCTAGTCTCATGTTCAATATGGCGTCAGCCTGGATCGCTGATAATCCCAAAAGTTCTTCTAGTCCATGGAGAGCCTCCTGCCTGTCTACCGAACTTCTTATGATTGCTATGACCTCTTCTATAGCATCCAACGCCGCCATCAATCCCTCAACAATATGTTTTTCGGCTTCGGCCTTCTCCAAGTCATACAACGATCGTCTTTGAATAACATCTAAGCGGTGATCTTTAAAACGTTCCAGGAGTTCTATGAGATTAAATTGTTTAGGTTGACCAGAGTCTAGTGCAATAAGTATTGCGCCGAAGGTGCTTTGAAGGCTGGTCTTCTTATAGAGCTCTTGGATGATCTTGCCACTGTTGGCTCCCCTTTTCATCTGCACCACCAGTCTTATTCCATCTCTGTCGGATTCATCTCTGATATCCGAAACAGCTGGAATCCCACCCTTACGAGACAAAGTAGCTATTTGGCGAATAATCCTGGTTTTAAGAACGGCATAGGGCAGTTCAGTTACGACAAGTTGCTCCTTACCACCCCTGAGTGCCTCCTTAATTATTTTTGCCCTCATGACAACACGACCTTTCCCTGTCTCATACATTGCCCTTATGCCGTCGGTACCTACAATCTGACCACCAGTAGGAAAATCTGGGCCAGGCATGTATTTCATCAGCAAATCTAGGGATGGCTCGGGCTCTTCTATCAATGCCCTCAGAGCGGCAGCAACTTCACTCAAATTATGCGGCGGTACATTTGTACTCAGACCAACCGCTATTCCAGAAGATCCATTGACAAGAAGGTTGGGAATTCTCGAAGGCATAACCACTGGCTCTTGTCTTTGTCCATCAAAGTTTTCCGCTACATCAACAGTCTCTTTTTCTATATCAGCTAAGATTTGTTCCGAAATACTGGCCAATTTTGCTTCTGTATATCTATAAGCCGCTGCCGCATCTCCATCTATGGACCCAAAATTTCCCTGACCATCAACCAGGGGGTATCTCAGTGAAAAATCCTGGACCATTCTTACAAGGGCATCGTACACTGCTGAATCCCCATGTGGATGATACTTCCCTAAAACGTCCCCTACCACTGTAGCGCATTTCTTATATGCCTTTTCAGGCCTTAGTCCTGCCTCATGCATTGCAAAAAGTATCCTCCGATGTACTGGCTTTAGGCCGTCACGAACATCGGGCAAAGCTCTCTGGACAATTACGCTCATTGAGTAATCAAGGAAAGATTCTCGCATCTCTTCCTCAATGTTTTTAAATAAGATGCGCTCCCTTACCTGGGCCTTCATTCCGGATCCCTCCTGAAAAAAATCAATAATAACTTTAAGCTGTCGTGCGTGACTACTCGATTATCCTACAATCTTACCAACCTGTTCCCCGGTCAAATAATTACTTCATCTGTTGGTCAATTCGTATCCGAACCTTCCACGAACAATGGAACAGTAACATGGTGCTCCTGGTCGATTTTAACATCAAAACTGTAAACGCCAGACTCAGGAAAGACTAAACCATCGATATTTAGAATATGTGGCACCCTGATCCCACCCGAAGCTCTACCTACACTACCTAGTTGCATTTCCCCATTCAGGGAGAGAACCTCACGACCACTTGGATCAATCAGCTTAATATCCATTTCGTGAGACCCGATTTCAGAGGTTCCGGCAGACAATCTCAGGACCAATGCAACACGGGCAAACTGAGCAGGAAATTTATTAACTTGGATCCGATCGAATACCCCTAGAATATTTAGTTTTCCAGCAGCATCAATCGTTGCAGCATCGGCAAGAATGGCCAAGTCTATATCCATCGTAGCTCCAGGTTTAGTCGATCAGTTTTTCGGCCAGCACAAGACCTACCAACAGATCTACAAGAACATGTGCCACTATCACTGACCAAATACTTTCCGTATACAGTAAGGTAAATCCCATCATTAACCCAAATATTCCAGTCCTAAACACTCCCAATATGCCTTGATATGAATGCACCATACCAAATGCTACTGAGCTTAGCACCGTCGTCCCAAATGGAGAGCCCGTCGCCGTCGCTATGGTGGAGATAGCATAAGCTCGATATGCGATTTCTTCTCCGAATCCTGCGCAGACAGCTAGCACAGTGAAGAGCATCTTGTCCCTATGTGTGACTGGCATCAGATGTCTTGTTATCTCAGTCTCACTAATGCCAAGATGCCTACGCAGGAGGTAAAATACCGACAGAATGGTAAGCCCAAAAAAAGTGAGAGCTAGGCTTGCTAGGATCACTTGGGACCAGTCTCCTACATAGAAATATTTGCCCATGTTGCCAGTGTTGTCTCCGCTCAGCCCCAGTGCTAAAGCCAAAGACCCTATAGACAGTATGGTTATACCCGATGTCACATACGCTTGTTGTCGAGAAATAATGGCAACGTTAGAGACTACTGGCTGGGCAATAGCTAGACCTGGAAGAACCACCAAAAGAACTGAAAGGTAAATCGCATCAGACAGACCCAACGGGTCGATCAGGAAAAAAGCTGCAGTGCTAAAAACCACGATTAGAAACATTACTCGCACGCAGTTAACCTCTCAGCAGTCATTTCAATGGTTTTGAGCACTCCGAGTACATCTTCTTTTCTCGCAGTGTGATTCATAACACATAACCTCAATGCGAACTGTCCTCTTAGTTTAGTCGAAGAAATCATGGCATAACCACTCTCGACAATATCGTCTAGTACAGCACTATTCAGGGCTTCGAGCTCTTCCTTGTTCAAGTCACATCCTCTTGGATTAACCATAAAGCATACGATCCCCAGACTTGCATCTGCCATCAGCTCCAAGGTGTCCGATTCCCTGACATATAAGTCTGCATCTCGCACTAAATCCAAACCGTTTTGGATTGCTTCGCGGAACAACTTCATTCCAAAAGTTTTTACCGAGACCCAAATTTTGAAAGCCCTGGCTGAACGCGTTAATTGCAATCCTCGATCACAAAAATTGACATGCTCGAGACCCAAATCCATATCTTGTAGATAGTCTGGTGTGACTCGAAATGCCGATTCAAGCAACTGCAAGTCTCTCACCATCAAGCAACCAACTTCATAAGGCTGGAACAACCATTTGTGAGGATCCAGTGTCACGCTATCGGCCGATTCCATTCCTTGAAGGCTCGCTTTTCCCTCTTGGGTCAGAACTGAAAATCCACCATAAGAGGCATCAACATGAAACCATATGTTCTCACTTCGACAAATCTCTGCAAGATCTTCTAATGGGTCTACAATTCCAGTATTTGTAGCACCTCCATTTCCACAAATCACCTTGGGATTTAACCCACTGGCCTTGTCTTTTTGTATCGCTTTTTTCAAAAAGTCCAGATCTATCTGGTACTTCTGCGTCGATGGAACAATTCGAATATTGCAATCTCGGATCCCTACCATCCGAGCGGCACGCTCTAGGGAACTGTGCCCTTGATCGGAGCAATAAACTACGGCGCGATCCAACTCATCTACCTCACCTCGCGCCACTACAAGAGCATTTAAGTTGGCCGCAGAGCCCCCACTTGTTAGAATGCCCCCCGACAATTCTGGAAACCCAATCCATTCGCGGAACCAATCGAGTACAATTAACTCTACTTGGCTAGGAGCGGCCGATTCCAACCAAGTTCCCTGGAAAACATTGAAACCCGACACTAAGGCATCAGCAATCACTGAGGGCCATGTTGGAGAGGAGGGAACAAACGCAAAAAATCTAGGATGGTCTATCCTTGCTGCCCTTGTTAATACCTGCTCTACCGCCTCGGTCATGACACTTACAGATGGTGATGGTCCCTCTGGAGGCTGTTGCCTCAACATTGCCTCCATCTCCTCTCTAGTTCCTCCCGCCCAAACATTCTGTGCTCTTAGTGAAGTCCACCGATCCACAAGGATATCGATGGCCTTGTAGCCTAGCTCCCTCATCTCTTTTTCTTCTAGGTCGAAAGGTCCTTTAGATACACTCTGGCTTGATTTTTGGTTATTTTGTTCCACAGTCTTTTCCTAGTGTTTATGAAACGATAGCTATTTTCTTCAAGAGTACCTGCACATGTCAGTAGAGCAAAACGAGACGAGTAATATTTCAGGCCAGGATTCTGCAAGTCCCCAAAATACCGCACGTTTTGGTGTTATAGATACCAGATTAGGGCCACATGGAGGACTGACCTTAAAACTTCGTTTCGATTTTGGCACACTCCCCAAAATCCGCAAGTTACTCAACGTTACACTGACGGCAATAGGCCCTGAAAACCAAGGACCCTTGGAGCTAACAGTAAATGGGTTTCCTCTGTTTGGCGGCAAGCAATCGACCGACCGCCTGTATAGAACCGGACGTATCGATCTTAACGTAAGTTCCTCAGTTGATGAATTAAGCCAGATTCGGCCAGGGTGGAAGGTTTTTGTTGATTTAAAATAGCGTCACCCAGGCTCTCGCATACCAGGAGGGTTGCGTTCAAAAGTCTCTAAGAACCATGTCTGATACTCAGATGTCTTTCCAGGATTCTCTTCCGCCCACAAATCCTTTTCTAACTGAAAGTCTCCTGATCTAGCTGTCAGAATAAAGGCCTCTAGATATCCATTTTCTTTCGCATACATTAACTCGTCCAAGGGCCCATATGAACTGATGTCGTATGCTGATCGCCCAAACAGCCAAGCATCCGACAAACGACTTAAAATCAATTTTTCTAACTGGTAGCCTTTGGCTTCTACGCCATTCTGATCTATTGCTTCAGGTAAAAATTCCCCTAAACGACCCATCTTCTGCATAAGATGGAAATGCCCATACATAGACAACACCGACCAAGCTTCGGGTACAGATGAGGGAGCAAAGACCTCGGCTGTATCGCTAGATATCCTCAAGCTATCCCAAGGATAAATCTCTTCGGAAGACGGTTTTCCGATAATCCAGAACGTTGGATCATTTCGAATATTTTCCTGCTGGATCCGTACCCAAGCATCAATCTCCTTCACACGATCTTCTTGAGGAGCAATCCTCGCCCCAGACCTAACAACCAGAGAACGGGGAGACGGAACTATATCGGGGGTGGCACATCCACCCAAGGACATAAGTATGCACAACACAAAAGCCTTGAAATAAAAATACAGCTTGCTAACATTTTTCACTTTGAACCCCAACCAAAACGAATCCGCGGTCACTTGTGAAGCCATACCCCTCACCTCCTGTTCCATGGCCAGCTAAAGCCCAAGAGAAGATCTGATGAGAGGAGAAATTCTTTCAGGAGTCCAGGGTGGGTCAAATGTCAGCTCAACTTCACAAGTCGTTACACCTTCTACGGCCGACACCGCAGCTTCTGCGTCCGCGACTAACTGCTCTGCTACGGGACACATGGGCGACGTCAGGGACATGACGACTCGAACATTGCACTCGGTGACTTCGATATCGTAGATGAGGCCCAATACTACCAAATCCAGATTCAGTTCGGGATCCTTTACAGCTTTCAGAGCATCCTGAACGTCTTTTTCTTTAACCCCCATTATCTTCAAGCTCCTTTTTGGGTTAGTTGTCATTGGCCATCGACACAGCCCTAAGATTATAAACCGTCTAATGCCTCAGAGGTTCCAATTGGACTCATCCAGCTGACTAGTGTGCCTACCAGCAGCACTGTCAACGCACCAACAACATTATAGTATAACCATGAAATGTTTGTAGTCTGTGCAACGACAAAAACAGATGCCATTCCTGCCAGTAGCCCCCAGAATGCTCCATTACCGTTGGCGCTTTTAACCAGAAAAGCCAAAAGAAACACTCCCAGCAGAGATCCGTAAAAAAAAGATCCCACTTGGTTAACCGCTTCGAGAAGAGACCCTAATTGCCCTGCATAAAGTGCTACAACACAACCAAACGATCCCCAAAATAAGGTGGCCAATTTTGACACCCAAAGAAGATGTTGCTCTGAAGCATCAGGACGAAAATGACGTTGGTACAAGTCTATCACCGTAGCACTGGAAAGGGCTGTTAGTTCTGAATCTAAGGAGGACATTGCAGCTGCGAAGATGACGGCAATCATCAGACCCAAGATTCCCGCTGGTACATAGTCTATTAGATAAGATGGGAAGATATAGTTCACATCATTTGATGAAGAGCCCCTCACATTTTCGACAATCGAACTGGCTTCACTTCGAATCTCCGACAACTGGGTATCATACAGCTGAATTTGATTGCGAAGGTTGCCCACTTCTCCCCCATCTCTCCTGGCCTCCAACAAGGCAAGGGTAGCCTCCTTTCTTAGCCTGTGTACACTGCCTTGTTTTGTGCTTAACTCTTGGAAATCCTCCTTAAACTCGCTGCTTTCTGCTAAAGTGACTTCTGCTGCATTAAATAAGAGAGGAGGCCGTTCGAAATGGTAGAAAACAAAAAGCAACACACCTATCGACAGAATCGCAAATTGCATAGGAACTTTCAAAAATGCATTAAAAAGTAGCGAAAGCCTGCTAGCCTTAAGGGATTTAGCAGTCAAATATCTCTGTACCTGGCTCTGGTCAGCCCCGAAATATGCCAGAGCTAAAAAGAATCCTCCTATCATCCCGGACCAAATCGTGTAGGTATTGGTTGGATCCCAGGACCAATCGATGCTAGACCACATATCCTGCACACCCCCGAGATATACAACCTCCTCCAATCCAACACTGTCCGGCAGAGTGTCAAACAATGTTGCAATAGCCACTCCGATCCCCAAGAACATCACTATCATTTGTATCACATCGGTCCAAATTACTGCTGTTATTCCCCCAACCGTAGCATAGGCAATTGTAATGGCACCCATGATGAGAATGGTAACTTTTTCGTCCCAACCCATGATTACCGACAGGACCACAGCTGGAGCATACAGAACAATTCCAGCACCTAACCCTCTTTGGATAAGAAAAATGAGACTGGTGGCGGATCTAGTTTTCAAATCGAAACGCTTCTCCAAGTATTCATATGCCGTGAAAATTCTTGCTCTATAGAAAAAGGGAACGAATAAGACACA
>JBJKYO010000017.1:0-12720 GCA_045561015.1 Longimicrobiales bacterium | reverse complement strand
TACAGTGTGTAAAGAGGCCCACAAAACAAACCGGGTTGTTGGCCTGTAGTGACAACTAATCCACCGCCTTTAATCCAAGAAATACGCCTTTTTTCTGGAAATTCCTCTGACAAGCGTAAGGTCTCAAATGCCCTCTCTCTTTCAACTTCAGAGAATCTATTGTCTATGCTGAGGGCAAGATCTTTGTAAGCACTTAATTGTCTCCAGTCGCCAGCGTAAAATCCGATGGCATTTTTGCTGGCTTGTTGATAATCCTCTACCAGTTTGGATCCCGAAAGTTCATCTATCACTACATCAAGATTGAAACCTTCTTTTGTGTAGTCCCGTTTCATAGGGCTCCTTTATGATAAGGCTCTTTCCTAATGATAGTCCCAGCTCGGTATAACTGTTCCAATAAGATTAACCTTGCAAATCCATGAGTAAACGTAAAAGATGACAGGCTCACCACCCTATCGGCTCGATCTAGCACCTCTTGATGCAAACCAAACGCTCCTCCAATCACAAACACAATCTCTGAGATGGCCATAAAAGCATACTTTTGAAAGTATCGGGAAAGGTCTAGGGAACTCATTTCTTTACCGGTCCTCTCCAAAGCTATTACTTCTGCTTTATTAGGTATTTTATGCAAAATCCTGTCGGATTCTTTTTTAACAACGTCCCCTGGTGATACTCCCTTTCTCCCAGTGATGCCTGATTTGATTTCACTGACCTCTATATTCCAGTAATAGCCAGCTGATTTCTCGTAGTGTTCAAGTGCATCTTTTAGCAGTCGATCAGATTTGCCAACGGCTATCACAGACACCTTCACTAAACATTCCTCCTTTGTTCATCTAATAATTTCATCATAGCTTGCTCACCCTTTTCCCACTCGAGATCTAGATGAAGGACAAAAACATTTCTGGCCGTTTCGCCTAAACGCTTCAATTTAACAGCATCTTTCTCTGTAGTAACTATGTTGTAGTCCTCTGCTTTTTTCTTCAAATACCCCAAATCCGTATGGTTGAATTTATAGTGATCCGGATAAATCCTTGCTTTTGCTTTTCTCAATGTGATTGATTCTACCAACTCAATGAGGATTTCTGGCTCAGCTATACTGGTGAATACAAGACACCTGCCAACGGGCTCAGGAACTGTGACACCTCCAATATTCTTCCAAGAAGAAAACCTTAGGTGCATCTGTCCTATCTGTTTTTCAGGAACATACTTTTCAATATCTCTAACTACACTCTGAGCAACTACTCGTTCAGCTGTCTTTCTAGTGATGACAACGAAGTCCGCCCGGTCTAAAGCAGTGAATGGTTCCCTTAAAATTCCCCTGGGCAAGCATTTTCCAGAATACTGATGTTCGGCTGCTATCAGTACTATATTTAAATCTCTTTTTAGACTCAAATGCTGAAAGCCGTCGTCAATTACGATTAAGTTTGCACCCCGACTTACAGCAACAGAGGCGCCCTTTGTTTTAGATTTATCAGTAATAAAGATCCCTCCAGGGTTCCACGATTTGTATAGCTCGCATTCATCCCTGGCCATATCACCCGAAATCACTCCAGGAACAAATTCCATCTGCAGTGTCTTCTCGTATACCCACCTGGAAAATGGAGTTTTCCCTGTGCCACCTATGGCCAAATTACCTACCGAGATGACGGGTACATCCAACTTAACTGTATGCAACCATTGGTGCTTATATGCAAAAACCCTCCATTTGACACAGATCCTATAGAGAGCCTCCATTAGAGCCAGTATGGAATCCAAAACTGTGCCCCAGATTCCCAATCCGCCCCTCCAATAATTGCGAAAGAAACAAACTATACCCACAGCCAGCCTACTATTCATTTATCCCTTAACAGTGATTCAACAATTTCGCCTACTCTTCGTGCAACACCAGCTCCACCTAAACACTCGGCAACAGATTCGAAATAACTAAGTGTCTCGCGGTATTTTGGGTTTTCAGTATCCAATAGTGGTGTCAATTCTTTTACTAAATGTTCTGGTGTTGCGTCCCCTTGAAGGAGTTCGGGAATTTGTTTTTGATTTCCCAATAAATTTGGAATGCTTATATGCTCGATTTTTAGAATTTGTTTTGCCAGTAACCAAGTTAAAACATCGGTTTTATAAACTGTTACAAAGGGTGTTCCTGCCAGGCAAGCTTCTAGGGTTACCGTTCCTGATTTCAACAAACCCGCCCTACTATGTGCCAATAGTGATCTTCCCTCATCCACAACAACAATATTGTCAACCTGCAACCTTTGTCGGTCTATGGATGGGCTTCTTCCTATTACTATCTGTATCTCTGGATAAGCCTGCCTAATCCTGCGGCTCGTTTCAACGAACAAGTCCAAATGTCGCGAAATTTCCTGGGGCCTGGAACCGGGGAAAAGAGCTAAGATGGGCCGTTCCGGATCCACATTCCATCTATCGCAAAATTTCTTCCTATCTCTCGCGGACACACGTGGGTGGTCTAACACTGGATGTCCTACGAAAGTGACTCGGCCTCCTGCTTTTTCCCAAATCTCTTTCTCAAATGGAAAAATCACGGCTATGTGATCCGCTAATCGGATCAAGCTTTTAGTTCTATTGGAGCCCCAAGCCCATACTTTAGGGGCCACATAATAGAGCACTTTAATACTTTTCCGATGTGCATCTCGAATGATTGACATATTGAAGCCAGCAAAGTCTATCGCGACAACAAGGTCAACCTCTTTTTCGACTAAAATCTTTAACAGTTTTCGTCTAAGAGAAAGAAAGAATGGCAGTTTCCCAATTAACCCGCCAACACCCATGATTGACAGTCTAGATATGTCTTCGACCAATTCGACACCTTGGGCCTCCATCAGTGGTCCACCCATACCCAGGAGGTCACTGTCAGGCCATCGTCTCTTAATATCTGCAGCTAGATTTGCACCCCAATTATCACCAGAGGCTTCACCAGCAAGTAGGAGTATAGTGGGAGGTTTCAACTAAGCAATTCACTCAAAACCGAATACCTAAGTACCACATAAAGACTATTAGTATCACTAGCAAAAAAGCGAGTTTCTTAGATGACAAACCTTTTCGATGGTCAATCCAATTCTTCTTTCGATTACGTCTCACTCTAATTAAAGACATGACTGTTACACCTTGAATAGTTTTTCTTTTGGCCCGTCGAGTCTGGGCTCTTCCCTCACGTAACTATACCTCTATTGCTGCAACGTATAAAATGTACAAGTTCGCTCACTTCATTTGTGAGGTTACTTGTTTGTTCCAAGTATTCCAGGGCCTGGCCTATGTTCATCTTGGATTGGAACAGGTCTTGGTAGGCCTTACGCAGACTGGATAATGCTTGCTCGGACATATTCTTTCGTTTCAATCCAACACTATTTAATCCGTAGAGCCTCACAGGATTGCCAGCAACTTTCATAAAGGGAGGTATGTCCTGAGTAACTCGTGAGCCTCCCCCACAGAATGAATGCCTTCCTATTCTTACGAATTGATGAATTGCTGTGAGGCCTCCAATGACAGCTCCTTCTTCAATCTCTACGTGACCCCCCATATTTACCGCATTAGATACAACCACTTTATCCCCAACAATACAATCATGTGCAATATGTGCGTAGGCCATTATTAAGCATTCTTTACCAACCCTTGTCTCCCCCGAAGCGGCTGTTCCTCTATTCAAAGTGGCAAACTCCCTTATGGTAGTGCCGGTGCCGACGAACAAACTAGATTCCTCACCCTGGTACTTGAGGTCTTGAGGATCACCCCCCAAAACAGCACTTGCGTAAATCTTGCAATTGGCTCCAATGGCAGTGTCTCTCTCCACAACAGCGTGGGGACCGATACTCGTTCCACTGCCTATAGAAACACCCGGACCGATCACGGCGAATGGGCCCACCTTCACTCGTTCTTCGATGATGGCTCCTGGATCAATGACTGCCGTAGGATGCCATAAGGAGTTTGGCCTTGTCATCTTTTGTTCCTCTTCAGAGGACCTTCATTTATCTACGATACTCGCCTTGAGTGTGGCCTCTGCCACCACTTCTCCATCCACTCGGCCAATTCCCTTCATCTTACAAACAGTAGGTCTTGATTGAACCATTTGCACTTCGAATTGTAATTGATCTCCAGGCACCACAGGTTTTCTCCACTTGACTTTGTCTGCTGACATGAAATACACGAGTTTGTCTTGAGGATTTTCAACAGTATCCATTAATAAAAGCCCCCCAGCCTGAGCCATAGCCTCAAGAATTAAAACGCCTGGCATAATTGGATGTTCTGGGAAATGCCCCTGAAAAAAAGGCTCATTAATGGTGACATTTTTAAGTCCAACTATACTTTTTCCGGAATCAAACTCTACAATTCTATCGATCAGTAAAAAGGGATACCTATGAGGAAGGTACTTCATGATTTCACCGATTTGAATTGACTTATTCTTCCGTGATAATTCAGTCATTTGATTTAACCCTATCCCTTAAGAATCTTGCCATCTTAATATTACCTTCATGACCTGGTTTTTCACAAGAAATATTCGCTCTAATTCTTTTTCCGATCAATGCCAAGTCACCTAATAGATCTCCAACCTTGTGACGCAGAAATTCGTCTTTGAATCTGAGTTGTCCATTGATGACACCTGTGTCACCCAGAACTATAGCATTCTCCAATGAAGCTCCACGAGCCAGTCCTCTTGCCCTTAGGTATTCCACATCGGATTCAAATCCGAACGTTCTGGCTGCGGCTATTTTACTCCCAAAAGTGTTCGGATTTATCTTGAATACACCACTCTGCCTTCCAATTGCGCTGTGTGCAAAGTCGATCTGGGCTGAAATTTGTAAGTTAATACCTGGCGAGACTCTGTAGGTAGCACCACTATCACATTCTATATCCAAGTTGCGACTGATGTGCAACACTTCCGCATTGCTCGATAATTTCCTAAGGCCAACAGCGGTTATGGCATTACAGAATGGTTGAAAACTGCCGTCTAGTATTGGGATTTCATTTCCTGACAATTCTATGAGGGCATGATCTACCTCTGAAGCCATAAGTGAACCCATGATATGCTCAACTGTCATAATCCTTACCTCACCCGCACCTAAGTTGGTTCCTCTATCGGTTTCTTGTACAAAATCTAGATCTGCTGGAAATTCAGGATTACCATCAATATCCATCCGCTTGAACCTGATACCTCCTTCACTGGCGGGTTTCACTGTCAACCGTGAGGCATCACCGGAGTGTATCCCTACTCCCTCCAGTGTGAACTGGCCTGCTATGGTTTGTTGCTTAATCTGACTCATTGATTTGCTTCACCTAGAAGTCCTCATAGATAAATCCTTTCAGATCCGTTTCTTTCCCGTCTATTTTTTCAGTTTCTTTTCGAGCTTACTAATGCGAGTCTTCAGTTGTTCAATTCGGTCCAACTGCGCTTGCCCTCTTAGAAACGCTTTCAATTTCCTCGCTGGAAAACCAGCCAGCTTACTACTGGGCTCACTGTCTTCGGTGACCCCCGCTTTTGCTGCGATTTCTGTGCCAGTGCCTATTTCCAAATGGCCTGCCGCACCTGACTGTCCTCCCCAAATGGTTTCAGCACCTACCTTCGTCGACCCAGCGATGCCAACTTGTGCGGCTATCAGGCTGTTCTCTCCAATAACAACATTGTGAGCTATGTGCACGAGGTTATCTATCTTGACTCCTCTGTGTATTTCAGTATCTGCCAGTGAACCTCGATCAATACAGGTGTTCGCCCCCACTTCTACATCATCGGCCAGAACGCAGCCACCTTGATGTGGAATTTTGACCATTCCCGACTGCGATTTTGCATAACCGAATCCATCCGCGCCGATCCTTGATCCAGATTGAATAATCACTCTATTGCCTATTCGCACATGTGAGTGGACTACACAGTGACTATGAATCACAACGTCATCACCGATCAGAGATCCCTTCTGTATGACTACGTGTGGGTGTAGCTTGACCCCTTTCCCAACTGTGACACCTGACTCGACAACTACATAGGGACCCGCATAAAAACCGGCGGCAGTCTGAATATCTGCAGAAATTACGGCCGTAGGATGTACACCTGTCAGATCTTCTTCTTTAAATTCAAAGAATTTCAATAAATCGGCGACTGCTTTCCGGGGATTCGCTACAGTTATATAGCACAAGTCATTCGGTAATTCAGTTGCCAATTCTTTCGAAGTTATCAAGGCCGCTGCCTTTGTAGTAGCTACTTCCTTCAAATAGTTCTGTTCAACCAAAACTCCTATTTCAGTTTCTTTGGCCGAGTCAATAGCAGCTATTCCAGTAAACCTCAAGGAGCTGTTTCCAGTTTTTTCTCCTGAAACCAAGTCACACAACTCCGAGAGCGTTGGATTCTTATGTTTCTTACTCAATACTACAGGCCCCCGGCCCCCAGCCTTTGAATCACCTCTTCCGTCAAATCAAACGACTCATCTGCAGAGAGAAATACTCCAGCGGACGAATCGAATATAAAGGTGTAATTACCTTGCTGCCGAATATCTTCAATGATCAAATTAATTTTTTCCATCAAGGGCTGTACTAATTCTTGTCGGCGGTTCGAGGCCAGCGATTCAATTTCCTGTGCTCTGTTTTGGAATTCTTGTTGTTTCCTTAATATTAGCTCCTCTCTCCCAGCACGATTCTCTGGGGTCATAGTAGTCTGTTGAGTTTGATATTGTTGCATCAAGTTTTCTAACTCTACTTGGAGAGATTGAAGCTCACCTTCCCACGGAACCATTTCCCGTTGGAATTGCTCTTCAACTGATGCAGCCTCGGGACTCTCTGCTATTATTGCCTGGGCATTCACATACCCGATTTTCAAATCACTCTGGCCTGAAGCCACTAACGGTGTCAAGGTTGCCAAAAGGATGACCGCAGCAGTCCAACTAGTTTTTAACATGGTTACTTTTCTCCTCTTTTTAAGCACCTGGTCCCAGGCGGAAATGTAATTGCCATCCTGGTTCAACTTTATCGAACCCATAGGCATAATCGATCCCAATCGGGCCAAATGGTGTGACTATTTGTAACCCGAGGCCAGCACCTCTATAAAGCCTAGCTGGGTTTATTTTTTGGAAGGAATTCCACACATTACCAGCGTCTACAAACAATGAGGCAGACATCTGGCTCCCTAGCCTCATCGCTACTTCTGCTGTCGCAGATATAAAGGCCTGGCCCATCCTATCGATATCGTAAATCTCTAATGATCGATCCTCAAAATATCCTCGCGGAGTGATGGTGGTTTCGTCATAGCCGCGGAGAGTCTCACCAAACTGGACTCCACCCATCCAAAACCGGTCAAAAGGAAAAGGGTCACTATTTCCCTTTAGAGCTCCAAACCTAAGAGACGTACCCAAAGCAAATGTAGTCCCACTGCCCGGCTGATCTGGATTGCCACCAGCTACACCAATGGGAACCCACCAACTTCCACTAGCAGTGCTTTTAATGAATTTACCGTCTCCCCCCAGGGGGCCTCCAGTGAAATCAAAATTTACCGCTTGCCTTGAACCCGCAGTAGGAAATATTGGATGATTTTGGGTATTGCGTGTGACTCCAACTGAAAATGTGCTCTGCGTAGCATCCGGCCTCCCGAAAAGAGAATTGTCGAGATTAGGTGTACCCCCCATAAGTTTCAAGCTGGTCTGAGAAATACCATATCCAGTGTATAAACGGGTGAAACGAGCATTGGGCAGTAAAAATCCAAATCTTATCATGCCCCCAAGTTTCTTCCTTCTGCCAGACCTAAAACTTATGAACCTATCTCTTGCATTGAACAGTTGTAATGAGCCGCTTACAAGTGATTCGAAAATGCCGGGATCTGTATAGCTGAGATTCTGATTGTTCATGTAGGTCCCATAGTCCCATCTCATTGAACCCGATTTTCCTTTCCCAAAAAGGTTGGGTTGATCGTACCCTATAAAACCAGACAAACCGTTCTGATAGCCACCGACTGATGTCCCAAAATTCAATGCTCCAGTGGCTTTTTCCGTGACATTGAAGGTTATGTCAACATCCCCAGCTTCATTGGGATCTATAGAAGGCACTTCCATGGGCACTTCGAAATAACCCAAAGATGAAATGCTCTGAAAACTCTCTATCACCCTTTCCTGTGAATAGACATCACCGGGAAGGATAAATATCTTATCCCTGATAATAGCGTCGTGAGTATAGTCATTGCCTTGGATATTGACTCGAGATACGTACGCAGGATTCCCTTCTCTAATTTCCCAGCCAACACTGACCTTTCTGACCTCTCCATCTACCTGTGGTTCTGGATTTATGAAGGGAATTACTTGAGAAAACAAAAACCCAGCATTCTGATAAAGTTGACTGACTTCCGAGGTGACGGCTTCAAAGTGGCCCGCATCAAAAACAGGGAGCTCTTCTGGGTTATCAACTAGTCTATTTTCAGAGCCATAGAATCTCCTTGACAACTCCTCCTGGGAAAACTCTCTATTCCCCGAAATCGAGAATGAGGCCAAATGATAGGCTGGACCTTCGTCAACTGTGATTTCTAAGCGGGTTTTTCCTGTCTCAGGGTCGATGACTAATGTGTCTTGCGAAACCCTAAAATCCAAGTGACCTCTGCTGGCATAGAAAGCTGGTAGGTTTTGTGTCAAATCTTGAGTAAGCTTGTCCCCATCATAGATTCCACCACGCCACCACATAAATCCCTCTTCCTTCACAGCCATTGCTCCTCTTAGTTCATCCACTTCAAAAACTGAATTACCTTTGACTGAGATGTCAGCTATTGTAACCCTGGAGCCCTCTTCAACTTCCAAGAAAAAAAGGATTTCCTTTTCTCTGCCGGAAATATCTTCCACTCTCTCCGTTATATTGACAAATGGAATCCCTTTTGACGCCAGTTCCTGCCTTATGAATGCTTTGGCTTCGGAAACTGCACTGGCCGAAAATGGCTGGCCAGGTTTCAACGCTGTAGTATCCATGACTTGGTCTGGATCTATACTATTTAATCCTAGGATTCCAACATTGCGCATTAGGTCTTGCTCCTCCACTTCCCATACGAGTGTTACCCCCTCACCGACCTCACCTTCAACGTGAACTGTAATGTCCTTGAATTGGCCAGTTGACCAAAGCGACTTAGTTGCCTTTTGGATGTCAAAAATAGTGTATGCGCTACCAGCATTCAGTGTGCCGCTCGCCATGATAGTTTGATCTGTTTGTCGAAGATTACCCCTGACTGCAATGGAATCAATGACTATCGGGCCGTCAGGAGGTTCTTGCGCCGCCAGGGTTGTAGGACTGATTACCAGAGAGACGGATAGTAAGGTCGTCGCCCAGAAACCTGCATGACCTCTCAGCGCTGTATTAGAAACCACTGGGGTGCTCCTTATTATAGTTTGCTTTGCGTGGCAACATCCATGCAAAGCCCTAAACTCCCCTCGTCCAGGTCAACTAGTATCTCATCTCCGGCAGAGAACTCACCTCCTAGGATCCCCTCTGACAAAGGATTCTCCAAATGCCTTTGGATAGCCCTCTTTAATGGTCTCGCACCGAATTTTTCGTCATAACCCTTGTCGACCAGAAAACTCACCGCAGATTCTGTCAAAGAAATCTTTAGACCCTCCTCTTGCAGTCTTTCCTCAATATCTTCCATTAGAATATGTACAATCTCGCCTATCTCTTGCTTTGAAAGAGAATGGAAGACAATAGTTTCATCAACTCTGTTCAAAAATTCAGGATTAAAGGCCCTTTCAATCTCGTCATTGACCTTTCCCTTCATGATTTCGTAAGAAGTCTTAGTATCGCTCCCATGAAATCCGAGATTGGCTCCTTTTGAGATGTTTCGACTACCTAAATTGGAAGTCATAATCAGGACAGTGTTTTTAAAATCTATTGTCCTGCCGTAATTATCGGTCAGATGCCCTTCATCAAGCACCTGCAGCAAAATATTAAAGACCTCTGGATGGGCCTTCTCGATCTCATCGAGTAGCACCACTGAGTAAGGCCTTCTCCTTATGGTTTTTGTCAATACACCAGAATCTTCATAGCCCACATAACCTGGAGGCGCGCCTATTAATCTACTAAGAGAAAACTTCTCCATATATTCACTCATATCAATCCTAACAAGTGAGTCTGGATCGTCGAAAAGAAATTCTGCCAATGAGCGTGCCAGTTCTGTTTTACCCACGCCAGTTGGACCAGAAAAAATAAACGAACCAATAGGACGTCTCGGGTCCTTTAGTCCAGCTCTGCTCCTTCGTATTGCTCGTGATATCGCAACGATCGCATCTTCTTGTCCCACGATACGTTTTTTTATTTCATCTTCCATATGCACTAAGCGCTCGGTCTCATCTTCCTTCATTCGAGTCACGGGAACTCCTGTCCACCTGCCAACTATAAACGCTACATCATCAGATTTAAGGATGGGACGGTAATCTTTTTGCTTTTGTTCCCACTCTTGTCGCTCACTTTGTATTTCAGCTTGAACACCTTTTTCTATATCTCTAAGTTCCGCTGCTTTTTCAAAATCCTGTGCGCTAATCGCTGAATCTTTAGACCTCTGCACTGTTTGCAATTCCTCTGCAAGTTTTTCATTTACTGGTTGAGGATGCTGCGCTCTGATACGGGCCCTAGACCCAGCCTCATCTATTACATCCACTGCCTTATCAGGAAGAAAGCGGTCAGTGATATATCTATCTGATAGCTTGACGGCATGTTTCAATACCTCATCGGGAATCTCGATCCTATGATGAGCTTCATAATATTTCCTCAGCCCCTTGAGTATCTCAAATGTTTCCTCAGTAGATGGCGGTTCTATAGCTATCGACTGGAAACGTCTTTCTAAAGCACCATCCTTTTCAATATGCTTTCGATATTCGCTGAGTGTCGTGGCCCCTATACACTGTAATTCACCCCGAGCTAAAGATGGCTTGAGCATGTTTGAAGCATCAATTGCTCCTTCAGCTGCCCCAGCACCAATCAAGGTATGTAACTCATCAACAAAAAGTATGACGCCCTTATCTTCTGAGATTTCTGTGACTACTGTTTTTAACCTCTCCTCGAACTGCCCCCGATACTTGGTACCCGCTATGAGTGCGGCCATGTCGAGTGAAAGTACTCTGTGATTCTTGAGGAGCTCAGCTACCTCACCTCCCGCGATAAGCTGGGCAAGACCCTCTACCAATGCAGTCTTGCCTACACCAGGTTCGCCAATGAGTACTGGATTATTCTTCTTTCGTCTACAAAGAATCTCTATAGTTCTCTCTATTTCAGTGTGACGTCCAATAGTGGGGTCCAGCTTACCTTCTCTGGCTAATTTAGTTAGATCTCGACAAAAATGATCCAGAGCTGGTGTTTTGGATTTTTTATCTTTGCCAGATCCCGCGTTTTCCTTACCAATCTTAGCGCCACCCTCTTGGACTGTAGCCTCCGAATGGGGCCTTAGAATTTCCAATATTTCTTTCTTTGTTTGATCGGCCTTTAAACCGGATCGTTGCAATACCTGACCGGCTATTCCCTTGTCTTCCAGGACCAGCCCCATTAGCAAATGTTCGGTCCCTACGTAAGAATGGTTCATTTCGGCAGCTTGACCCATTGCTAAATCTAGAACTTTTTTAGATCGGGAGGTATATGGAAGATCATCCGCGCTTGGAGCCGTATCTCCCTTTTTTATATATTCTTGTAGAGACTGATGGATCTCATCAGAATCTGCTCCTAGCCTCTCAAGAACAGCGCTGGCAACGCCGCCGCCTTCGTGAATTAATCCCAACAGTATGTGTTCGGTTCCGACATAATCATGTAGGAGCCTGACAGCTTCCTCCTTCGCCAGCGAGAGGACCTTTCTGACTCTATCTGTAAAATTATAATTCATATTAAGATGTCCGTATTTTACCTATAAGATACCAATGAGGCTTTTTCCTCAGTATTTCCTTAGGCTTCCTTGATACTCAGTGCTTTCCTCACGTAAGTAGCACGGTATAAATTCCGCTCTGCGGGGGCCAATGGCCTTCCAGCAGCTTCTTCTAGATGTGCTTTTTGCGTGAACAACATAATCTTATTCAGTGTATATACCCCTATATCTGGAAGTAGTTTCAGCCCTATTCCCAGCCGAACTCTGGACAAAAGGCCCATCAGTTCAGCAAATGACAGGGAACGAGCATGTTTCAAGAGCCCATATGCTCGCCACACCCTGTCTTCAGTAATATTTGCCCCGTCCTTCATGACCACTTGCCTTGCTTCGTGTTCGTATCCTATAACTCTTCGAATCATAGTCTCAAGATGATCGACCAGATTTTCTTCAATTTTTCCTAAAGTAGTTTGATTGGAAATCTGAAAAAAATTTCCTACTACATCAGATCCTTCACCGTACAATCCCCTTGCTGTTAAACCGATTTGGGCCATGCCTTCCAGAACCTTTCCAATTTCGTTAGTGAGCACCAGCCCAGGTAAATGTACTAAGACTGAAGCCCTTAAACCACTTCCTACATTTGAAGGGCAACTTGTAAGAAAACCGAATTCGTTGTGGTATGCGAATGGTATAACTGCGCCTAACAATTCATCCATCTCATCAGCCATATCCCAGGCCTCACTAAGCGCCAACCCAGAAAACATTGTTTGAATTCGTAGATGATCTTCTTCATTCACCATGACACTTAGACCATCATTCGGCCCCAGGATAAGGGCTGAACCACTTGGCGGGCCATCCTCTTCAGTGCCGACAAGCTCTGGAGACACCAACCTTCTTTCGAGAAGAATTCTTTGTTGCAAACG
>JBJKYO010000016.1:0-38725 GCA_045561015.1 Longimicrobiales bacterium | reverse complement strand
AATTATTCGATCTTTCCATTAACTCCACGAACTGATCAAATAGATACTTACTGTCATGTGGGCCTGGAGCAGCTTCGGGGTGATACTGCACTGAAAACACGGGCCGATCGCGATGGATCAAACCCTCTGCTGTACCGTCGTACAAATTGACATGTGTTAACCTTAAATCTGGAGCCCCACATATCTCCTGACTGTCATTCAAACGAACCGAAAACCCATGGTTTTGAGAAGTTATCTCTACTGTATTATGATCAATATTGCGAACCGGATGATTAGCTCCGTGATGACCAAATGGGAGTTTATATGTCTCTGCGCCGAAAGCTCGTGCTATCAATTGATGTCCAAGACAAATTCCAAAAATAGGAACATTTTTATTTGCAACTCCAAGAATCATCTCCTCTGATTTCCGCACTGCAGCAGGGTCGCCTGGACCATTGGAGATGAACAAACCATCTGGTTCAAGGGCTAACACTTGTTCCAGGGGAGTGTCCACCGGTAGAACCGTAACTCGACATCCCCTCTCTGAGAGAAGTTTAGGAGAGTGGGCCTTAACACCACAATCATAAGCAATCACATGGAAATTCTCTTCTCCAAGGGCTTCTATCTCGTAAGGTGTTGATGTCGAGACTGCAACACTTAAATCTAGACCCTCCATGACTGGGTGATCCAAAACTGAATTAAGCAACTCGGACTCTGTCACGTCCGCTGAAGCGATAGCCCCACGCATTGCCCCCGCAGAACGAATATGCCTGGTCAGAGCTCTAGTATCTACTTCCGCCATACCCACAACACCGTTAGTTAAGAGATAATTCTCTATGGAAGACGTAGCCCTCCAAGAAGAATACACTTCAGGTAGTTCGCGAACTATGAAACCGGCCACTTTAGGGCCATCAGATTCAACATCGATCTCATTCACTCCATAGTTTCCAATAAGTGGATACGTCATGACAACGTGCTGTCCAGAATAGGAAGGGTCAGTAAGGATTTCCTGATATCCTGTCATCGAAGTATTAAAAACCACTTCACCGATAGATCTTCCAGCAGACCCAAAACCAACTCCATCGAATCGCTTTCCATCTTCCAACAAAAGGTAGACAGGATTCTTTGTTTTCCGACTAAGCATCTGGTTGTCTCCTCATCTACTCTAAATCTTTTTAGATCCTGGGCCACAATGTAGACCTGCTCAGACCAACGTCAAGTAAATCTTTCCTATCGGTTCCATAAACGGCCTGCTCGTCCTACCTTCACTCATCAATTTTTAGTCTTCATCCTCTATGCACTAAACCAATACATGGAACAAGAAACCAAGATCACCATCTATGCTGACGAATCCTGTCTCGGCAACCAGTTCCAAGGTTCTAAACGTCCTGGAGGTGCAGCCGGTATGCTAGAATACTGGTATAAGGGACTCCTGGTTCGGAAAGACTACTGGATTTACGAATCTGACACCACTAACAACAGAATGGCTTTGAAAAGTGCAATAGTCGGTCTAAGCTATATTGGGGACCTGCCAAGGAATGTCCGTTTTGTTTCTGATAGTCAATATCTAATTAAAGGAATAACTGACTGGATCCACTCCTGGAAAAATAGAAATTGGAAAAGAAAATCGGGAAAGATTGAAAACCTCTCTCTTTGGCAAGACTTGGATCGAATAGTTACGAACCATCAAATAGACTGGAAATGGGTTCGTGGGCACGATGGCCATTCGCAAAATGAATACGTTGACCATCTTGCGACTACTGCTGCTAAGACAGGAACTGATTCACATGGCCTTGTCGACAGTAACTACCTCAACTGGACTCACAAATAAAGTCTTCACATACCTTTACTGCGGATCACATTCAACATTTGTGTGGAAAACTTCTCTAAATTCCTGCACGACAATTCTTGTGACAGCCCCAATCGTTATTTTTGTTCCTAGTTCATTAGCGATTGAAGTAATCTCGACGTCTTTAATTCCACAGGGTACGATGGTCTCAAAATAGGACAAATCGTTGCAGACATTGATTGAGAATCCGTGAGAAGTAATCCACTGACTTGATACGCGCACCCCTATTGCTGCTATTTTTCTACCCTCTACCCAAACACCGGTCATTTTTTCTCTTCTTCTTCCCTCGATCGAGAGAACCGCGAGAGATCTTATAAGTACCTCTTCCAAGTCTCTCAGATAGCGGTGAAGATCTTTTCGATTAGGCTTCAGGTCCAGAATTGGATAGCCCACAAGTTGGCCTGGTCCGTGGTAAGTCACATCTCCCCCACGGCCTACCTTGAAAACGTTTATCCCCAAATCACTGATCTGTTCTTCCGTCATTAAAATATGTTCTTCTGACGAAGATTTTCCCACAGTTATCACATGGGGATGTTCTTGCATTAGTAGTTGGTCGGGGACTTCCCCGGACCGCCTGGATAGCACTAATTTCTCTTGAATCCGAAGGCTTTCCTTATAGGGCATCAACCCTAGATTTTTGATTTCAAGACCGGCTAATCCCACTGAACAATCTCAAATATAACCTTCAATCTAAGCATTTACTGGAAAGTCCTCCAACATTTCTTTTAATTCCCGTAGGAACCTTGCAGCATCTGCACCATCCACAATTCTGTGATCGAATGCCAAAGTAAACAGAGAGGTTTTTCGGATTGCAATCTCATCCTTACTGTCGTCACTGCCTTCTACAACTAGAGGCCGTTTTTCAATAGCACCCACCGCAAGAATAGCGGATGTGCCTTTCGGAATTATCGGCATCCCAAATAAAGTACCTAAAATGCCTGGATTGGTGATCGAAAAAGTGGATTCCTGGATTTCTTCAGGTGACAAATTCCCAGAACGTGCTCTGTCAGCTAGATCAGCAATCTTTTTTGATATTTCTGTGACATTAAGCGAGTCCGCATCCTTGACAACAGGAACAATGAGCCCAGGATCCAAATCAACAGCTATCCCAATATTTACATTGTTACGCTCAATGATATCTTCGCCAGATAAAACTGCATTGATGTTCTTGAATCTAGCCAAAAGACGAGAGCAAGCCCAAGTGACAAAAGCGGTATAACTCACTCGAGTAGCACCGTCCCGAACAATCTTCTGGCGTTCTTCATCAATAGAGGAGAAATCGATTTGAACGGTTGAATGCACGTGAGGAGCCACACGTTTGGCAATGACCATGTGGTCGGCGGTAAGTTGTCGCAACCTGTCCATAGGGGAGACCCTATCACCCGGCCTGACGGAGTAAGTCGGGTGTTCTACTTGGCTATAAAAAGAATTCCAGATATCAACTTCGCTATTGTATTGTCCCTGCTTCGCCGCATCTACAATTTTGCCAAGTTGCGAGATGGCATCGCCCTCTGAAAATGTATGACTAGAGTGGATATTGGCATCGTTGATGTATCTCATAATATCGGTCTTAGTGACCCTTCCCAAATGACCCGTTCCAGGAACATTTTTAATCGAAACTCCATGCTCCTCGGCTATCTTACGCACAACAGGACTAGATCTATTTTTTAATCGTCCATATTCTAGGTTTTCTTCTTCATTTTTCTGTTGTGGATCAGGTAAAGTGCGGTCAAGCGTAGATTCTTCAATTGTTGATTTGACATCAATATTTTCAGATAAAACGTGTGACAATTGCTTCTTAACTAGGAACTCACTGTCTTCTCCACCACCAGTGTCCACATAGGCCAGGACTACCCCAACTTCTACGGTTTGTCCTTCCTCTACACAGATTTCGACTAAAGTCCCGCTCACGGGAGAAGGGATCTCCGCATCTACTTTGTCTGTTGAAATCTCCAATATGGGCTCATCTTTCTGAACACTACGACCAACTGATATTAGCCATTTGGAGACAGTACCTTCGGCTATGGATTCGCCCATTTGAGGCATGGGCACTTCGAATCGGCTCACAAAGATTTCCCCATCCCTAAATGTTTTCCGAGATGGAGACACTCTGAACCATTTCTCATAAAGGACCGCCAAGTCCATTCTAAGGTTGAAAATTTCTCCACAATTCTTTCCAAAAATTCCACCCTGAGGAGTGAATTTATCGAGATTTTACAAAACTTTTAGTTCTCTACTGAGGTTCTGGGTTTTCTTCCTCTGAAGTCATCTCTTCATCTTCACCAGAAGTATCTTCTTCCAGTGTTGGAAGAATTGGCTGCCCAGCAGGTGCTGTAGGAGCCAATTCCTCTAGTAAGATTGACTCAGGCTGTGAATTGTTCGAAGACATAATCGATAAGACAAGAGCAAGTGTCATAAAAACGGTGCCCGTGATCCAAGTTGTCCTTGTCAAAACAGTAGTAGCCTGTCGACCAGCGAGTATACCATCAGTGGCTGTTGACCCACCACCCATAGCCGCCAAGCCTCCTCCTTTACCTGATTGCAATAAAACAACGACTGACAAGAGGATTCCGTCAAGCAACAAAATTATCAGCAAAAAACTATACATAAGTATCTTTCATTAGTGTGGTATTCTTTTGAATGTTAAACGTCGCAAGGCCCTCTACTGGTGTCAACCTAACAGATTCGCCTAGACCTTAGCAGACTCAATGATCTTAGCGAAACCGACCGCATCCAAGCTCGCTCCTCCAATGAGAAGGCCGTCAACATTCTTCAGGTTCATAAGATCTTCTGAATTATATTGATTGACACTTCCGCCATATAGCAGATGTGTCGCTGAGGAGCACTCGGGTCCAATTTCACTACTTAACCACTCTCGCATAACGGAATGGGCTTCTTCAATTTCGTGGGCCTCTGGTAGCGTGCCCGTCCCAATTGCCCACACTGGTTCATAAGCTAAAAGAAGATCTACAGGTCCCTCCTGACGAATTTCGGGCAAGATCGCACTCAACTGCCGGACAATGACCTCTCCTGTGCTTCCGCTCAATCTCTCTTCCTTCGTTTCACCAATACAAACAACTGGTGTGAGTCCTCCAGAAATGGCCGCTGCGACCTTGTTTTTGATTTCAATATCGGTTTCTCCAAAAAGATGCCTCCTTTCTGAATGTCCAATCAGCCCAAAACCTACTCCTATGGATGAAGCCATCCCTACTGAATGTTCTCCAGTGAAAGCACCTTCTCCTTCCCAATGAATATTTTGTATCCCCAGTTCGATTTCATAATGCTTTTGGATTTTTTCAGAAACAGTTTGGAGAGAAATAGCCGGCGGAAAGAAAATCACCCTAATATCCTCTACATCAGTGAAATTGGGTAGAAATTTTTCCATAAATTCTCTTGCGTCAAGGGGACCGTGGTGCATCTTCCAATTCGCTGCAATCGTTTTATTGCTCATTTTTGTCACATCCCATTATCTCAGTTCTTTTTCTTTCTTATCCGAGAGAGCTTCGAATCCTGGAAGTTTTTTCCCTGAAAGAAACTCTAGCGTGGCCCCTCCTCCAGTTGACACATGGGTCACTTTTTCCAAGACACCAGCAGCTTTGGCGGCAGCAGCAGAGTCCCCACCTCCTAATATTACACAAGCACCTTCACTAGCTGCTCGTGCTGCCGCTTCCGCTAACTGGAATGTGCCCTGGGCAAACGAGGGTATTTCGAACACACCCATAGGTCCATTCCAAATCACAGTTTCCGCCTGCATGATAGCATCTGAGAAAATTCGCACCGTGCGGTTGCCAATATCTACAACGCTTTGGTACTCACCTATTGTCTCAAGATCGTGGAGTGTAGGAATGACATCCTTAGCTATAGTTTTTGCAGTCATCACGTCAACTGGAAGCAACAACTTGTTTCCAAATTCTCCGAGCAATTCCCTAGCACACTTAACAAAATCCTTTTCAACTAGAGAATGGCCAACACTATGACCCATTGCGAGAAAAAATGTATTAGCCATCGCACCACCAATCAGCAAACGATCCACCCTCTGTACCATAGCTTCTATTAAGTCAATTTTCCCAGAAATTTTTGCTCCTCCAAGAACACCTACAAAAGGGCGATCTGGTTGGGTTAAAGCTTCTCCCAGGATCATGATTTCGCGGTCCATCAAAAACCCCGCAACAGCTATGCCTCCCGATTCCTTTACAAGTTCCGAAACGACAGTAGTTGAAGCATGAGAGCGATGAGCCATACCAAAAGCATCATTGACAAAAATATCAGCACCATGCCGAACCTGATTCGCCCAATCCAAATCCCCTTTTATCTCTTCGTCACAGAATCTGGTATTTTCTAGCAAAAGAACGTCTCCATTTTTCAAAGACGAAATAGCTTCGGTTACGGTAGGACCCACTGTTTCAGGACAGAAAAAGATTTTCTTGCCCAGCAGGTTCTCCAAGTGTGTCACTACTGGGCTGAGAGAATATTTCAAGTCCCTCTGACCCTTGGGTCGGCCAAGATGGGAAAGCAAAAGTATCTTAGCTCCAGCTGATCTAAGATACTTCAAAGTAGGGATGGTTCTTTCAATCCTGCTAATATCTGCAACTCGGCGGAGACTGTCCAAAGGAACATTGTAGTCCACTCTAACTAACACAGTGCGTCCACATATAGACTCGGGTGGAACGTCACTCAGTAGAAGCTTTTTATTGCTTGACATAAACAAACTTCTTTAGTTGAAACATCCGTTGTTTACAACCGTTGACCCACATATGCAGCCAGATCAACCACCCTACAAGAATATCCCCACTCATTATCATACCATGAAATTATCTTGACCATGTGATCGTTCATAACGCTAGTACTCAGCGCATCGACTATAGAACTATGAGTGTTTCCAAGGAAATCTATTGAAACGAGAGGCTTTTCGCAGACTTCTAGGATTCCATTCAAATTAGTCTGTGAAGCTTGTCTCATAGCATCGTTAACCATGTCAGCAGTCACTTTTTTCTCCACTTCAGCAACTAAATCAATCACGGAGACGTCAGCCGTTGGCACTCGAATAGCCATACCATCAACTTTACCTTCTACTTCAGGGATTACAAGCGACGTGGCTTTGGCTGCTCCAGTCGTAGTAGGTATCATCGAAAGTGCCGCTGCCCTTGCACGTCTCTTGTCTTTCTTGGGAACGTCCAGAAGCACTTGATCATTGGTATATGCATGAACAGTAGTCATAAGTCCATGTACGAACCCAAAACTTTCGCTGAGAACTTTTATTACTGGAGACAAGCAATTGGTAGTGCAACTTGCATTGGAGATCACATCATGCGTCTCACTGTCGTATTCGGTCTCATTGACTCCCAGGACAATCGTTTTGTCCTCATTTTTTCCAGGAGCGCTGATAATTACCTTTTTTGCACCAGCTTCCAGATGTTTAGCCGCCTCACTTCTTTCTCTGAACAAACCAGTAGACTCGACCACGATATCAACACCAAGCTCTTTCCATGGCAACTGACTCGGGTCGCGTTCAGAAAAAACTCTCAATAGCTTTCCTTCCACAACCAACCCTTCACTACTTGTAGCCACCTCACCATCGTAAGTCCCATGCACTGAATCATACTTGAACAAGTGGGCTAACATATCTTTATCTGTTAAATCGTTAACAGCAACTACTTCTAAATCATACAGATCAGATTTTTGGACCACCCTCGCAACATTCCTGCCTATTCGTCCAAAACCATTAATGGCAATCCGGATCGACATCTAACAACCTCCTCTTTATTCCTAAAGTGAAAATAATACAGTGTCAGGTTCACCCAACAAAAATCAAGATGCTAAAAACCACAATTCCCTCAGCCCTTAATACACGCAGACATTATTCAGAAGCTATATTTTTTAAAGTTCTTCTCATGGTGTCAACAGGTGCGTCCTTTTCCCACCAAAGCTCAAAAGAAACGGCAGCCTGTTGCAACAGCATTTCCGTGCCATCAACTGCCGACAGTCCTCGCTCCTTCGCATCTCTAACGAATTTTGTATCACCTCTCCTATACACCAAGTCCATGACTTTACTCGGTTTAGTCAGAAGATCTAGATCAAAAGGAATAGCATCTTTAGCACTTAGCCCCAAACTGGTCCCATTGACTACCAAATCAAAGTCATAATCCCTTATATTCCCATTACTCGTAACAACGTTGATCTTTTTATCATCGAAATGACTGGCTACGGTCCTCGCTCGATCTAAAGACCTATTTAGCATTACAATTTTACCTACGCCACTACTCAGTAGACTCATCAACACTGCCCTTACGACCCCGCCAGCACCTAACACCAGCACCTTTAGTCCTTTGGGGGAAGTACCCATAAACATTTCACATGCTCTCCTGAATCCTTCAACATCTGTATTGTCGCCAAGAATCTTACCATCTCTCGTCCAAAAAGTGTTGCAAGCACCTGTTTTAAGCACAGCTTCCGAAGATCGGTCTACAATTCTCGCGGCTAATTCTTTATGTGGTAGGGTCACGTTGCCACCTAGATTTAAATTTGACAATCTCTTCATTATTGGCTCCAACTCAGAAGCTCCGCATTGAAGAGCGTTGTAGGTGTTTGGAATCCTTGCATATTGCAACGCTGCATTATGGATCAAGGGAGACAATGAGTGGCTGACTGGATTTCCCAACAGCAAGAAGCTGTCATCTGCTAGAGAATGATCATCCATATTTATTTCAACTTTTTTTCAGAGATATTGTCTCGAAACAAGGATTGCAGAACATCGCTTATAAGACTGTGTAGAATACGAAATACTTCATCGTATGTATGTTTGTCGCATCCAAAGGGATCCGGAACACCATCTCCCATGACAAACACCTTTTGCCCTCCTCCCAAACTTGACACCCAATTGATTTGGTATTCTTCCATGACAATAACCGCGTCCGCCCACCTAACGGTGTCCTCGTCCAGCATTTCACTCCTGTGCTGGCTCAGATCGAGTCCCGCACTCGAAGCTGCCAGCACAGCATTTACATTGGCTTCATGCCCGGGAACTGCAGTAATGCCAGCCGAACGAACACACACGTCGAACAATTCTCGTGACGCAAGCAAATCTCTTGCTATGACCTCGGCCATTGGGCTCCTACAAGTATTCCCAGCACAGACAAAAAGCATCTTGTTTAGCATCGATTCTCCAACCACGGACATTTGTTTCATTTCAGCATCACTCGCTCTATTTCAGTGAGCGAAATAGCACCTTCCCGGATGATACTGGGTGTTCCCTGAGAACAATCTACTACCGTAGACGGCAAAGAATAGCCTAAAGGACCAATATCTAATACCAGCAAATTATCATCCAGCACAAGCCCGCTCTGCTTAGTCATCTCGTTCAAGTCCAGAAGAGGCTTGTCACCAGCCATATTAAGACTGGTAGACAGAATGGGATGTCCAAGTTGTTTAACCAATGCGTCTGCAACTGGATGGGAACTTACTCTAACAGCGACACCACCATTGGAATTTCTGACTGATTGAGGATAGCGATAGTCGTTATCCGATAGAATTAGTGTCAATGGACCTGGCCAAAAAGCATCGGCCAACATAGAGGCTTCCGGAGTCCATACTAATGCTTCTGTGGATTTTCTGTCGGGGACTAAAAGTAGCATGGGTTTATTTGATCTACGTTGTTTTAGGGCAACTATCTTGCTGATGACGGATTCCTCAGGCATCCCCCCAAGTCCATATACTGTCTCTGTCGGATAAACTATCATTCCACCTGATTCAATATGTCTAGTTACATCACTAAACGGAAAAATCGATGGGAGCATATTCCTAGCGTCTAGTATCTTCAACTTTTTCAAGAACGGTGGTGAGTGAACACAAATTCTGCCATATCCATATCCGCAGCTACCGTGATTTTGAAATTTAACGGTGAAGACTCAACCATCTTCACGTGGCCTCCAGCTTTTTCGACTATGACAGAATCGTCACTTGCATCCCAATCATTCTTAATTGCTTTATGATAGGCGCTGAATATCACATCGTATGGAAACACTTGAGGTGTTTGAGCTCTCCAAACACCTTTTCTTTCAAGTGTCTCTAGTACCTCTTGTTCATTGTTGCTGACTTTCAGAGTATCCACAACCTTAACACCAGATACTGCTCCAACACCTTTAGAAGCAACTTTTATGCAATCCGCAAAAGTTCTTTGGGGTGTGAGAGGACGTGCACCGTCATGTACAACAACTAGGTCCAATCCCTGAGATAAATCCTTAATACCATTCCAAACGGAATCTCTCCTAGTGCTACCTCCGGGAACTCGCCGAACCTTCTTGTATTCACTGAACCAAACTGGTGGTTCTTGAAGCTGTGGCTGGGGTAAAGCAACAACTACTTCCTTAACCCAAGACTGATCTTCGAACATATTCAGAACATGTTCTAAGACGGGACGTCCAGCCAGATGCATAAATTGCTTATACTTGGTCCCCATACGCTGGCCAGACCCTGCCGCTGGTATCACCACACCTATTTGAAGATCCGCCAACAGTGGATCACACCTAGACTCTTCTGATTCAATCACAAAACTGCTAGTTCCCCGACCCCGCCCTATTATCCTGTGCCCGTGCCACAGAGTCGAAACGAGTAAAGGATTTATGGAACACAAGGTTGACCGTACCAGTTGGCCCATTCCGCTGTTTGCTCACAATGAGCTCTGCTTTCCCATCTAAAGAATTTCCATCCCTATCAACAGGACCGAAATAATATTCGGGCCGATAAAGAAACATTACGATATCAGCATCCTGTTCTATTGATCCACTGTCCCGAAGATCCGATAGTTGCGGCCTTCGATCAGTTCTTTGTTCAGGGGCTCTACTGAGCTGACTTAGAGCAATGACTGGCACATCGAGTTCTCTAGCTAATGATTTCAACCCTCTAGAGATCTCGCTGACCTCTTGCACCCTACTCTCTGATCTTCTTTGAGTGCCAGCCATGAGCTGCATGTAATCTACTACGAGCATACCTAAGTTAGTTTCAGATTTTAAACGCCTGGCCTTCGCTCTCATTTCTAGGACAGTGCTCCCAGGAGAATCATCTATCCAAAGGGGAGCAGTATTTAGACGTCCTGCTGCCACCGCTAAATTCTTCCACTCATCTTCGTTCATTCTACCCTGACGTAGCTTCTGAGCATCCACCCGACCTTCCGCACAAAGAAACCTCTGGACAAGCTGTTCTTTAGACATTTCCAATGAAAAAATTGCTACCGGTGTTTCGTGTTTTATCGCCAAAGACTGAGCTACATTTAAAATCCAGGAAGTCTTACCCATTGCTGGTCGAGCCGCTACAATAACCAAATCGCCATTTTGAAATCCCGTAGTCATCAAATCTAAATCTGGAAAACCGCTGGGAGATCCGGTTATTCCACCAGATGCATCCTGCATCTCTTCAATGTTCTCCATTGTCTTATGCAGGATTTCTTTTACACGGACAAAACCACTTCGATCATGACTTTCAGCCACTTGAAAGACACTTTGTTCTGCCTCATCTAAAACCTCTTCAACAGATTTTTCTCCTGGCACTTGAACATTTCTGATTATCCCAGACGCGGCGTCGATCAATCTTCTCAGTATTGCTTTGTTCTTTACGATTTGAGCGTGGTAAGTGATGTTCGCAGCCGTTGGCACTGCATCGATGAGATCTGAAAGGAAAGCGCCTCCACCTACCGCACTTAATTCATCAGTGCTTTCCAGTTCATTTTTCAATGTAATGAGGTCTACTACATCCCCTCGACTGAAGATAGTAACCATGGATTTGAATAGTCGACGATTTCCCTCTCTATAAAACATGGACTCATCGACTATTTCAATAACTTTTATCAGAGCATCTTGATCGATCAACATACCACCCAAAACAGCAATTTCTGCCTCCGCAGAATATGGGTGCTCTCTTTCTTGACTATCTGTCATTCGATATCGTCTCCATTATCCTCAATCCATTATCTTTCGGAGAAGCTGGAAGTCTTCCCAAGTGGGACGTGTCCATCCTGGATTACGTAACAACGCTGCTGGATGATACGTAATCACTAAAGGCACTCCTCTATATGAATAAGTCGATCCGCGTAGTTTTCCGAGTGGGAGTTTCTTCCCCGTCAGAAAATGAGCCGAAAATGTCCCGACAGCCAGAATAACCTCTGGAGCTACTAAAGCAATCTGTTGCTGCAAATACGCTGTACACATCTCTATTTCATTTGGTAATGGGTTTCTATTACTAGGTGGCCTGCACTTCAGCACATTGCATATATATACTGAGTCCTTTCTCGACAAAGAAACCGATGCCAAAAGCAGGTCCAAAAATTTGCCAGCCTGACCAACAAAGGGCACCCCGGCCTGGTCCTCCTTAGCCCCAGGAGCTTCCCCAACAATCATCAGCCGTGCATCACGATGCCCGTCAGAGAAAACAACTTCATTTCTAGTTTCACATAATGAACACTTTTCACAATGTTTCGCTGTCTCTTCCAAAAGATCGTAATCCATCTCCGAAACAGTTTCCAGCCACTTAGAATTATCTAGAGGCTCCTGATCAAATTTTACTTCAGGTTTAGTCACTCTAAGTTCCTTCTTTTCAACAGTGCCAGAAAATAAAATCTCTTCTCTAGTCGCCCCTTCCAGCACGATATCACCTAGTCCTAAATCTTTAGAACGAGACAGTAATTCTATCAATACTTGCAACTGCGACGATCCATGAGTCATGGCCGATCTTTGAGTAATTCCAAGATGTGACCCATTATAATTTCTGATACAAGATGTTTGCTCATCAATGGAACTTCTTCATACCCACCGTCTGGGAATAACAAGGTGACACGGTTTGTTTCACTATCAAAACCAGCGCCTTCTTCGTCTGCACGATTCGCTACAATAAAGTCGAACTGTTTTCTTTCAAGTTTGTCACGTGCGTTCTCCAAAAGGGATTCTGTTTCTAAAGCGAAACCAACGGTAATGGATTTGGCTTTCCGCTCATTCTTTGTTTCTAAAGCGATGTCTGGATTCTCCACCAGGTCCAAAATAAATCGTCCTTTGTTCTCAGAACGTTTCATTTTATTAGTAGGAATGTTCTCAACACCATAGTCTGAAACTGCTGCCGCAAATATCGACACATCCGCTTGTGGAAGCCATGCCGAAACACTGGTCAGCATCTCATGAGCATTGTTCACCCTTATTGTGTCAACACCATAAGGATCTGGCAGCGCCACTGGACCTGTTATCAAACGCACTGATGCGCCAAGCCGATGAGCAGCTTGAGCAATCGAAAAACCCATCCGTCCTGAAGAACGATTACTAATAAATCTAACTGGATCAATCGATTCTTGAGTCGGCCCGGCTGTTACTAAAACTACCTTGTCCTTTAAAGGAGAAGAACCGACCAAAGCCTTTCCTATTTCTTCAATGATCTCATCGGGTTCCAACATCCTTCCCATACCCTCACTCTCTCCATATGCCAGCGCTCCCTTTGCAGGCCCAGCCACAGTATAAGACAGGTACTCTGACAGATATTTCAAGTTTCTTTGGGTTTGTGGATGAGTATACATATTAGTGTTCATAGCAGGACAAATCACGATTGGAGCCTTCGTGGCCAAAAGTGTAGTACTAAGAAGATCATTAGCCCTTCCCTGACTCGATCTAGCTATAAAATCCGCTGTCGCTGGGGCTACACAGACAACATCAGCTTCAATACCTAAACTGATGTGTAGGGCGGATTTATCTACAGAAAATAGTTCGGTCGCTGACTGCCTTCCAGTAACTCCCTCAAAAGATATGCCAGAGACAAACTGTCTAGCCCCGTCGGTGAGAACTGTATCTACTGCTGCGCCCAAAGATGTGAGTGACCTAGCAAGGGCAATCGCCTTGTAAGCGGCAATACTTCCAGTGACTCCAAGAACAACACGACGTCCCTGCCAGGGTTGCCTGGGACTAAGAAAGCCTGTGGACACAACATTCGCTCCATGATCATTTGGATATACAATCTGGGAAGCTACAATCCCCTCTTACGCCTTCCTACCAAACGAAACTCTATCTGACCAGACGTCAGCGCCTCTAAAGATTTAGTAGTTAGCTTCTTTTCCTCTCCTAGAGGAAGAGTTTCTCTGGGTAGCGCTGTTAGCTCGCGAGCGTATCTCGCTGCCACCAACACCCCAAGATACTTGCTACCTGTGTGCTCTGATGTTTCGTCGGGTGTAAAAACACGCATTCACGAACTCCATTTTTATTAATTCTACTCTAGCAGATCTTCAAGAACTATATCTAAACCAGTTTGAAACTGGCGAATTTCACTTGATAAGTCGATCCCTTTCGGATTAGTCTCCCTCTCTACAGTAATGATTTCTTTGATCTGAGCAACCACCCTGTCAAGTTCTTCATTGACCAACATGTAGTCGAATTCCTTTGCTAGGACTACTTCTTCCCGAGCATTTTGTAAACGTTCTATCAATTTTTCTTCTTTTTCCGTTCCTCTCCCTCTCAGTCTTTCAACTAACACCTCCACGGAAGGGGGCATCAAAAAGATCAAGGTCACATCTTCAATCTGGTTCTTGATCTGAATCGCACCCTGGACATCTATATCCAGGATCAAGGATGTCTCTGACCTGAATGCTGAATCTAGCTGATCTCTAGGTGTGCCGTACTTTTCCCCATGGACTTCAGCCCATTCTAGAAAATCACCATTACTCACCATAGTGGCGAATTCATCCTGAGATAAGAATAAATAATCAACGCCATCGACTTCGTTACCCCTTGGAGATCGGGTAGTTGCAGAGATGGAGAAGGAAAAATTTTTGTCTTGATCCACTAGACGACTAGTGACCGTGGTTTTACCCGCTCCACTGGGTCCAGCCACAACAATCAATGGCTTCGCCTCCGAAAAACTTGCAATCACTCTATATTCTCCAATTGTTCTCTAATCCTCTCTACTTCTTCCTTACACTCTATAGTAGCCTTACTGATAACACTATCATTCGCCTTAGCACTAATAGTGTTTACCTCTCTAAGTATCTCCTGAAGAATAAAACCCAGTTTTTTCCCGGCCGGCAAAGAAGTATTCTCATTCATGGTTAACGAAAATAGGTCTAGATGAGAGTGCAGTCTGACGGTCTCTTCAGAAATATCCCATTTGTCCGCTAAAATCGCTATTTCCCTGGCTAGTCGATCCTGATCGAACACATCACTGCCACATAGTTCTTGCACAGAACGTTGTAAGCGGTCTCGCTCTGAGACTAAACGGTCTGGAGCTCTTTTCTCAATACTTTTTAACACTTCCCCCAAAAATATCAAGCGTTCTCGCAGGTCACGTTCAATATTCAATCCCTCATGCGTCCGAAACTCTATTAACTCCTTCAGAGCTTCCCTAGTCAACTCTACAATGTCTTCTGTTTGGAAATTTTCAATTGGGATCATTTCATTATTCCTTCGAAAACTCTCTCCCACTATATGAGACAAACCTATTTCCTCAGTAATTGCCAATTCTTTTTTTAGAGCACTCAAAGCCTCCCAGTGGATCTTAGCTCTTTCAAGATCGAGTACAGGCAGATTCTGGCGAACCTCAGAATCGCTATTGCGGAAAGTCAGCGAATAGTTCACATGTCCTCTTGTGATTACTTCCTGAAGTACTTTTTGAATGGCAGTTTCCAAGCGGCCACTATTACTAGGCAGACGGAAGTTGACGTTAAAAAACCGATGGTTAACTGTCTTGATCTCTACTCGACAAAGAAAACCCTCCAACTTCCTTTCCGCTTGTCCGAAACCTGTCATACTCCTGATCATTGCAACACCTCGTGATGAAAAATCCTGATTACAACCACCAACTTATTGGCAGCCGTAAAACTACAACCCTTTATTCTTATCTTACAACATGGATGGGGGGATTAAATTAATTACTTAGAATCCACTTGATCCCATAAATAGTCCGAAATCTTGGTTGTTTTCGGCCAGGAAAATCGTAGTTATCAATCTTCCCTAACATATTCTCCCAGCGAACAAAAATGTTAAGGGTCACCACCCGCACTTGTATATGTGCAAACCATCTTTGTAACGCCGCTACTCTTGTTAGATGGTTTGAATCTATTTCTAGTGTCCTCAACAACATCGAATCTCTCCCGATCACACCCGCCTTAGCCCAAACTTCCAAGTTCTCCGATTCCTTGAAAAGGCCATGATAAGTCAAAGCGCCTTTCCACATCCTTCTCGGAAGATATGAGGATTCTTCTTCCCATATTTGACCCGTGCCTTCGATTTTGAAGCCACGAATTGGAAGGGGGAGATTTATTCCGCCTTCAAATCCGTTTCGATCCCCACCTTTCAGTGATACCGATCCCAGTTCTATTGGCAAGCCTAAAGGACGAAGAGAGTCAGCATGAAACTGTAACATGGCTGCCGAAATATCTATCCCAGCCCAGGAAAAATTCGCTCCTAAACGACTCCCCTTCTTTTTTGTAAATATCTCCGGCGCATCAGTCTCCATATCACTTTCCTGGATCCCGGAGATAAATGCTGATCCTACGGTTCCATCTTCATAGCTACCAAAAAAGGAAAAGCCCAGAAGAGGAGCTGTAACAGCCTGAAAGCCCAGAGATGAAACTTTCTGCTCAGACCAATATTCACCCTGTACAGAAGCTTCGAGCGCCAAGAGATTTTTCTGATTGATACCCACCTTAAAATCGTAAGCTTTCTCTCGCATGATGGATCCAGAAAACATCCTTGCATTCCCCGAAGCCCACACATTACCAATCTCGTAATGGGCCCTGACACCTAATTGCTTCCCTGAGTACCCCTGATAATCACTTGCTAGCTCTTTCGAATCCTCAGACAGCGAAGAAGAACCCACAAAAGCTTCTCCAACCAACCCCTCCAGCAAACGCCATCGTCCCCGAATATTCCAATCGCTTCTTTTTACCTTCCCCACAAGATCGGCATTGTCATTCTGGGGGGTAGAACTTTTCAAATCAAAAATTAATCCGCCTTTATCCCCCATATGAAGTCCATAACGGACTGCAATTCCAGATAAAGATCCGCGGTTTTGGAAATTGGGTCCTCGTGTTTCAAGACGATCCATAGCAAACGTCAATGCACCTCCTAATACATCTGGATGAGTCAATTCTGCCCTAAGCAAATTGGTCCCCAAATCTCCAGTTCCCACTTGAATTACAGTCTCTGGAATCGATTCATTCGGTTCAAGGCTTATCAATTCTATTTTTAGAACTGTCATACGTCGTTCGACGCGAACTTCTTTTATACCAGCTAAGGTTATCCTTGAAAGGTCTGGAACCCCTGTATCTAGAGGTGTCCATTCCAATCCATCCCAAAAAATCTTTATACGCCCAGAACCAAGTCCAAAAGACACAGCTGTTTCAGGAGTGCCGTAATCTCCTCCTCTCAGGACCATTGTACCAGGTATAAGTTCAAGCAACTCTGCCAATGTCATTGCGCTAGATGAGAGTATAGCCTGCCTATTGTAATGCCAGACACCAGCTTCATACGAAGGAGGAAATAAGTCGGCCATTTGAGGGAAAATCCTCACAATCTGGTCTAAAGAATCACTCGAAGACATTAGGGAGTCACTATCAGTAATCTGTACTTCAGAAACCAATGTATCGCCAGCAGGAAGTATCGTATCTGGAATTTGACCTACTAGAGAACCCGGGATGAAATGCAGAATCACAACTGCGCCGATTAGTTTGTAAGAATCGAAAGACCGACAACTTACATTCACTCCTCCCGACTCCGAACCCACTCTATCAATAGCCTGGTAGGAAACCCTAAAGCACCTTTCTTCTGATAGGAAAGCTTGCCTTCGCCATAGGCCATCCCTGCAATATCCAGGTGGGCCCATTTAAAGTCTCCTACAAACTCTTTTAAAAAACAAGCAGCGGTGATAGTACCCGCTGATCTGCCACCCATATTCGATAAATCTGCCACGTTACTTTCTAGTTGCTGACGGTACTCGTCCCAAAGAGGTAGTGGCCAGCATCGTTCTCCTGATAGTTCTCCTGCTGTTTCTAGCTCTTGAACAAGGTCCGAGTCGTTTCCCAACACTGCAGCGGCATGATGACCCAGAGCCACTACCACTGCTCCGGTTAGTGTGGCACAATCTACAATCGCAGCAGGATTTAAACTCTGAGCATAAGAAAGAGCATCGGCAAGAATCAATCTGCCTTCAGCATCTGTGTTAATCACTTCAATAGTTTTCCCTTCTCTGGAACCGATTATATCCCCCGGTTTCATCGCTTTCCCATTTATTAGATTTTCTGAACATGGTATCAGTCCTATGACATTCTTTGGTATATCCAAAGCAGCCACTCCTTGAAGAGCAGCGATGACAGCAGCTCCACCGGACATGTCAAAAATCATATCCTCCATTCCAAGGGAGGGTTTGATGGATATGCCACCGGCATCAAAGGTTAAACCTTTACCCACCAATACCAACGGGGGTTCGCCCTGCTTCCCCCCTTCATGCTCTAAAATCACAAATCGAGGTTCCTCATTAGAACCTTGCGAAACTGCCAAGAGTGCTTGCATATCATTTTTTCTGATTTCAGCTGGACCCATCACCGTGACTTTCAGTCCATATTCATTGGCCATTCGAGAGGCTTCTTCGCCAAGGTGAGTGGGAGTAGCTACATTGCCTGGTCGCGATTGGAGAGTCCGCGCAAAATTAGTCGCTTCACCAATTATTTTCCCTGTCCTAACTCCCTTCTCAGCTTGTATATTATGCGCTTCTTTGACCAACACTTCTACTCTCTCTAGAGGTTTTTCTTGCATCTCTTTGACTTTCGTTTTCATCTCACTGAAATGCCACGCTGACAGCACCATTCCTTCCACCAGTGCCTGGTAACTTTTTTCCGCTACTTCTGCCTGGAGAGGTCCAGGGAAGATCGCCAATTCGGAAACACCTAAGGATTCAGCCTCCCTCACAGCATAACCTCCAAAACGTCTGAATACTTCTGGGTCCTCAAGATTATTTCCACCCATTCCTATGAAAAGAATGCGCTGAGGTTCTACGCCATCTCCTGGATAGACAAGTACTGACTTGCCTTGTTTGGATGTGAGATCCCCTTCCAAAAATATCTTCTTAACTTCAGGAACACATTTATTGATAATGCTGGAAAAGGTAGAGTCATTTTCTTCATAGACTGGCAAAATCAATAACTGCGTAGCGTGCTCCACAATCTGGTTATAATGAACCTGAACTATGTTCATATAGAAGATCCATGTTGGGAAATGTTTTCAATAATTTTATTGAATGACGAACTGGGTCGCATAGCCAGTGAAGCTTTCTCAACTTCGGGTTTATAATATCCGCCAATATCCTGAGGCCTGCCCTGCGCTACATTCAGCTCGCTCAGGATACCTTCTTTATCTTGACTGAGTGCCTTAGCTATGGGTCTAAAATAGTCACTTAAAACAAGATCTTGCTCTTGCTCAGCCATTGCTTCAGCCCAAAACAATGTAAGGAAAAAGACGCTGCCTCTATTATCCAGCTCATTAACATTTCTGGAAGGAGAACAACTGTTATCCAAATAGTTTCCTATAGCTTTATCTAGAGCTTTCCCCAGAATCTTAGCTGCTGAATTGTCGAATTGATCCCCCAGGTGTTGCAGTGAGGAAGCCAAAGCCATGTACTCGCCCAAAGAATCCCATCTTAGATGACCTTCTTTCGCAAACTGCTGGACATGCTTCGGTGCTGACCCTCCAGCTCCTGTCTCAAAAAGACCCCCTCCATTAAGAAGAGGTACAATGGATAGCATTCTAGCACTTGTACCTATCTCAAGAATCGGGAACAGGTCAGTCAAGTAGTCTCTCAAAACATTTCCCGTAACCGATATAGTATCTTGACCTTTTCTTATCCTCTCCAAGGAAAAAATCATAGCATCGACAGGAGAAAGAATTTCTAATTGAAGCCCATCTGTCTCGTGCTCCTCTAAATATCTGTGTACTTTCTTTATTAGCTGAGCGTCATGTGCCCTGGAAGAATCTAACCAAAACACTGCTGGATCCCCTGTAGCACGAGCTCTCTGGACCGCTAATTTCACCCAATTTTTGACTGGTACGTCTTTCGTTTGGCAGGCCCGCCATATATCTCCCTGCTCCACTTTATTTTCGAGTAAAACATTGCCATTTTCATCTAAAATTCTAACCGTACCTGCTTGTTCAATCTCAAAAGTCTTGTCGTGTGATCCGTACTCCTGTGCCTTCTGGGCCATCAAACCGACGTTTGGGACACTACCCATAGTTGCGGGATCATACTGGCCATGTTTCTGACAGTCCTTAACAACAGCATCATATATGCCTGCATAGCTAGAATCAGGTATAACGGCTTTACAGTCTTGAAGTTCTCCCTCTGCGTTCCATAGTCTTCCAGAATCTCTGATCATGGGAGGCATTGAAGCATCAATGATGACATCACTAGGAACATGCAAGTTTGTTATGCCTTTATTAGAATCAACCATAGCAATGTCTGGTCCATCTTGATAACAAATATCTATATCATCCTGAATCTGTATTCTTTCGTCCTCGGGAAGATCGCTGATCTTACCCAAGAGATCACCTAGTCCATTGTTTGGATCCACGCCTAAATCAGTAAGCTTTGAGGCATATTTTTGAAAAATTCTTGCAAAAAATACCTGCACACAATGTCCGAATATGATAGGATCGGAGACCTTCATCATGGTCGCCTTCATATGTAAAGAAAATAGAACTTTTCTATTCCTTGCATCAGAGACTGCTTTGTTAAGAAAATCGACGAGTTTATCTTTACTCATAAAAGTAGAATCCAAGACTTCTTCGGCCTCCAAAGGAAGAGATTCTATTAGGATCGTCTTATTACCATTACAATCGAAATGTTCGACAGTCGCAGTAGTTGGAGTAGCTACAGTTATAGAAACTTCATTGTGACGGAAATCACCAAGATCCATTGTCTCCACATGTGTATCCGATTTGTTCGGCCAATTTTTCATAGCAGGAGGATTCTTCTTCGCAAACCCCTTCACTGAATCAGGAGCTCGTCGATCAGAATTTCCCTGTCGAAGCACTGGATTTACAGCACTCCCCTTCACTGAATCATAGCGCCCCTTAATCTCATGTTCATGGTGATTAGTTGGGTTTTCTGGATAGTTGGGCAGGCGGTATCCCTTGGCCTGAAGCTCTAAAATACAAGCTTTCACTTGAGGAATAGAAGCACTGATATTAGGTAGCTTAATGATGTTCGCTTGAGGAGTTTCGACCAAATCCCCCAATTCGCCAAGGTCGTTAGTGACCTTCTGATCTTCGTCAAGAAAATCTGGAAAGACAGCTAAGATCCTTGCAGCCAAAGAAATATCTCGTGTTTCTATCTGGATTCCAGCTGCACTGGCAAATGCACGGATAATTGGCAAAAAGGCATGCGTCGCCAGAGCGGGAGCCTCATCCGCCCAAGTATAGATAATCGAAGGTGATGAACTCATTTGAGTACCATTTTCCCTATGTTACAATCATAATAAATGATGTTGTCCATGTGTTTCCACAGCCGATCCGACTTAATAAATCGACTTAAATAACGCCAAAAGATAGTCGGGGATTCACGATATTCCAATGACCAGAGAGATCTTTATTTATTCACCACTTGCCTGATAATAAAAAATGAAGGATACTCTATATCTTCGGTTTTTATTCGGTATATGTATATGCTATAAATATCTTATGACTAAGAAACTTGGAAAGGGACAAACATTGTGTGTTTGGATTCCAATGCTTCAAATTCGGTTGGAAATCCTACGCAATCCGAACCTACAAAACACTCCTGTCGTCCTTTTGAATCCTAAAAAGATCAACAGACGAACCGTATGGCAGTGTTCGAAAGAAGCTCTAGAAATGGGAGTCCACCTAAACCAACCTGTCTCCCAAGCTTTTTCCTTCTGCCAAAACTTAACAGCGCTAGAACCAGACCTCGATTACTACAATAGCATGGAAATAAATATATCGGGGAATCTCTCTCGCCTGAGCCCAGAGATAGAATCTGCTGGAAACGGGCGATTCTTTGTTAATGTAGATGGATTACAACATCTTCATAAATTTGGATCTGACCGAATAAGAGAAAATGTACATAGACAGTTCGATCAATTTCCCGATTCATTAGTAAGTTGTATAAGAATTGGGTGGGCTAAAGGGAAATTTGCATCTTGGATAGCAGCGACAACAGCTAGACCTAACAAACCGGTTATCGTTGAAGATCAAAAATTAATTTCATTCTTGAAACCTTCTCCTATCTCTCTCCTGCCAATTGACAAAGATATAATGAGACGCCTCCAACAATTCGGCATTCGAACTCTTGGCGAACTAACTCTCTTGCCCACCCCAACATTAGTTAGACAATTCGGGGAAAAAGGTGAAATAGCACGGACATGGGCTACTGGAGAAAAAATAGATCTCGTCCAGCCCAATCAATCACTTAAATCTATACGGCATTCAATGGACTTCCACACACCAATCGGCAATGTCGAAATTCTCTGTAAATCTCTGAAGAAACTACTAGAAACTGCCTTAGCAGATCTTAAACATCAAAATCAGAGTGTCCAAGGTATTCGTATCAAAGGTTTATGGACAAAAGGATCTTGGTCATTAAATCATATATTACGTAACCCTTCAATATCTCACGAAGATATCTACCGCACTCTTAAAAGTAATATCCTCGTCTCTCCTCCTACTTCCCCTATAGAAAAATTAACACTGGAGTTTTTTCAGTTTTGTACTTTTGAACTACAAGACGATTTTTTCAATCACGAGAAAAACCGTTGGGAAGTACCCAATAATAAAAAAATAGCAAAAGGAACAATTCCATCCTCATTACGCGAAGCTATAACAGAAATGAAATTGAGGATGGGCTTCTCTCCTCTTTATCGAATTGTCGAAATCGATCCCTTGTCACGCATTCCAGAACGACGACACGCTCTCTTAAATATCGAAATTTAGATCTGCACATACTGACTGCATAAATCTTTGAAATAGAAGGATATAATGAAGACTGAACTCCCCCTTTCGAATGAAAATAGACATGATGATCGCATTACAAGGTTACGTATCCTTAATCCTCCCTTACCCACTCGAATCGATCTAGATCAGGATGGAATGCCAACATATTACCGCTCTAAAAATGGGAAGCACTTAAGAATTTCTATTATCCGAGAACGATGGAGAATCGACGACGAGTGGTGGCGAGAAGAGATATCTAGAGATTACTTCACCTTAGTTTTAGAAAATGGAATGATAATCACCGTATTCCAAAATCTGCTATCACACAAATGGTACAGCCAGTGAATCTTTCAAACCTATTGATCCAAAATATGATCTCATCTCTTCTTACACTCATTACCAATCAATTCAGACCATCCCTGAGCATACAAATCGACCATCCGAGGAAGATAGCCTGGATACTGAGCCTCAACATTCTCCAACTTCTTCCCATCTATTTCTACGACTACCAATGGATCAGTCCCTTCGAAAAGGACTTCCCCGTCAGGTGCAATCGCCAGAGATGGTCCGCCAATATCTACTCCAAATTCAGAAAAAGGTCGATTTACAGATATGAGGTAGGTTTCGGACATAATAGCATTAGCCCTAAGAATCAGTCTCCAACGCTTATACGTTTCACTAGGTGTCGCACGCGGGACTAATAATAATTCCGCACCCTGCGCACGAAGAATCTGAGATCCCTGGGGACGATTGATATCAGAACAAATCTGAACGCCTACAGTAACTTCAGACATAGAAACAACCTTTGGTGGATCGGTTCCAGGCACATAATGTGAGGTTTCCCAGTAACCTTCTTCTTCGGGAAGGTGAATCTTGCGATACCGACTTATCAGTTCCCCACTACAATCATAAAAAAGCGCTGTGTTATAACGTTTTTCTGATTTTGAATCAGTGACGATCGCTCCTCCTAATAAAGCTATACCCACCTCTGAAGCCATCCTTGAAAGTGTCTGATGACGTGGACCTCCTGCAGATTCTGCATCTTCTTCAACAGAGTCACGTGTAGCTGGAGACCACGGGTTAAGAGGAAGTTCTGGTAAAACAGCTAAAGTCGCGCCAGAATCTTTCGCTTTCAGTAAAGACTCCCTGAGCCGCAAGTGATCTGAATCAGCTGGAAATACATCTGTCAACAGAGCCACAAAAATACGATCGTCCATAAATCTCCTTTCCTTAACACAATCTAACTGTCCGACCAATTCAAAAAGATTTTATTGATTTTTATTGCTCAGAACAACCCGCCAAATTATACTTTCTCTACACCCGAACAAAAACCGAATACATATGTCTAACTACCCTTATGTCGAATTGCATTGCCATTCAGGATTTTCATTCTTAGATGGAAGTTCGCAACCCCAAGAACTGGTACTTGAAGCTTCAAAAATGGGATATCCTAGTCTAGCCCTAACTGATCACAACGGTCTGTATGGGTCCATGGAATTTGCACACGAAGCGCGTAAAAATGGAATCCAAGCGATAATTGGATCCGAAATCACCATCGTTCTTGATATGCCTGAAATCCCTAAAAAACTACGTCTTTTAACTACACCCAATGGAGAAGGTGATGTTCTGTCCGAAGGATGTCACTTAACTATCTTGGCTAAGAACACCATAGGCTATGCCAATCTCTGCAAAATTATAAGTGAAGCACACCTTAAAAAAACCTCTATCTACCCTCACGTTCTCTTCTCTTCTTTAATAACTCAAACAGAGGGGCTTATCATACTCACTGGATGCCATAAAGGGCCACTCTCAATAGCACTCGAAGACAGCTTTAATACTGCCGAAATAGTTCTACGGAAACTCAAGAATTCTCTGGATCAGGATCAATTATTCATTGAAATTCAAGACAATAAAACAAAAGGACAAAAATCTAGAAATAAAAACCTTGGATTCCTAGCAGATCGTTTCGACATTCCCTTGGTGGCTACCGGAAACGTTCATTACCATCACTCAAGCAGAAGTCGAATTCAAGATATCCTAGTATCTATTCGAAATAGAACTACCCTAGATGGATCACACAGATGGAGACGTCCTAATTCCCAATTCTATCTCGCTTCTCCAAGAGAAATGTCTTATCGCTTTCGAAACTATCCTGACGCTTTGAAGCAAACCCTGACGATCGCAGAAAAATGTTCGGACTTCGATCTTACACAAAACCTCGGATATACCTTTCCGAATTTTCGTGGGAATAGTCAAAACAAAGCTCTAGAATTACTCAGACTAAAATGCCTCTCACAACTAGAAAAATACTACGAAGAATCGTCGCTCATAAATGAAGCTCGAGACCGACTCTACCAAGAACTTTCACTCGTGGACACTCACAATCTAGCTGGGTTTTTCCTTGTATACAGTGAAATCATAGAACTTGCTGAAAAAGTTTCTTCGAAGCTACGGATAGGCGTTCCAAGGGACCAGAGCGGACTCCCTCCAGGAAGAGGACGAGGGTCTTCGGTGTCTTCTATTATTTGCTATCTAGTCGGTCTTTCTCACATAGATCCTGTAGAATCAAACCTATTCCTCGGCCGCTTCCTCAACGAAGATATGGAAACCATACCAGATATCGACCTTGATTTTCCAAGAGCTGTCAGGGAAGAACTGATTATCCAGATCTACAAAAAATATGGTCACGAAAATGCGGCCCTAGTATGTACATTCTCTACATATCGAACCCGCTCTGCTATTCGTGAGGTAGGCAAGGCGCTGGGTATTCCAGGGGAAGTTTTAACAAAGATATCTAATTCAGTGGAACATCACTCCACAAAATGTCTTTCCAAAACTCTTCGACCCATCTTGGAATTATCCGCGAAAAATACATCTCCACTATGGAAAGTTTTCCACCAACTTATCGAAGATATTATCGGTCTTCCTCGCCATATATCCCAACATGTTGGTGGAATGATAGTCTCGAGTCGCCCCCTAACAGAGATTGTACCCTTAGAACCAAGTGTTCGAGGAGATCGAATTCTTTGTCAATGGGACAAAGATTCTTGTAATGACGCTGGATTCATAAAGATTGACTTCCTCTCTTTGGGCATGCTCTCTCTAGTGGATGAAGCCATCGATTTGATCTCTGACAGGCACTCCTATGTTCCCAATCTGTCCCGCATCGATTTCCAAGACCAGAAAATTTACGATCATGTCTCTTCAGGAGAGACAATCGGAACATTCCAGTTAGAAAGTCGAGCACAAATCCAAATGGGCCGTCGCATACAGCCTCGCAATCTTAATGACTTGGCTATTCAGATCGCTATTGTTCGTCCAGGTCCTATCGTGGGTGGTGCGATTAACACGTATGTACAAAGAAGAGAACTCTTGCGAAACAACCCTGACTATTCCATACCGTACGCACATCCCATCCTAGAACAAATACTGGGAGAGACTCTAGGCGTGATTGTTTTTCAGGATCAAGTCTTACAAATCTGTCGCTATTTAGCGGGTTTCTCTGATGGAGAAGCGGACAGCTTGCGAAGATCTATGAGTCGCAAGCGCTCCAAGGAATCTATAGAATCATACTGGATGATATTCCAAAATGGCTGCAAATCAAAAAACATTGATAAATCTGTAGCTCAAAAAATATTCCAACAAATAATAGCATTCAGTGGTTTTGGATTCCCAAAATCTCATGCAGTAGCATTTAGCTTGTTAGCATATCAATCGGTCTGGCTTCGTCACTACTATAGTACCGAATACTATGTCGCTCTCTTCAACAACCAACCTATGGGATTCTACTCACTAGATGCTTTAAGCAGAGATGCGCAGCGCCAGGGAGTCGAGATCCTTCTCCCGAACATTAATCTGAGTCAAACCAAATGCATCCCAGAAAATTCAGACTTGAGAATCGGTTTGAGTTTAGTAAAGGACTGGGGGATAGAAACTACAATAAGGTTAGTAGCAGAGAGACAAAAACATGGACCATTCAAATCTTTATCGGAATTCCTGCAGAGAATGCCTAGACCACTGAAAAGGAAGGCGATAGAAAATCTCATTTTAGTTGGAGGATTTAAGGATTTCGGATTGACACGCAGGGAGCTCCTATGGCAATTAGGGTTGTGGTTGGGGCCAAAAGAAAAACTGGGATACAGATCAATAAAGAACAAACAGATTCAAACCGAGCTACAGCTGGTAGAACCCGATTCAACAATAACGTTTTCAGAACTTACAGCTACTGAACAAATGGCAATGGAATACCGCATGCTTCACTTCTCTTCTGGGGTTCATCCACTGTCCTTACTCCGCAAGGAGGTGGACAGCGAAACAACATTCAGTAAGGACCTGTGGGAACTGTCAAACCATCAGCATATAAAAGTGTCTGGGATCGTCGTAGCTCGTCAAAGGCCCTCTTCCGCAAAAGGATATGTTTTTATTTCATTGGAAGATGAGCATGGTTTCATCAATGTAGTGGTGAATCCCAGGTTGTATCAAAAGCTTCGTCATGTGTTGATAATAGAACCATTCTTGGTTGTTTATGGGCGCTTACAAAAAACAGGATCTGTTTCAAACGTGATAGCTTCGGAAATAGAGAGGCTCGCTGTCCATAGAACCAAAGGATCGACCAAAAAGATAGATGAATCCTATAGATACCTAAAAGATCTCAGAAAATCTCCGCCACGATCTAAGGATTTCAGCTAAGATTTTTTCAAATTCTTTCGCTCTAAATACAATTGCATTCCATCCCAATCACTGACTGGAGGAAAAATATCGAAATAACTGTTTACATCATTTGCTGGAAGATGCTTTGACATCTCCGAACGAATTTCCTTTTCGAATTCTTCTCGGCCAAAACCCTTCGGATTATCCAGCCAAACACAGACTCTATCATGAAGAGCCAATAGTTTTTCTCGCATCTCCAATACCCGCACTTCGAAGTCATGGTGAATTCCAAAGTGAGCAATCCCAAAACTCTCTGGCCCAATTTCTTCAATATTTCTAAGGGTTTCCAACCAAATAGGAACATCTACTCCCGGTGGTGGCGTCGGAGGATATATTGGAGCCTGGTGAGTAAAAATTACTCCGAGAGCATCTCCCGCTAGCAGACAACCCTCCACTTCCTCTAAATACGAAACGTGATGACCAACATGACCTGGTGTTGGCATCGATCGAATATTTGATACTGGACATTTTTCTGGAGATTCCCAAACACATATCCGATCGGAGTCGATCGGTAACACCTCTCCCCATAGACGATCATAGGAATCTCCGAAAGTCCTTCTGGTACTCTCTACCAAACGCCTAGGATCTATCAAATATGGAACTGCTTCAGGATGTAAATGCACCTGTATCTGTGGATTCCTGGAAACTAGATGACCAACTCCACCTGCATGATCAAGATGGATATGGGTGAGCAGAATGTGACAAATGTCAGAAGTCTTGACCCCGAGTTCTTCAAGACTCTGTTCTAACCCTTCAAGAGATGTCGATGGACCTGGGTCAACCAAGAGTGGCTCTACCCCATCTATCCAATAAGAAGATATCAACCCACTGATACCTTGGAATGAGACATCGACCGAAACCGCGGACATTAGATCATTTCACGGACAAATACTTTCCGCAATCATGTCACCTTTCATCTATCGGTACAAAATCCCGTCTCTCAGGGCCTAGGAAAATCTGCCTAGGACGTGATATTTTTTGTTCCTTATCCTGAAGCATCTCTTCCCACTGAGCCAGCCAACCGACAGTTCTAGGGATTGCGAAAAGCACTGGAAACATTTCAACTGGGAAACCCATCGCTTGATAAATCAAACCCGAATAAAAATCGACGTTAGGATAGAGATTTCTTGAAACAAAGAATTCGTCATTCAGAGCGATTTTTTCAAGCTCCAAGGCTATATCTAGCAATGGATTCTTGCCCGTTACTTCAAAGACATCGGAAGCAGTCTTTTTAATTATACTGGCCCTCGGATCATAAGCTTTATACACTCTATGTCCAAAACCCATTAGACGCTCTTCTTTACGTCTGACTCCATCCATGAAATCTGGAATATTGTCTACTGATCCAATTCTTTGGAGCATTCTTAAAACAGCTTCGTTTGCTCCTCCATGCAATGGCCCATACAAAGCTCCCATAGCCCCTGCAAGAGCTGAATACGGATCTGACCGACTACTACCAATAGTTCTCATTGCTGTAGTTGAACAATTCTGCTCATGATCTGCATGCAAGATGAATAGTACGTCCAAAGCTTTTTCCAAGACGGGATTAGGCTCTTCTTGATTGCCACGAATCCTAAACAGCATATGTAAAAAATTAGAAGTATAGGACAATTTGTCATTGGGATAACTAGCCGGCATACCTTTATAATGACGATAGGCAAAAGCAGCCAGTGTCGGCATCTTGGCTAATAACCTCTGAATCTGCATTCGTCGAAGTTCGGGGTCGCTCACCTGTCCAGCTTCAGGATAAAAAGTGCCCAGTGCTGCTACAGAGCTTATGAGCATACTCATGGCATGGGCATCATAACGAAACCCATTCATCACTTTTCGGATGTTTTCGTGAACGTTTGTGTGACTCTTGATCTCATAGGTGAACTGATCCAAATCGGACGCCAGAGGAAGTTCCCCATGCAAAATAAGATAGGCTACCTCTAAGAAAGTGCTCTTCTCAGCGAGTTGCTCAATAGGGTACCCTCTATATTCCAATATCCCTTTAGATCCATCTATATAAGTTATCGTGCTGCGAGTAGAAGCTGTGTTTGAAAATCCAGGATCATAAGTCATCATCCCGAAATCATCTTCATTCACTCGGATTTTCCTTAAATCCATTGCTCGAATGACATCCCCTTCTAGAATGTCTACTTCATATTCACTGCCTGTGCGATTGTCACGAATCGTTAGAGTGTCTTTACCTCTAGTCACATTTTCCGCCATCTGTTCTCCGATAACCATTTCTTAGGTGGAAGATCGAACCAACTAAATTGGTCCTCCTAAAACTCCCGTATTTATCAACTCAAAACTAAACCTACCCAATTACTCACTTATGATGAAGTGCACTACCATTTACAAACAAAACACCTAGTACTGAAAAATCACAGAAATTCTGAGTGCCGGGAGCGGGACTCGAACCCGCAAGGGCCTAAGCCCGCCGGATTTTGAGTCCGGTGCGTCTACCAATTCCACCATCCCGGCGATGCAGTTTTTTACATACCATTCTACAACACCTTGCTGCTCAGGTACATCCATCCCTATCACTTCCACACCTACTTCAAAGATAGATTTAACCTGACGATTCCAACCATTCGGTATGAGAACCTAAATTTATTGCCAAATGTTCCCCATCAGTGCCTGGAGATGCCCCATGCCAATGCTCCTCTCCCCCTTCAATAATAACCATATCTCCAGGATGGAGGTGGACTTCATCCCCAGCACGATTCCTCACGAGACACTGACCAGAAAGCCCGAAAAGTATCTGTGTATCACTATGTGAATGCCAATAAGTCCTTCCGCCTTCACCAAAAGTGACCCTATAGGCACGAATCGGAACTTTATCATCCTTACCTAACATTGGCTGTGTCAAAGCCGGAAGAACAAAGTTTGTTTCATCCACTATTCCGTGGGCTCTTTCGGTCTTTCCTATAAGCCTCATATTTGTCCGAATCCTATCTAAAAATAAACTTTTAGCAATCTGAAAATCTCATTATCTCTTGACCGCTATTGCTTTAACCTCAAACCTGGCTCCAAAAAGCAGTTGACCAGAGCCCACAAAAGCTCGTGCTGGGAATTCCTGCTCAAAATAAGTTCTATAGACGCCGTTAAAAGCGTCATAGTCAGAAACATCTGAACTAAAAACGTCGACATATACTAAATCATCCATGGTCATGCCAGCCTCTTCTAGGCTACTCTTTATGTTGTCCAGAACAATTCGTGCTTCAGTTTCAGCTGTTTCCGGAACTTGCTGATTCCCCTCCAAACCCAACGTTCCAGATATGTACAAAGTGGGACCAATTTGCACAGCTCCACTGAATGGGGGTACACTAGCGTCTCCTGGAGATCTAGAAGCAAAATACGACCTGGTTTCTTCAGCCGCATCTTCATACACGTTTGTAGTGTTAGTACCGCAACCCAAAACACCTGATAGTATCATAAAAATCCCTATTAATCTCATCGTCAATTCCTTTTAAATTTTGGTAGATTGATAATCTTAAAATTCTTTCAAATCTTAGTACTCTCTTGTCTTGAAAGATCGGATCTATAGTTCTTGTAGCTTCGCAAAGACCTTGTACGTCCTGACCAATATCAGAATCTATAAGTAGACGACCTCATTGTACTAATCTAAGGATAGATTGTACATTACCTCGCCTTTACATCAAGTTTACTACACTGTTAATCTAGACTCGGCCCCTAAGTGAAACATCCAAGAAATCGGATACATACTTAAGAATATCTATGCAACTTTCTCCTTTAGACTGGGGCGTGCTTTGCGTCTATGGACTCGTGGTCATATCTCTGGGTCTCATATACAGCCGAAAAGCCGGAAGCACTACTAAGGAATACTTTTTGGCTGGACGATCCATGCCTTGGTGGCTACTGGGTACATCAATGGTTGCAACAACTTTCTCAAGTGACACACCTAACCTTATTTCTGATTTAGTTCGTAACGGTGGTGTCAGTCAGAACTGGATTTGGTGGGCTTTTGTGATAACAGGCATGTGCACTGTCTTCTTCTATGCAAAGCTCTGGAGACGGTCTGGAGTAATTACCGACATAGGCTTCTATGAACTCAGATACAGTGGAAAGAAAGCGGCTTTTCTGAGAGGATTTAGAGCAATTTACTTGGGAGTATTTTTCAATGTAATGATTATGGCATCGGTCACTTTATCTGCCATCAAGATCGGAGAAGTGCTGCTGGGTATAGACAAATATACGATTGTTCTGGTTGCAGGAGCCACAACCTTAATCTACTCAGCTACATCTGGATTGAGAGGGATTCTCATGACAGACCTCATGTTATTTGGGATATCAATGATCGGGGCTGTGCTAGCTGCTTTCTATGCGTTACAACTTCCCGAAGTAGGGGGATTGTCAGGCCTTATAACCAATCCAAATGTCGCCAATAAGATTTCCTTTTTGCCAGATTTTTCCGATCCTAGTGAAGCATTAACTATCCTAATAATTCCTATAGCAGTTCAATGGTGGAGTACCTGGTACCCAGGCGCAGAACCTGGTGGTGGTGGATACTCGGCGCAGCGGATGTTGGCAGCACAAAACGAAACAAATGCACTCCAAGCTGCTCTGTGGTTTAACATAGCCCATTATGCTCTACGACCCTGGCCTTGGATAATAGTTGCGCTAGCCTCACTAATTGTTTATCCAGGTATAGAGGATCTCGCTCTGGCTTTTCCTAACGTTGACAGAACCACTCTTGGGCATGATATGGCATATCCAGCAATGTTAGTTTTCCTACCACACGGCCTATTGGGCCTGGTCGTTGCCTCACTTATTGCAGCATACATGTCTACAATCAGTACCCATCTCAACTGGGGGGCCTCTTACCTTGTAGACGATGTTTATCGCCGGTTTTACAATCCCGACTGCGGGGAGGAACATTATGTGAGAATGGGCCGTTTCTCTACCCTAGGTTTAATGTTGATATCATCTTGGGTTGCTTTGCAACTTGAAACAGCTATGCAGGCATTCCAGATTCTTTTACAAATAGGTGCTGGAACTGGTTTAGTCTTTCTCCTTAGATGGTTTTGGTGGCGTATAAACAGTTGGACCGAAATAGCAGCAATGGTTATTTCCTTCCTAACCGCCCTCTATTTTGGTTTCGTACACACACAACTGGGCTTCCAACCCTGGAGTCCATCTACCACACTTCTAGCAAGTGTAGCAATAACTACTGCTGGTTGGCTGGCTGTCACTATGATAACAGAGCCTGAAGACAAAGAAACTTTGATTGACTTCTACCGCAAAATCAGGCCATTGGGACCTGGATGGAACACAATAATCCACCAAACTGAGCTAAAAATTCCCGACACTGACAGCAACTCAGAACTAACGGCCAGTCTAATGTGTTGGTTCCTTGGTTGTGTACTAATCTATAGTTGCATTTTCGGAACTGGGTTTCTCATATATGGAGACACCAGTACTGGTTTTATTTGTATGTTAGTGGCAGGATCATCTGCCTGGGGGATTCACAAAATTTTTCCACAAATAGGCTTGCTTAGTTGAGTGCCTTGAACAAATCGATATCAGAAAAGATATTTCGATTGCAGTAGACACTTAATTTGCTATACAGAACCAAATTAAACAGATAAACTATACCTCCTTAAGCAACCACAAACTTATATGACAAAGGTCCAATGATGGCGAGCAACCCATACGGAGCGAAATTCACAGTCGATCTTAAAGAAGGGCCGACAACTTTCTACAACCTTAGCGCTTTGGATGGCGAAGGTATTATTAAAATTGACAGGCTCCCTTTCTCAATAAGGGTTCTTCTTGAAAACGTTTTGCGAAACTCTGTTGGCAAGCATGTAAATGAAACACATGTCAATGCAGTCGCAAATTGGAGTCCGGACAAAGTAGAAGCCGATGTGCCTTTCATGCCCAGTCGAGTCATATTACAGGACTTCACTGGTGTACCTGCCGTAGTGGACTTAGCAGCGATGCGCGATGGTTTAAAATCTCTTGGAGGAGACCCAAGTCGCATAAACCCGGTAGTCCCTGTGGATCTGGTCATTGACCATTCGGTTCAGGTGGACTTCTTCGGTAGCCCTGAGGCCTACAGAAAGAATGTGGAGAAAGAATTTGAGCGCAACCGTGAAAGATATACGCTACTTAGATGGGCACAGGACTCATTTCAGGATTTCAGAGTTGTTCCTCCTGGCACAGGAATTGTTCATCAGGTCAACCTGGAATATTTAGCCTCTGTAGTCCAAAGAAGAAAAGATGACGATGGAACACAGATTGCTTTTCCAGACACAGTCGTCGGAACTGACTCTCACACGACTATGATCAATGGGTTGGGTGTCGTTGGTTGGGGAGTCGGAGGCATCGAAGCAGAGGCGGTTCTGACTGGACAGCCCTACCACATGCTCTTGCCCGATGTCGTAGGAGTAAAATTCTCTGGAGAGCTTCCTGAAGGGTCTACAGCAACCGATCTGGTGCTTCACGTAGTCCAAATGCTCAGAGAGTATGGGGTAGTCGGAAGCTTTGTAGAATATTTCGGTCCGGGACTCTCCAATTTGAGTCTTCCTGACCGCGCAACACTAGCTAATATGGCACCTGAGTATGGTGCTACAGTTGGTTTTTTTCCAGTAGACCAAGAAACCCTCTCCTACCTTAGGGGTTCTGGAAGGCCTGAAGAATTGATCGAGAGGGTAGAAGTCATATCCAAACAACAGGGTTTGTTTCGAACAGATGAAACTCCAGATCCCTCCTACACACACACACTACACATGGACCTCTCTACTGTAGAACCCAGTGTTGCTGGCCCAAAGAGGCCCCAAGATCGTATTGCACTGGACGCTCTTCCTAGCACATTTAAAACAGCACTGCCCGATCTGATTCCTTCAGGATTTACTTATGACCCTGCAGATGAGCGCAAAGCTGAAATAAATATCGACGGGGAAGCCTATGACATAAGTGACGGTGAACTTGTTATAGCCGCTATAACAAGTTGCACTAATACTTCCAATCCATCTGTCATGATAGGTGCTGGACTGCTCGCCAAAAAGGCTGTTGAACTGGGGCTTGAGACAAAACCTTGGGTCAAATCCAGCATGGCACCAGGATCTAAAGTCGTCACAGATTACCTTGAATCATCTGGGCTGATGGAATTCCTTGAAAAGTTAAAATTCGGAGTTGTTGGATATGGATGTACCACCTGTATAGGAAATTCAGGCCCACTGCCAGAATCTATAAGTGAAGCTGTTGAACAAAATGGGCTTGTTGTGGCAGCGGTACTCTCTGGGAACCGTAATTTTGAAGCTCGTATACATTCTGACATTCGAGCAAATTTCCTTGCGTCGCCAATGCTCGTAGTAGCCTACGCCTTGGCGGGAAACGTGCATATAAACTGGGAGACCGAACCGATAGGTAATGATAGAGAGGGTTCTCCAGTGTTTCTTCGAGATATCTGGCCTAGCTCTAATCTGATCAAAACGACACTCGAACAAGCCCTTGATCCAACCATGTATAAACAACGCTACGCGGAAGTGTTCGAGGGGAATGACCTATGGAAGGAACTTCCCCTGCCTACTGGTGACAAAAACCTCTACGATTGGGATGATTCCTCTACCTATATTCGAAATCCACCTTTCTTTCAAGGTATGTCGTTGGAAATACCCAATCCAAAGGACATAACAGAAGCCAGGGTTCTCGGTATATTTGGACACACGACCACTACGGACCATATTTCACCTGCAGGAGCAATTCCGAAGAGTGAACCGGCTGGGCAATACCTGAGAACACACGGCGTAGAACCTTGGGAATTCAATACATTTGGATCTCGTCGTGGCAGTCACGAAGTCATGATTCGGGGAACTTTTGGTAACATAAGAATCCGCAACCTATTGTTGGATGACCGTGAAGGAGGACAAACTATACACATCCCTAGCGGAGAAGAAACATCAATATACGATGCCGCAATGAGGTACCAAGAAGAAGGAACACCCTTAGTAATTTTAGCTGGTCGAGAATATGGTACAGGAAGTTCGAGAGATTGGGCAGCCAAAGGAACTTATCTGTTGGGCGTCAAAGCCGTGATAGCTGAAAGCTATGAAAGGATCCACAGGAGCAACTTGGTGGGCATGGGAGTCTTGCCGCTACAATTTGAAGAGGGCGTGACCACTGAAAGCCTCAGCCTGTCTGGTAAAGAAAGATACAACATCCTAGGTATCTCCGAGGGACTTCATCCCGGTAAAAAACTAGACGTTGTGGCACAAACTCCAGACGGAGAGCAAATTGAATTTAAGGCCATTGCCAGATTGGATTCTGGAGCGGACGTAGAGTACTACCAAAATGGCGGCATCCTACAAACGGTCCTGCGCAACATAGCGTTGGAATCCTAAAAAAGTGGTTTGTGTTTGTACTCACGGAAACGAAATCAAATCAATCCATAGGCCCAGAAAATTGTCCTTCTGGTTTCCTCATAGACAACGGAGGACCGAAAACTTCGGATAAGACTATCGCCCTTTTCAGCTGGCTAACGTCTCCACCCGTCAGATAAGGTAGAATGCTCTTTCTTTCGTTAGTCACCCCTGGGAAATCTACCTTCTGCTTCGTTGATCTTATTGATCTTCTCGACTTAGAGTATCTTTCTTCTCTGAAGGAAGAACTTTCTTGCGCTTTGGTATAAGGGTCAGCCATAACTTTGGAGTCTGGTATAGATTCGGAAACCAGAGGATCTATTTGCGCTTGCTCTGGTTCCGATACAGGCTCAAAGGACGAGGCGAACTGGTCTGCAAATATGTCCAACAATCCTGTCGGTTGTACTGGGCCCTCTTCCTGAGGTCTTCGCTCATTATCATAATCTGACTTATCAGTATTTTCCATGTAGAGCCAATCATCCATTGCCTCTATCCCAGTTGTAGCCACAGGAGAATCTTCTAATGATTTTTCATTTGCACCTGGGGCTTGTCTCTTTTTTATTGCACGAAACTGGTTTATGAACCACAGCCCCACCAGAACTGTCCAAAATATGTCAGCTAAAAACTCCATTGCTTTATTCCCAGTTTATGCCAACGGCTCAGTATCTTCTTCGTCTCCAGTTGCAATAGACTTACGCATTTCGGTGTCAGACTGAACGTTGTTATAACGAACATAGTCCATCACCCCCATATGTCCCTTTCGAAAGGCTTCTGCCAAAGCAGCTGGTACTTCAGCTTCGGCTTTAACTAGATCAGCTCTCATTTCTTCGACTTTAGCTTTCATTTCCTGTTCCTGTGCCACAGCCATCGCCCTACGTTCTTCGGCCCTAGCTTGAGCCACTTGCTTGTCCGCATCCGCCTGATGAGCCTGCAAATCAGCACCTATGTTTTTCCCGACGTCGACATCTGCAATATCAATTGAAAGTATTTCGAAGGCTGTGCCAGAATCCAAACCCTTGGATAACACACTCTTCGATATTGCATCTGGATTTTCTAGCACAGCCTGGTGAGTCACTGCGGATCCAATTGACGACACAATCCCCTCGCCAACACGGGCAAGTATAGTGTCCTCTCCAGCACCTCCAACCAAACGATTGATATTCGCCCTCACCGTCACCCTTGCTTGTGCAATCAGTTGTATGCCATCTATCGCCATGGCGGCTACTTTAGGTGTATTAATGACTTTGGGGTTAACGGAGACCTGAACAGCTTCAAAAACATCTCTTCCTGCCAGGTCAATAGCCGCTGCCTGTTGAAAACCTAAATCGATGCTAGCCTTGTCTGCACTGATTAAAGCACGCACCACCCGCATTACATCACCACCCGCAAGGTAATGCGCTTCTAGATCGTTTATGTTCAGGGGAATACCCGCCTTCGTCGCCCAGATCAACGGTCTTACCACAGCTGCCGGTGTCACTTTTCTCAAACGCATACCGATCAGATAACTGATGCCTATTCTTACGCCTGCAGAAATAGCTTCTACCCACAATCTTACAGGTACTGCCCAAGCCACGACTGAGATTAGTAATAAACCACCGATCAATACGAATAAGCTGAAAATATCAAGCTGTTGCATAAAGCGACCTTTCCCCTTTGCGATTCAATTTCGATAACTGAAGGATATCCGTGGTTGATTAACTTTCCAACCTGTTTGTTGTCTAATTCCTTTTAGCTCTAACAATGTGACGAGACCCTTCTACACTAACAATACGTACTGAAGTTCCCTCCTCGATGAATTCTGACTCCGAAACCACATCGATTTTTTCCTGTCCGAACAACGCAAAACCCGATGGTCTGAGATCCGTCAGAGAAACCCCCTCCCTCCCTACTAATTCTTCACGGGTTTCAGCTGATTCATACCCCTCCGATCGATCCTCCTGTGTCCTAAGAAAAATCCCAGAGCGATATAATCGAACGTTCTTGGGCAAGTATTTGATCGTTGCCCACAGTATGACCAGAATGAGCACCATGGTGGTTGCTAACACTACTCCACCACGGCTCACATCTTCTGGACCTGGGAAATTACCCAGCATACTCATGTAAATACCTCCAAGTATTCCAACAATTCCAAGAATCCCAAAAACCCCAAAACCTGGAATAACCAGGGTCTCTATTCCTAAAAACACAATACCAGCAAGGAAAAGTAGCAGATCTTCTAAGCCAGCTAGTCCTAAGATAACATTTGATCCAAAAAAAAGAGAGAGTGCAATTAGTCCCGTCCCTCCAGCCAGTCCAAAAGTTGGGGTTCGAATTTCTATCATCAAGCCCAAGAAACCTAAGGACAAAAGAAAGGGAGCTACTATTGGATTAGAAAAGAATCTGACCAAATTTTCTGCCCAATTTATTTCTGCCATTACCACTTCCGCTTCTTCCAGACCGAGTTCTTGAAGAAGTGCCATCATATCTTCCACCTCAACTGCATAATTGAGATCCACAGCCTCTTCTACGGTTAATGTGAGAAGCTTGCCTTCTTCAATGACATTTGGAATGGCCAATGATTCATCAACCATAGCTTCAGCAATCTCAGGATCCAGATCGCGAGCTTCGGCCAAAGCTCTCATCTCACTTCGCATAGCGGAAACAATCTTTTCTGAAGCTTTTGTCCCGGAACCATCAACGGGTGTCACAGCTCCCATCACTGCGCCTGGTCTCATATAAATTCTTTCAGTAGCCAGAGAAATCAGTGCTCCAGCAGAGAAAGCCCTTCGATTGACGAATGCGAACACAGGTACTTTCGAATCGGATACAGCATCAACAATTCTTTCAGCTGCATCTACCCGTCCTCCAGGTGTATCGAT
>JBJKYO010000015.1:0-12924 GCA_045561015.1 Longimicrobiales bacterium | reverse complement strand
ATTGGATCCAGAATTGTCATGTGCATCTCATAATTCCTCAGTTTGGGGGATCATCATTGTTAATTCGGAGATACTCTTACGAGCTCATCCAGCATCTTTTGCATTCTCGCCACCTCAGTAATTTGATCTACCTGAATATCGGAGGCGAGCTTAAAAACAAAATCGTCCTGTGCTGCTCCATCCGTGGCAAAAAGCTCATGGACCATGGTCACAGCACCGTTGTGGTGTTGAATCATATATTTCAAAAAAAGACGGTCATACTCTTCATCATGTGCTAACGTTAATGAATCGATTTGTTGAGGAGAAAGCATTCCCGGCATATGCATAGAATGATCTTGACCCATAGCCATCGAAGCATGTGAACCAATTTCTGGCACAGGCCGTCCTCTTTCGCGCAGCCACCGTTGCATCACCGAAATCTCGTCCTTTTGAGCATTGATGATACGTCCGGTCAAAGTTTTGATAGCTACAGTAGAAGTGTTGGTAGTTGCGAGTGCTGACATCACAAGTGCCTGTGCATGGTGATGAACCATCCCTGTCATAAAGTTAGCATCCGCATCACTGACCACCATCCTAGCACTGTCTGCTCGGGCCTGGTAAATCCTCTCCAGTCGATCATAGTCGGGCCCTGGTGCACTGGACCCATCATTGGCAGATGATCCCAGCGACACACAACCCAACGTAGTAGATGCACTAAGTATCACAGTGCTCACCAGTAAGGTTCGGTATTTGTCTGTCGAAAGTCGAATCATGAATTTAACCCTACACTCCTCAGCTCTTCACAAAATAATTCGTCATCCAATCTACTTGTACGTTGGATTCCTAGCTATGTGCTACTGGCAGAACACACTCTATAGTATCTGACCCACCTTATCCTTTAAGTAGCAGTCCGGCGGATCTCCACTGTTTCGAATAGTCAATTACCTATACATTCCTTTTTTGAAGCATTACCTGAAAAAAGGCACTCTCTAATGCGTTTATTATCACTCATTGCAGGCCTCAGCATTCTAGTTTCTGGATGTGGAGAAGCCACTCAAGCAGCTACAGATCGGGTATCACTAGATCGATCGACAAGATCCGAAAACGATGCCCCTTCGATATTGGTCTACAAGACCCCAACTTGTGGATGCTGTAATGGGTGGGTAGACCATCTGAGAGAGGCTGGTTTTGAAGTTGATGCTAGAAATGTCAGTGACCAATCTCTGTATGCCCTGAAAAAGGAGGTTGGAATTACTGTGGAGATGTCTTCCTGCCACACAGCACTAGTTGGAGGCTACGTAGTGGAAGGGCACGTGCCCGCAGATCAAATTAAACGCCTCCTTTCAGAGAAACCCGAAATAGCAGGTATCACAGTTCCAGGAATGCCAATCGGATCACCGGGCATGGAAGGACCAGGAGCACGTCCTTATGCTGCATACTCATTCGATCATAGCGGTCAGCTGAAAGTCTTCGCAGAAATAGACCCTCGATGAATGAAAGTCAGATGAAGAAAACCCTGGCCACCCTTCTCGCCCTGATGACTATCGGATGTGGAAATGAACGTGCCAATGGAACAGCGGACGAGGCGATCACATTGGAGATTGTGGGTAGCAACGCTTTTTGGTACTACAATGACCTCGATGCAGCAACAGATTTCTACACCAAAACCTTGGGACTAAAGATCGCCGCAGACTACGGTTATGCTAAGATCCTTCAGGTCGCAGGCAGTTCCTATTTGACGTTGGTCGATGGAACGATGGGAATGCATACCCCCGATGAGCCCAAGACAGTCGCATTAGCGCTTGTGACCGATCAGCTTGATGAGTGGTGGGATTACCTCAACCTACAAGGCGTGGAGATGCGGAGCGATGAATATAGCCCGACAGAAAATAGCGCCCATGACGGGTTCGTTGCCTATGACCCCGAAGGCTATTACCTAGAATTTGAGCGATTCAATCCCCACCCAGAAAACGAACAGTTCATGCCTATCCTCAACCGAGCGGAAACCGTCCTAGCTCAAGGCCAGGCCTCACAAGTCCCACCAGGGCTCGGTTTCAAAGCAACAGTTCTCTGGTTGTACTATCGAGATTTGGCCGGCATGGAAGATTTTTGGGAAAATGAGATGGGCCTCAGTATGGTCGCCGACCAAGGCTGGGCCAAGGTATATCAAGCCTCTTCAACTGGCTTTATTGGTCCAGTAGATGAGACCCTGGGAATGCACTCCTACACTGAGCAAAAGGCGGTCAATATCTCATTTTTGACCACTCAGTTAGATGAATGGTTTGAGCACGCACGTGGTGGATCCCTTGAAATGCGATCCCAATCGATCGAAGAAGAAAATCCTCGATACCGTGCTTTCGTCGGTTATGACCCCGAGGGTTATTACCTAGAATTTGACTCGTTTCTACCGCATGAGGACAACGAGGAACTACTAAGACTAATTAATCAAGATTCCAACTAAACACCTAGCCTAACCGTTGGCTTCAGACAGAACACTCCTAAGTATCTGATCTACATTCTCTGCTTTCGATGACGGATCGACAACTTCGCCTGGGCCTAGGATGAATCCTGTTCCACCAGATTGCTGTATCGCATCCCTGACTTCACGATCAACATCAGTGGTCGAGCCTCTTACCAACGGGCCTCCAGCACTTGGCGTTATCCCTCCAATCAGGCACTTGTCCGTCCTCTTTCTCATCTCCGCTATAGATGGACCATAGTCTTGGTCATGCCAGTTGAATGCCTCTACTGGATAATCGAGAACACCATCAAAGTTTATGTCGTGTGCGTGCAGGTGGTAGATATTGAACCACGTCTTGTCCTTTAGCGGTTCGAGCATCTGCAGGTCGTAGGGTTTAGAAAATTCATTGTAGAGATCTGGTGGCAAAAGATCGACGCCCGCCCATTGATTAGCGAAAAAGACTCCGTCAGCCCCACCAGAGACGACTCGCTCGACGAAGTTTCGACTGGTTTCTGTTATCGCTTCAAGCGCAGTATGCAGTTGTCTTGGCGAGTCTTGCATGTAACGCATCAGGTTGCCTGGACCTGCAATCTTTGAGGCAGAAGTAAGCGGAGAAAAAACCGTTTGCACAAAAGGAACTTCACCATTCAACATTTCAAGGGCGATACGCTGAGCTTCAAGCACGATCAGGTATTCCCCAGCATCACTTCGAACTGGTTTGATCTTCAACCAGTCATCAGGTTTCTCAATCGGGCTTTCTGCCAGTATAGGGTTATCACCACCTCTGACGTTTAATTCTACGCCCCAATCCACAACTGAATACATTCCATAAGGAGAGAACTTGATAAAATCCATATCAAGCCTGCGCTGAAGTTGAACAGCTAATTCTGCAAGACGCCTCGGTGAACGGTCTTTGTTCGCCCAATGCCACCAAAAGCTCAGTGGAGTACGATCCGTCGGTTGATTGGCTAATGCAGCCGCAATCCGCTCGCGGTGACTCATTTCAGCACTTCTCAACACTGGTGCAAAGGCAGCACTTGCGATGGTCATCCCGGCGGCGTTCAGAAAAGTCCTTCGGGGAAAGCTCCTCTGACTCGGATATATCCCTTTCATCTCCACTCCATTAGAGGTGTCCGACCAAACTATCACCTTGACCAACATCCATGTTAATACCCCTAGGATAGTTTCAAGTTAATTCTCCAGTACTGCTTCCAGTTCTGCTATTTTTTGATCTATCGATTCTGACATGGCTTCGAAACGAGAGTCTGGATTGGGACGTATCCTCTGGAACCCTCGGTAATCGTTGAGTGCTTCTGTCAAGTTCCCTGCGAGTTCATTAAGTCTTCCTGCTTCACGCAAAATGGTAGACATACCTAAGGGAAAGGGATCTGTACCACCTACATATTTTAAAATCTTTGCTGCTTTTGCTGGATCCCCTCGTTCTTCCAGAATGCGTGCCAGTTCGAATTTCGACCAATATGGCGCTCCCGCAGCACCTTGATCCATGGTCCGTGTTAATTCTTCAACTAACACCGTAGATCGTGACTCATTCCTCCGATGTGCAGCAATCGTTTCGAGTGCCAGAGCACAATAAGCGTTTCGGCCATGCAATGGATCTGGATCATCAGATCCATTTCGAAGGCGCTCGATCGTCAGGCCTACAGTAGATAGATCACCTTGTTTCATCTTCCAAACTTCCAAAATACAGGCACTAGCCCCGTCTGCCCATGTCAAAGATCCTTGACCTGAAATACTAGCCTGTAATACTGGAATAGCAGAATTGGCTGGATCCGCAGGTCCATCCCAGTACAAATTTGCCTCTATCCACTGGCTCGGAATGGGATAAAATTCATCCTCGAAATCTTTAAGTACACTGTCCGCATCATCCGAACGGCCCGCCGACCGTAAGTAACCGTGCTTCATAGTCATGTACTGCATTCGATCAGTTCGCGTTAGAGCACTACGTTCTGTCCGAGCAAAAATTCTGTCCATATAAGGACTAGGATAACTAAATCCAAATGGTATAAATCCTTCATTTATAATGAGCATCTGGACCTGCGTGTAAGGAAGTCGCTCTATATTGTCATTAATCCAAGCCAGATTTGCTGAATCTCCTAGCATGCTGGCCATACTGCTCCTTGCCCACACTTCCGTCTCCGATCCTTCAGCTATACGGATCCTGTTCTCAAGCATGTCTCGTAAGCCCACAGTATCTGGGCTCATTGCCTGATGGTAATCAAGGTGTTGCTTAGTTATTTCCATAAGAGGATCTAAGTCCAATGCTTTTTCAAATGCTTCCTTTGATCGTTCTGACCAGTCGTCTTGAGATACCCTCCACATATTGTGGAACATGATGTCTCCATACTCATACCAAGCTTCAGGACTCTCTGGAAATCTGTTGACTAATTCTCCCAATCTCCCGACACGTTCCACTACTGAATATCGTGTGTCGGGTGGCAACCAGAGTCGGACAAATTCTTGATCCCTTGGGGGCAGGTTGTCGATATGATTCCTTAATAATCTGAGAGCTCTATTTCTTAGTGTAAATCTTTCGGCGTCCAATCCCATTTGGATGGCTTGGTAGGCTCCCACAGCAGCCAGAGCAAATGTACTATCGATATCCAAGGCTTTCATATGAGCTGTTCTAGACTCAACATAAGAGGTTCTTCTGTAGGCATTCCTCCCATCGAGATATGCAGTCAGGGCGTCTAACGGCAATTCGGTCAGATAGTCAATTTGACCTTCATCCACCCCAGCCTCCATAGACAACACCTGACTAGCCAATTGCGTAAGTGTTTCTCTCAAACGGGGTGCTGAACCATCGATAGAGACATCTCCAATCAAGTCTCCGCCTGGAACCCTTAAGAGTCTCGCGTTCATAGCGAAACTTTCGCCATCTCCTACAACCGATCCTACGAGCACTCGGCCTGCACCTAATCTTCGCGCCAATTCCACTGACTCGGCTTCACTTAGATCTGCCTCGCTATCTCCCGCAAAATCTCTCCAAGCATTTATCATTCTTCCACTATCAATGATTTGCGGGGTCCCGGAAAAGATGGGAGCGAGCATATCCAGAACACCTTCTCTTAGGATGGTCACACGATCATCCGCGGAAGATATCCTAAAAGGAACCACCGCCATGAGGTCTACATCCACTCCATCTGCTTCAACCTCTGTTGGGTTTGTGGAGAAATTCCACAATGCAAAACCAACTCCGAGCAGGGCTATGCTTCCGAGCATGACAGGCCGCGTTACTCTGAGTGACCTTCCAGTTTTTATTTTGTCTGAGCCGTTGTCCTTCTTAACATCGAACGCCCACGCTAGTGCAGCCACAACCGGAAAGCCGGCCATGCAAAGAATCAGGACGAACTTATAGGTCCAGTCAGGCAGGCCTAGCGGCTCAAAGGTTAATGAAGCCACCTGTAAAATGATAAAGACTGCCACAGCATACGCTGCGACAACCCTGACCACTCTTCTTCTTCTCAGTTCTTTCCAGAAATTGTCTAAATTCATGACTGAAGTATGCCTTTAATCCGCTTGATCTAGCAAGACCTTTGATATTCCAGTCCAGAGACAAATAATCGAGAGTGACCTAGACACACTGTAAGAACAAACCCGCAAATAACCTGTATTTCTCAACTGGACTTCTTCGTCATTAGAGATCGACCAGCTGGATTGCGGGCCACAATTCGAAGAAGTGCTGGAAACACGATCAGGTCGGCAACCAAAGCTAGAACGGCAGCGGATGCAGTCAGAAATCCAATCAGGAATAACGCCTGAAAGCGTGAAGCCGTGAGTGCACTGAATCCCGCAACAACCACCACAGTAACCAGTATAAGAGCGGGGCCCACCTCTCTAATCGTGCGGGACAATACAACGCGAACTTGATCCGAAGAACGCAAATTCCGTTCGAGGGCTCCCAGAAAATGGATAGTGTCGTCAGCAACAATTCCAAATGCAATGGCAAAGACGAGGATAGTCGAGGGTTTGAGATCGAATCCACCGAGACCCATAAGGCCCAAAAGCAGTATCAGAGGAACGAGATTGGGCACAACCGCGAGTAAGCCAAGACGTACCGATCGAAACATCCATGACAAAGCAATCCAAACCAGGAAAATTGAAAAAGCGATACCTGGCAAGAAAGAAGACACCAGTCTGTCCCACAAGATCGTCGTCAACTTAACGGTACCAGTTGCCTTGGCTTGACTTGCCGGTGGAGGATGGGTTTCCAAACGGTGTTCCACTCGATCCATTAAAGGAGACAACACCAGAGAACCCTCGTCTTTAACCAACACAATCACCTGGCCCACATTAGCATCCCGCAAATAGACATCGTTCAGAGCCTCATCATCCATCCCTAGCAGCAACTCGTTTATTTCCTCTGCAGTTCCAGCCCCTAAGGGACCAATTTCTTCTGTGCCAGTGATACCTAATGACTGGACGGCATAAGCCGCACTCAATTCATCTACTATCTGGGGAAGGCCAACTGAACCTAGAACAGCCGGCTCTTCTTCAACAAAATCCTGAAATTCCTGGATCCACCGCAACATCTCGGGGGAATGTCCCTCTCCGTTTTGGTGCGCCAAATAAACGTTGATCTGGAAAAGTCCAAAACCTTCCCCTTCGATCCAGCGCAAATCCTCCAGGATTGTGTCCTCCTCCTTTAGATCATCAATTATGTAGGCCTCTACTCGCAACTGACTTCCCGCTACGACACCGACTGCTAGCAGAAGCCCGAATATCGCCGTAGGCCACGTCACTGGAAGATGTAAGAGTGATTCGACTCTTACGAGAAGACCTTTCCACAGACGTTCTCCCCACTCCTGCTGGGGTCCTAAGTCCTTAGCGAAAGAGAGTAAGACGGGAAGAAGTGTTAACGTCACAAAATAGGCAATGATCACCGCTAAAGCGGATACAACTCCAAATTCTCCAAAGAGATAGTTGCGAGTAGCTACTAGACCCACGAATCCAAGAGAAGTAGTCAGAGAGGTAAAAAAACACGAGCGAGAAAGGGTAGTGAAGGTATGCACCACCGCCTCTTGCATTGTTCGACCGCCAAGCCAAGCCTCGCGCGTTGCAACGACGAGATGAGTAGCATCAGATAATGCCACTACTAAGATCACGATAGGAACCACACTGGTGAGCACTGAAATACTCTGTCCAGCATACCCCATAAGCCCGAGAGTCAGAACAATAGCGGGCGCCACACCAGCAAAGCACATCAGTGCTACCAGGAATCTCCTGAAGTACAACCACAACAGAATAAATGATACGATGATTCCGATCCCCAACAGCTTCGACATGTCAGCCTCTAGTGCTAGAGGGATTGTCGTGCGCAAAACAGGAAGACCACTAAGGACAACTCGTCCAGATGTCGGTTTCAAATCATCTAATACAGCCTGCAATGCAGTCGTTACCTCTCTGCGATGCAAATCAGTGTTCTTGTCAGGATCTAGATATCCATGCACTCCGAAGACGGTGAGATCTTTATTCCAAAGTGACCCCTCAAACAGCGGATGCTCACGCCGCGTTTCCAAAATTTCCTCCAACATGACATTTGAAACATCACTCCGATCTTCGAGTCGGACTATTTCGATGATTGATTCACCGCCTATAACCGACTCCTGGACGAACTGCGTACCTCCAATCCATCTCACAGGATCAAGTCCGACTTCAGTAAAACCGTCAGCCAATTTTTTGAGATCTTTGTACTCATCGACAGAGATAGGACCCTTAACCTCTAAAAACGCCGATACCTGCAGATCTTCACGCGGGAAATGGCTCTTGTATTCTTCAAATACCTCCTGGCTATCGCCTCCAAATACTAAAAACTGTTCAGCTGAGTAATCGACACGTACTGTGCTGGCTCCTATGATCCCAGCAATAAACAGCCCGATGTGAACCGATAATACAGCCCAGCGATAGCCCAAAAGACGGCGGAACAATTCCTCGACGTATACACTCACGATGACTCCCTCCGATACTCTATCATGATCCTCTACCCAAGACCCAGAAATGAACGGGTATCACCACGAGAGTGGCGAATATGATGCATACAGCTTGAAGCCTCATATTCCATGGCGTTCGCGAAGGCCAAACAGGTAGTTTCCGCATAAGCCAGTATAGAAGCGTTGCAACTGTAGCGATGGCCGCGGCTGTACCGAATGATGCTAAAGTCAGCTCTCCCGTTGAGCCGAGACCCAACGGCGCCACGAAACATAAAGCCAAGCCGAGAAGTCCCACCGTCATAGCAATCGATGTGGGTTCTCGGCTCCCTGGCTGAAACGGACTGAACTGTGTGATTAGCATCATAGTGAGTTGTCCCACAACTACACCCACAAATGGTGCCTGAAATGCCTCTCCGTTCAATAGCCAGTCTGGACCCGACATTACTCGCGGAAGCACGTCATGAACTACGAGGATAACTAGTACGGCGATGACTGCGTACAAGGTGGCAAGTACCTGGTGTTGGGCATCATGTCGAATGCCACTGTCACGTAGAGCATAGCGCACAGCCACCACTGATATGAAGGCGATGGCCGGTGCAACGATCCACCCCGGTCCACCAAAAAGGTATACCGAATAGAAAAAAAGTGTTGCTGCCATCACTCCGCTAGTGCGCAGTAATTTTGAAGTCAGGCCGAACAAACCCACAAGGGCCAAAATTGCGAGCAGTGTTAACAGATGGGCAGCGATGATACCAGAATCATCTGATGCGAATCGTATCAAAAGGTAAAAGGTTGCCATCGGTACAATGAGGTTGTCAGAACCACGGAGACTCACTCCCTCAAGAAGTGTGACGACGATTGAAACTAATAACGCCAAAATTACGCTTACTGCGGGATCGATGTCGGTCATTAGGAGCAGTGGAAGATGCACTACCAGAAACGTAATCACGAAAAAGGATACCGAGCCCTCAAGCGAACGACGATCCTCCTCCACCGAGTAGGTCGTTGTACCATAACGGGTACCCAAAATTGCAGCAGCTGCATCGGACACAATCAGTGTCAGAGCGGAAGCCAAATAGAATGAGGGATTATCGTATGCTAGGACAAAGAGAAGACCCACTGCAAGCGGATAAAAAAGTCCTCCTTCAGTATTCCTTGTCACACCATGTATACTCTTAAGAAGGCCGACTTTTTCTGTGCCCCATATCAAGAAAGCGAACACCGAAACTAGACCAATCACAGTCCATCGACTGTCGAAGATCCAAGGGAATGCCAGTACTATAAGCCCCCCTGTGAAGTGTACCGACTTTCTGCTGAGTTCCACGGAGGGGTGCCCAAATTTTCTCCAAACCTCAGCAAGACCAAAGATCAGAAGGAAGCTTGATCCGACTAATAACGCCCTAACAAGTTCACCCAACATCAGATACCTCATCGACATGGAATGACTGGTAGAACCAGGCAAGATCCTTAGAATATAGGTTTTTGGAAAGCTCCCCTAGTGGCTCGGACCGGTCTCTCAATGCAAGTGGAATCGTACGAGGCACAAAGAGATTCCAGTAAGCCAGACGTGCACGGGGTGCTGCAGAATCCAACAGTGCTGTGTAAACACGCTCATGTTCCGTCGAGCTCATGTATTCGAAGATGTCCGAAAGATTGAACCCATCGAAAGGCCCTTCGGCTTTTTCTGCTGGACCGAGTACCGTACGAATTCGAGAGATTCGTTCGCGAACAATCCCCCGGAATTCGGGGCGCAAATAGCGTGGAAGCGCACCAGATCTATAGTTCCCCGTCATGACATAGGTTAGGTACGGATTTGTGTCAGTGGGCAGCTCGCTGAACGCGTGCTTTGTGCGGGCGAGCATTCTAGTGGCGATGGGACCTTCAACGTGTTCGAAAAACGCTGGGTCGCGACCCAAGCGGCCACAAACCCAACGACTGAAGAAGAGCCTAAAAAGGAATCGCCAGCGCCAAGTGTCCCAAACCTCACTATAGAAGCGTCTTCTCTCTTCTGGGGAGCGTGGCTGAAGCAGGCCTTCAACACGGCGCTTTGGATGTATCAGTGGCAGGAGCCTTCTGCGGAACATGGAAAAATAAGCCTCGAATTTTCCGGCGTGAATCACTCCCTCCCGCACCAAGTCGAGATGTGCGTCCCAGAAGGCACATGCATAGTCTGGCATCACGGTTCTAAGACGCTTGTACGTCTCCTCTCGGTTTGCCGAGGGAGTCACGCCAAGGAAGTCCAGGAGGGCTTCATCTTCCAGTTCGGAGAAGGCAGCCATCCGAATCGAGACACAGGCTAGCTGGGCTGGGCTCAGGTCAACAGCGACCACTTCAGCAGGGTCGAGCGTGAGGAGAGCCAGAGCATTGTCTCCCGAGGAGGCGATGCTTAACAGGCGTCCACCTTTTGCAACGGGAGCAAGGGATTCGCACAAAATATCAGCGTCTTCCCATACGCTACCGTAGCGGATGGCGTCAAAAGCTGCCCGCTCCTCGATGGGCCTGTCAGAGCCTACTTTAGTATCACTGTTCATCGTAAAACCCTCATCTCCCTGAGTTTTGCTTCGGACGCCCTAAAGCCTGATGAGCCTGAGCGAATTCCCCTGTAGCCATTGCAGCCATGATTGAAATTTCCCCAGCTAGTGCAAGCCCAGCTGTGATTTCTGCAAGCTTAGCTGCACCGTCATTTCCTGAGCATCCGAGAATGCGTAGCGATTCAGTCGCTGTCGGTAGGCGGGTACCGCCGCCCACTGTGCCCAGGATCAGATTGGGCATAGTCACACAGGCATAAAGATCACCCGTTTCAGTCGCCTCCATACGGTGTAACGCCGTGCTAGCCTCACTTACACAAGCAACATCTTGTCCGCACGCCAGAAAAACTGCGGCAACCGCGTTCGCCACGTGTCCACTTACGCCAATCGAACCCGTTTGGATACCTCCAATTACACCCATGCGCCAGGCATCCCCAATCCGTTCAGGTGTAGTCCTCAGGCGTTCCTTCACTAGCGCTCGAGGAAGTGTTACCTCGGCCGTGGTGTGTCGTCCTCGAGTGTCGAAAAAACTTAGTGATGTACCCTTCTTATCCCCCGACATATTGGAATCAATCACCCACTGTCGCGGTACTATAGGCGTGCGCTGGATTAGATCTTCACACGCGGCCTGTGCCGCAAAGGTTACCATATTCTGCCCAGCCGCATCTCCAGGATAGAAGTCCAGAATCAAGTAGACGAAGTTGGCTTGAGGTTGCACACGCATGTTTACCAGTCGACCGTGTTGGGTGGTACTCTCAGCAACCTCACGTATTTGTTCAAACTCTCCGACTAGCCAGGCAGTGAACTGTATTGCTTCGGCCATCGTATCGAATACGAAGCCAGGGGCCCGCTGAACCTGCTCAACTGTAGTCAGGCATGAGGCCCCACCGGCAAGCGTCACAATTTTCGCTCCCCTGGAGTAGCTAGCCACCAACGCCCCTTCCGACGTCGCCATGGGAACATAGAAATCTCCATGTGCATGGAGGCCGTTGATGCGCAATGGGCCGGCAACTCCAGTGGGGATGGACGTCATCCCAATTAAGTTCTCGATGTTGCCGGCCAGTTCCTCCGCTCCCGGTTGTGGAGCTTCCCCTGAAAGATGGGGTAAGGGGCCGGCAAACTCTTCGAGGAACTCAACCCTCTTCCGTACCGCTTCATCGGTAGTCTCACCTCGCGCAGGCACCGGTGGCGAAACTGGACGCTCTTCATGTGAAGTGGGTGCGAGAGCGTCCTTGAGATCGGCAACGTCTGCACCTTTACTCAGTCGTCGCGCGATCTCTGCGGCAAGGTTATATGGAATAGGCATGTGCCTCCTTATTCATTAAGGGTTCGGTGGATGCTCTCATAACTTAGATGCTCCAGATGGAACGCACTTTCGTAGCAACTCATATCGCCGAGTCCAGGTCTCAACACCTGGCATCTTGTCTGGGTCCAACAAAAATCGACTCACGTTGTCCTGATGAACGAGTGCCGTGATGAAGCGACGGAGACCTGCTCGATCTGCTTCACGATACACAGCGTGCATCAGGGCCGTCCCTAGCCGTCTTCCCCTCATATCCGAGGCAACTGCTATTGTTTTGAACACAAGCCAATCACGATCGGGAAACGCAAATAAGAACCCGGCAATCTGGTCCTCTTGGTCACGGGCTAGGAACGTGTAGTGTTTGGGCATGCCAGCTATTGCGTCTCCGTAGAGCGCCTGGAAGGCCTTTAGGGGAATTGGTTCAAATAGGAGGTTGTCTGCGAAAGCGTCATCGCAAAGCACATGCACAGCTGGTAATACCTCTTGTATCTCTTCCGAACTGAGGCGTTCGATTCGAAGTCCGGACGTGATTGCACTGTCATAACCTGATTTTGTCCTAGCAAGCAGATCTCCAAAAGTGTATTCCCCATCATCTGGGATATGCAATCCTATACTTTCGAACGATGCCGCCACCTCGAAACCTTGATCCATGAAGTGACGTTGATACTCCGGCGGAGTCGTGGGCTCCCAGCTGAATGGATCAGG
>JBJKYO010000014.1:0-39848 GCA_045561015.1 Longimicrobiales bacterium | reverse complement strand
ATAACCTATAAGCCATTGTTGATTTCTGGCACAGTGCAGGGATCAAATTGTAAATTTACAGACCATGAGTATCGTTGGGTTGAATATAATTCAGTAGAGAACTTGCCACTTTCTGTGGGTCAGCAGAAGTTGCTCAAGCATGCTAAGGAGGCCTTGACCTATTGAACATGCGGCGTGGGTGCGGTGTAGGAGTTTTTGATTGACCAAGATGAATGCTTTGTATCCAAGGAGAAGGTGGGGCTTTGACAAACTTCGATAGTCACGAACAACTGAACCCAGCTGAATTTCAAAAGGGTCTTCCGACGGACACTTTGATTCTTCGGGAAGGTCCTCAGTCCGATGATACTCCTTTGGACGTTGTCTTTGTTGGAGCAGGACCAGCGGGTTTAGCAGGGGCAATAGAATTGGCCCGGTTGATTAAGCAGGATAATATGGAAGGCGAGGGTGTTGGCCCAATTGAAATAGGAGTTTTGGAGAAAGCGGGGGAACTTGGAGGCCATTCTTTGTCGGGAGCAGTAATCAACCCAAAGTGCTTCTTTGATCTGTTTCCCGATCTTGAACTTGGCGACATGCCTTTCAGGGCCCCGGTAACTGGAGAGTCCTTTCATTTTCTCACTGAAAATCGTTCAGTGAGAATACCTCTTCCGCCAACCATGGATAACCGTGGAAACTACGTAGCATCCATTTGCGAAGTGGTTAGATGGATGGGAGAGAAGGCGGAACAGCTCGGAATTAGTATATTCCCAGGCTTCCCAGCAGATGGACTATTAGTACAGGACCAAAAAGTGGTTGGGGTCAGGACTACTCCGTCTGGATTGGGTTCGGATGGCATACCGCTAGAGGGATCTCATGTGCCGCCGATGGATATTACAGCTAAGGTTACCGTTCTTGCTGAAGGAACAAGAGGGCCGCTCACCCAAGCTTTTCTGGATTGGCAGAACATTACATCACCTAATCCACAGATATATGCATTGGGAGTTAAGGAACTATGGGAGGTCAAGGCACCCATTAAGAGAGTCATCCACACGATGGGATGGCCTCTGCCGAGAGATGCTTTCGGGGGCAGTTTTATATACCCAATGGACGACAATATCATAGCTTTGGGCCTTGTAGTTGGCCTGGACTACAAGGGCGCCAATTTTGATGTTCACGAGGCCCTTCAGCGCATGAAGATGCATCCCATAATAGAACCCCACCTGCGGAAAGGAGAACTGTTAGAATGGGGAGCTAAGACGATTCCAGAGGGAGGCTATTATTCAATACCTGATCGATTGCATGGAGAAGGAGTCTGTTTAGTTGGAGATGCGGTAGGTTTTGTGGATGTTCCTTCTTTAAAGGGTATTCATTACGCGATGCATTCTGGGGTTCTTGCTGCCAGGTCTATCTTCCAAGGCCTGAAGGCTGGGGATGTTGTTTCAAGGGAAGGTCTTGCGTCCTACACGAAAGCAATCCAAAGCAGTTTTATTATGAAAGACCTGAAAGAGACTCGTAATGTTCGACTGGCCTTCAAAGATGGGTTTTGGTCGGGAGGTCTTAAGGCTGGTGTAATGAGCCTAACAAAGGGTCGTTTGTTAGGAGAAAAAATCTCTGTGGTAGAGGATGCTGCTGAACAGAAATGGCTTGCTGACGATGAAGCTGTTGAAAAAGATCTGAGTGGGCCTAAGGTGACTAAAGTCGATGCAGTTTATAGATCCGGTAATCAGACGAGAGATGACATTCCTAGCCATTTATTGTTGGGGGACGACATTAATGCAGGCGTTTCACGATTTTATGAGGCCATGTGTCCAGCGGGAGTATATGAATGGGATGGACAGGGGCTACGGGTTAATGCTCCCAATTGTGTCGACTGTAAGGCTACAGATATACTTGGCCCCAGATGGCAGGTGAGAGAAGGAGGAAGTGGCCCATCCTATCGAAGGATGTAGTGCCGTATTGATTGGCTAGTAAAAAAACGTCTGATCTGTCGAAAGCCTGCAATTAATAGGACTCAGTATCCGACGGCCATGCCATCTTTTCTTGGATCTGATCCTGAGGCATATCCTTTGGGAAGATTTATAATAGCCTGACCTCCTCCAAAACCCGATTCGATACTGTCACTCAAACAGTGCCCTAGTTGCTGAAGTTCGCCCCTCACGGAATCACTAATGGGTTGCTCTAGTATGACTCCAGAATCAGATAGATGACGAACGCGGCCAGCTTCTAGCGCTTGTTGAAGAGTCATGTCAAAAACCAAAATATTTAATAGTAGTTGCAAGTGTCCTTGTGGTTGCATAGATCCACCCATCACACCAAAAGCCATCCAAGGTTTCCCTTTGTGAGTTACAAATCCAGGTATGATTGTGTGCAAGGGCTTCTTGCAACTATCGATCTGATTGGGACCTTCTTCGGCACTGAAACCTGCCCCTCTATTCTGAAGGGCGAATCCAGTGCCTGGTATGACGATGCCAGACCCAAAGTGTTCGTAGATGCTGTTGATGAAGGAGACCATGTTACCATCTTTGTCAGCTGCGGTGAGATACACTGTTTCCGTCCTAGTCATCTCAGGGTGGGGCTGGATGTGACTTATCGCTTTCTTAGGGTCGATCAGCTCGCGGCGGTTATCGATGTAGTCGTCATTTAGGAGTTGCTCGGTCGAGACTTTCATGCTTGTTCGATCACCGACGTAGGTGGCTAGATCCGCAAAGGCTATTTTCTTTGACTCAATGATGTGGTGGAGGTACTCGGCTGAATTGTGGCCCATTTGTTTGAGGTTAACCGGCTCTAGCAATTTGAGCATTTGCAAGGCCGCCACTCCCTGTCCAGCGGGAGGAAGTTCCCAGACATCATAACCTTTAAAGTTGACAGATATTGGATCCACCCATTCTACCCTATGGTCCCTCAGGTCTTGCAATGTCAGATATCCACCTTGTCCTGCCAGAGAGTTCACTATTGTTTCCCCCATGCGGCCCCCATAAAATGTTTCGCTACCGAGGTTTGCAATATTGGTCAGGCTATCTGCTAAATCAGGGTTTTGGAACCATTCGCCTACGCGGGGTCCGCGCCTACCCTTGTAGAGAAAGGTGTTTTTAGCACCCGCGTCTTTACTCAGAAATTCACTCTTTGCACACCACTGACTAGCAATAATCGGCGTTACTGGAAATCCCCTTTCTGCAATACGTATAGCAGGATTTAAAACCTGGGGTAGAGTCATCGTTCCGTATCTGTCTAGGAGTGCACACCAGCCACTCAGTGCTCCAGGAACTGTCACAGATTTTGCTCCAGTCCGTGGGAGTGCATTTGCATCCTGTCCAATAATCTGTTCTGCATTAAGTAACGATCCAGACTTTCCGCTAGCATCCAATCCTATGATTTTGTTTTCTTCAGCTGACCAGAGTAGAGCAAAGGCGTCTCCCCCAAGTCCAGTCATGTGCGGTTCCACTACGTTTAGCATGGCAGCAGCAGCGATGGCTGCGTCTATGGCATTGCCGCCCTGCTGTAGGATGCTGAGACCAGCAGAGCTTGCCAGTGGTTGGCTTGTAGCGACGGTTCCATAAGAGGAATAGACGGTCGAGCGAGCTTCTTTATTGTTCTCAGCCATATGGTTCAAATAAAGTTTTGATTGATGTGAGTATTAATATAGGTAATCATGTTCTGAGTATCATTGAGTAAGCTAATAGACCCCTGTTTGCCAAAAAAGGCGGACAAAATGACAGAAGTCCTGCAACTCCGACATATTTATGGTGTTCCCTGGCTGGCAAGGTTTGTGCAATATAGAACAGTGTAATTTTAAAAGTGTCAAATAAAGAAAGGCTAATTTGGTTATATAAATGACTCTTGGCCCTTTTTATATGATATTCTGAAGCAAATATTAAATATGAAAATAGGGGTCGCCAAGTGAGGGTTTATGTCTGACAAATACACACTACCAGTTTTACCACTTCGGGATACAGTTGTTTATCCGGGAGTTGCGGTGCCTATATCTGCTGGCAGGCCTGGGACTATAGAGGCCGTGCAGGAGGCGCTGGATGGAGATCGCCGTTTGTTTGCTGTAGCACAAAAAGAAAATGTGGACGAAGCTGTTCCCGAAGTTCTTTATTCGATAGGAACCGTTGTAAGGATCATCCAGACACACCGGGTAAGAGGAGGGGTTCAGCTCTTAGTGCAGGGTGAGGGAAGAGCGGAAGCGGTATCCTATCAGTCGGCTGGAGATTCAATGCTTGAAGCATCTCTATTGGATCTCAGCAGGGAAGGAGCTCGTGAATCCAGCGACCCTGAGTTTGAAGCACTGAACCAGGAACTTAGAGAGAGGGCAGCTGAACTGGGAACTCGAAGGGGGGTGCCTTCGGAAGCCTTGAATCAATTAATCCAGGCAGCCGATGAACCAGGGGCATTTGCCGACTTGGTTTCTTTCTATCTCGAATTGCCCCCAGAAGACAAGCAAGAACTGCTCGAAACTCTGAACGATGAAGAGCGGATGAGATCGGCCTTAGTAGCAGTCGAAAGGGAATTGGCTCGTTTGGATGCTCAAGAAGAAATCCAGGCCAAAGTTCAAGAGGAATTGGGGGAACGACAGCGAGAAATGTTATTAAGGGAGCAGCTGAAACAGATCCAAAGGGAGCTGGGTGAAGAGGATGAAAAGGATGAAGTTGATGAACTGAGGGAACGCCTGGAGGCCTTAGAGCTGGGTGAAGAGCAACGAGCGGAAGTGGATAGAGAATTGAAGCGACTGATGCGTACAAGCCCACAGGCAGCTGAGTATCAAGTGATCAGGACGTTTTTAGAATGGGTCACGGAGTTGCCGTGGGACGCGCGCTCTGAGGATAAGATTGATTTGTCTGTATCTGCAGAAATCCTTGAAGAAGACCATTATGGGTTGGAAGACGTTAAGGACAGGGTCCTTGAGTTTTTAGCTGTTTGTAAGTTACAACAGGACCGCAATGGAAAGTCTAAGAATACAGAAGTGAGCGAAGTTCAGGAGGAGGACAGCGCCCCAGAAGATTCTGAAATTAGCAAAACAGAATTTGGCGGAAAAGCTCCTATTTTGCTCTTCGTGGGCCCCCCTGGAGTTGGTAAGACCAGTATAGCAAAGTCGGTTGCTCGGTCATTGGGGAGAGAGTATGTCCGTATCTCCCTGGGAGGGGCAAGGGATGAGGCAGATATAAGAGGACATCGTCGCACTTATGTGGGAGCGATGCCAGGGCGTATTTTGCAGGGCATGAGGACTGCAAAGACGAAGAACCCTGTTTTCCTGCTAGATGAAGTGGACAAGTTGGGCGTTTCTTTTCAAGGAGACCCAAGCGCAGCTTTGTTGGAAGTGCTAGATCCTGCACAAAATGGGAGCTTTTCCGACCACTATCTGGGCATGCCATTCGACTTATCTGAGGTCTTATTCATTGCAACGGCAAATTATGCAGATCGGATTCCACTTCCTCTGTACGATAGGATGGAGAAGGTCGATTTCTCAGGGTATACCGAGGCTGAAAAGCTAGAAATAGCCAAGCGCTATTTACTGCCTAGGCAGGAAATAGAAAATGGTCTTGAAGAAAAAGAATTGATCATAGATGAAAAAGGTCTGCTAGCTCTAATACAGGAATATACCCATGAGGCAGGAGTGAGGCAGATCGAACGCGAGTTGGGGAAGCTGGCTAGGAAGGTGGCTCGTATGATTGCTGCGGGGGAGGCTAAGAGCCTCAAAGCTACCAAGAAAGTGATTAGGGAACTAATGGGCAGACCCAGGGTGCATCCCGAAAGGATGGCATTGGTGGATACAGTGGGGGTTGCAACGGGGATGTTTTATACGCCGATGGGTGGCGACATCATGTTTGTAGAAGTAAGTACGATGTCTGGAGAGGGTGGATTAGTCTTAACAGGCCAATTGGGTGATGTGATGAAGGAATCGGGTAGGGCGGCACTCAGTTTTGCTAAGAGTAATTGCCAGAAACTTGGGATTGCTGAGGACAGTTTGAAGGGTAAAGAAGTTCATATTCACGTGCCGGCTGGTGCTATTCCTAAGGATGGTCCTAGCGCGGGCATTACTATGGCTACGGCTTTGGTATCCACGCTGTGCGGCAATAAAGTGCGAAAAGATGTTGCCATGACTGGAGAACTCACTTTGACTGGGAGAGTCCTTCCAATTGGGGGAGTCAAGGAGAAATTGTTAGGTGCAGTCCGTGCTGGCATCAGCACGATAATAATTCCTAAGGAGAATGAAGCTGACTTAGAAGATTTGAAGGATGATGTCAGAAAAAAACTAACTGTTCATTTGGTGGAAAATCTAAATCAAGTGATAGATCTAGCTCTGATCTCAACCAATTCGAAGAGTAAGCCTGCAAAAAACGGACGCAGGAGAAAGAGTGCTACTCCAGTTGCCTAAGTACGTGCTGTTGCAGGTGGGGTCTCAATTAAACAACTTTGATTGATCCTGGATCTCCCGAAACGATTTTGCCAACAATAGCAGGCTTGAAAGGGGAATTGCCAAGCAGTTGCATCAACTCAGAGGTTTGTCTGTCTGCCACACAAATCAATAAACCTCCTGCTGTCTGCGCGTCGGCTAGGATGAGCTGATCGGAGTCTTCGGTCGCACCGAAGTCGATTCTATGTTGGATATCAGCAAGGTTTCTTTTGGTCCCAGAAGGTACGTGCCCTTTGGAGATCAATTTATGTACATCGGGTAGGACAGGAACGGCATCCATGACTAATTCAGCTGCTACCTCTGAGTGAAGTAGCATAGTGCTTAGATGACCGAGTAACCCATATCCAGTAACATCGGTGGCAGCCAGGACACCCACTTCAGTCATGGCTCGAGCCGCATCCCGATTCAGCTCAGTCATTGCTGAGATGGCGGCATCAGCTGAGATAGTAGTTGCTTGCCCAGCTTTAATGGCGGTAGTGATAATTCCTGTACCTATTGGTTTAGTGAGGATGAGGTTATCCCCTTCTTTTGCATTGGAGTTTGTGACGACAGCGTCTTCTTTCACTTCACCCACAACCACAAGTCCATATTTTGGTTCTGGATCATCTACAGAGTGTCCGCCCATTATAGGCACTTCAGCTTTGTTTGCTACGTCCTGGCCACCTCGAAGGATCTCTTCAGCTAGCCCCTCCTTAAGTAGTTCTCTAGGAAAGCCGAAAAGGTTAAGTGCAAAAAGAGGTTTCCCTCCCATGGCATAAATATCTGAGAGTGCATTGGTGGCTGCGATCCGGCCATAATCATATGGATCATCTACTACTGGAGTGAAAAAATCCAAGCTTACTACTAGGGCTCTACCTCCCCCTAGGGAGTATACAGCAGCATCATCACCAGTGGTCAGATCGACCAAGGAATTGGCGTCTTCCAATGGAGTTAGGTGACGCAGGACCTGCGTCAGCTCAGACATGCTGAGCTTACAAGCTCAGCCAGCTCCGTGGGACAGTTGAGTTAGACGGATCTCCTGATCCGGGCTAGCCGTTTGATTAGCCATGGTGATTCTTTAGTTGGTGTTAGAGTCAAGTATGTTGCTTCTGCGTGCAACAGTTATCTCTTGAACAGGGATGATGACAATTTATCGAGGTGCAACCAGAGAGCAAGTAGGATAACGTTCACTGAGGTTGATACAGTCAGGCCTATATGTGAAATTGAGTAGCGTAAAGCACGCAAACAGATCAAATGTATATTGTGGAGGCAGCGGTCCGTGTCCAAAGAGTTCCTCTGTGAGATCCGAGATGTCAGAGTCGTCAGGCATTATGGTGATCCTACTGCTGAGTATAGAGAGGCGGTAAATACTGTGGCTGTAAGGGATCGGAGTCATAGGGGCAGAATTAGGATAGACGGCAAAGCTCCCCTGGCCACTCTGCAGGGCATCGTGACTGGACGTATGCCTGTTGCTCCAAATCAAATAGCTGAAGGTCTCTGGAAAGGAGAAAGCTTTTATTCAGCAGTTCTGACTCCAAAAGGTAGGGTGGTGACCGATCTAAGAATCATGTGGGACAATCATCACTTAGAGCAGGAAAGCCTCTTTTTGGATATTCCCTACATAGGCATGACTCCATTCATGGAGTATCTGAGACGGACAGTCCCTCCCCGACTGGCCAAGGTTGAAGATATATCTGAGGCAACTGGGATTTTGAGCTTTGTAGGTCCAGAAGCTGAACGGACTGTTAACCAATTTTTACTGGGGTCTAGTGAGTGCCAAGCCGAGTTGAATGATCTTAGTCCAGGCGATTATGTAATCGCGAATTCCTTGAATATAGGTGGAGGTGATTTTCGGATTGTTAGAATGGAAGATGTCTCTGGTGGTGGTTGGGATGTTTATTCATCAAGGGAAAATATCAAAGATCTTTGGTTGCAGCTGACAGGTGCTGGGGTGCAAGCTCTTGGCGCAAGTGTCTGGGAAATCCTCAGGGTAGAGGCCGGAGTCGCAGCTTTTGGCCAAGATGTATGTGATTCTAATATTCTGCCAGAAACTGGTTTGGTGGACAGAGCGGTCGACCACAAAAAGGGTTGCTACACTGGCCAGGAGGTCATTGTGCGGGTCAGGGATAGGGGTCGTGTGAATCGCTTACTGTGTGGCTTTCGTTTGAACGGCGACATGCTTCCTAAAAGTGGAGAGAAATTATTTGTAGGAGATAGGGAGGTCGGTTGGCTGACCAGTATTGTTGAATCGCCACGGGCTGATGGCGCTGTTGCATTAGGATATTTGCGTCAAGATCTGGCAGAAAATGAAGTTATAACTGTCGGATTATCCGGCGAGGTCAAGGTTACTGTGGTTCCACTGATTCAGGATTGGTTGGAACTCCAAAATTAACCGTCCTGGTTTTTTCGCTAGTTGCTAGTGTTAGTAATGGGTGTGATTAAAAAATTCATTCTAGGTAGATTGGATCAGCTCTCTCTGCTATTTTTCTGTAGTGTAACAATGCCTAGTTTCGGGTATCAAGTGTTTTTTGTAAGAAGGAGTATCCCATGCGGATCGGAAATAGAGTAGGAAAAAGTTTGTTGCTAGCTGGCATTTGTGGGCTCATGCTGACGTTCACCAACTCTTTGCTACTTGCGCAGGAGGTGGTTGGGCCCAAGGTCGGAGTCTTTGATGGGGAAAGAGTCCTAGCAGAATCAGAAGTAGGTCAAGAGGCGATTGCCCTAATCAATCAACTTCAGGAACAGCGTGTAGTGGAGCTACAGGCACAGCAGGCCGAAATTAATGGGATCAGACAGCAAGCTTTGTCGGCTACCCCTGGAACAGCAGAAGCTGCTCAATTAGAGAGACAAATGGAAGATAGAGCTCTCCAGTACCAGAGGCTTGAGCAAGACGTTCAGCAAGAACTTGGCCAAAGGCAGGCCGAATTGGTAGAACCCATTACTCAGACGGTTCGTCAAATCATCGATACGATGGGAAGGGAAGAGGGCTATTCACTGATTTTCAATATGGCCCAGAGTGGTCTTGTTTACTTTGATCCAGTCATTGACGTAACCGAAGAAATAATAAGACGCGTCAATGTGGTAAGCACTGGAACACCTTAATTTTTCTTGTTCCTCTCGCCTAAGATAAATTTCGATTGGATCCCAGTCCTTCCCAAAAGCTTGATTGCAGGGGTGGTACTTTTTTTGGGATCCATCAGTTTTACCGATGTGTCCGCACAGCTTTTTGGTGGTGGCTTTGTGGAAAGTAGTTTTGAGGCCACTCAAAGGAGAGATGGGTTTGGTGGGGAACTAGGACTCAAGGTAGCATTTCTTCCGGTGGAAATTTTTGGTTCAGGATCTCATTTTCCAGAGAGGCGGCAGGACTCATCTCTCAGGGTATGGTCACTAGGGGCCAGGGCACAAATCATTCCCTTCCCCTTCGTGAAACCCTACTTAGTGGGCGGTTTGAGATTGAAGGAATACGAGGGTGCGGATTCAGGGGCGATACATTCTGAAGAAGGACGTTTTCTAGGTCTAGGTGTTAAAACGACCATAAGAGAGATCAAGGTTTATGCCGAGAGCAAGTACGCATTTCAAAGCACCTCCGCAATGAGTATTCGTTTGGGAGCATCGTTGTCCTGGGGTGGACTCCCCTTTTGATGATGAGCTTAGATCCCTAGATAATCTGCGACCGATTGGATTACCTTTGATCCATGAAGTTTCCCATTTTCTATAAAAATCTTATTTGCATTTTTCCCAGCGGCTAAAACCCCAGCTATGTAAATGCCCTTGTGGTCACTTTCCATTGTATCTGGATTGTGGTAAGGAATACCTGTCTTCGCATCGGTTTTGATGTGGAAAGTGTCGAGCAGTGTTTTGTCAGGACTCCAGCCAGTCATTGCTAATACCCAGTCATTGCTAACTTTCTTTTTGTCATTGGAATTGACATCCGAAAGAATGACTGAATCTGGATAGATCTTATCTATTCTGTGCTCCCAATATACTTGTATCTCTTTCTTTTTGATTCTGTTTGTAATGTCAGGAATTACCCAAGGTTTAACTCCCTTGTCTATGTTCAGTCCAAAGTGCACCATGCTCACTTTCGCACCGGTTCGGTATAATTCTAAGGCACATTCTACTGCTGAATTCCCTGCTCCTACAACCATAACCTCCTGATCATAATAAGGGTGTGCCTCCTGGTAGTAGTGGCTTACCTTGGGAAGGTCCTCTCCAGGGACCCGAAGGAAATTTGGCTGGTTAAAGCCCCCGGTCGCTAAAACTACGTATTTAGCTCGGATTTCTTCTGGTTGGTCATATTTGTTCAGACTAGCCAGAGTGAAGTCGTCAGCAGATCCCTCCAGTGACAATATTTCATGATATTGATGCACTTTTATGTCATAGGATTGAACTACTCGTCGATAATATACTAGTGCTTCCTGTCGGGTAGGTTTGTGGCCTGCTATCGTAAACGGTACATCTGCAATTTCCAGCTTCTCTGCTGTACTAAAGAAGGTCATGTAGTAAGGGTATTTGACCAGGGAGCTGGCAATGCACCCTTTGTCGTATAGAGCTACGGATAGACCTTTCTTTTTAGCGGCAGCACCTACTGCTATGCCACAGGGCCCAGCACCAACAACTGCTATGTCTAGGGATTCGGTCATTGATATTTTTTGGTAACGGTGATTAGCAAGATAAACTAACCGATACTGAGGCCTATCCCTAGATCAAGTGAGTTGTCATGTTAATGTTTAGATTTTTCTGAGAAACTGTTCTGGAGTGACAACTGCACGATGGTAATAAGCAATAAAAGCCCCATAGCGCAAGCTCGTAAAGACATTAATCGGTTCAATAGGGCGGTCAAAAAGTGCCAAAGGGAGTTGGTCGCGATGAAAACATCTCTACGGGTGTTAGAAGGAGAAGATCAGGTAGAGACGGATCTTAGGAAGTTCGAAGAAGATCTAGAGGCCATGTTGGATTTCTTGGAGGAAACAACGCGACTTATGCGAGCCAGGTGGTTGTCGGCTTCTATGATTGATCCAAATAGTTAAAAGTAGGCGGGAAATTCCTTAGGAGGCAGAAGGCGCCAAGCTTGAAAATGATGAATTTCACAGATCTAGCAAAAGAACTCAAAAATCACTTTAATCGACCGATTGATGGACCCTGGGACAATGATATATTTTCGAGGTTGGCCTTGAGGGTTTTCGAGTATCAATACTCTAGCAACCCTACTTACGCCAATTACGCAGAAAAAAGGGGTGCGACTCCATCAAGGCTCCGGGATTGGAAGAAAATTCCTCCTGTTCCCACGCTGGCTTTCAAGGAATTTCCAATAGTTTCGGGCGATCTTTCTTTAGTGGAAGCTGTGTTCAAGACCAGCGGAACTAGTTCCAGTGAATTGGGTCGGGGGGAGCATCATATTTTAGACCTCTCACTTTACAGAGCCTCCCTTATAGGGAGCATGAGACATCAATTTTATTCGCGAGAAAGTCCCGCCCTTCTTGCCTTGGTTAAAGATCCTGTTCAATCACAGTCTTCTTCACTGAGCTTTATGCTAGGTGAAACTCTAGACAATTTGTCGATGGGCAAGGGTGGCTTCTATGTAAATGAAGACAATCAATTACTGAATGAGAAATTGGTAAACGATATTAGAAAATTTGAATCATCTGGTTATCCAGTGCTATTGGCGGGTACAGCGTTTGCTTTTGTGCGCTGGATGGACTGGCTGGAAGAACGCGGTATATGTTTCGAACTTTCCACCAACTCAAGGATAATGGAAACAGGCGGATTCAAAGGACAATCAAGAGAGGTCTCAAGGGCGGAGCTATATGAATTGTTAGGGCGGTTACATGGAGTTCCGATATCCTCTATCATCAGCGAATACGGTATGACCGAGATGTTGTCACAGTTATATGAGCGAACTTCGGTGATACAAGAGACAGGAGAAATAGAGCACCTGGGTTATGAGCCACCACCCTGGGTCCGCTCTCTAGTTCTGGATGTTAATACGTTGAGCGAACTTCCTGCAGGAGAAGAAGGAGTGCTGTGCCATTTTGATTTGGCCAACGTAGGATCTGCGATGGCTGTATTGACTGAGGATGTGGGTGTGACTCTGGATAATGGCACAATTCGACTCATTGGAAGATTGAAGGAGGCAGAACAAAGAGGATGTTCTTTAGCGATGGATGATTTTCAAGAAATTTAAATATGAATATTAGTATTTTTGACGCATGTGCATTGCCGGAAGGCTTCCAGAAACCAGATTCTTTCAACTCAGTGAATCCATCCCAGGGATTCACTGTGCGCTATCCCAGATTAGTGGCATCTGATCATGGCACCTTGGTCAGTATCCTGACCAACGCCAATTCTGAAATTCGGAGAATGCCGATCTCAGAGATAATTCAGGCGATTGGAAATGTGTCTAATCGTTTCATGGATCAGAATGACTCGTTGAGAAAGAAGGCTCTCGAAATCATGGTTCCTACGGCAGGGATTTCATCGGAAATGGCAGAGCTAATTTTGGCAGGGATGGCTAAAGATTGGACAGCCAAAAGACTGACCGACTTGCTGAATAGGGAGTTTGCTAAACCTGAAATATTAGACGGATTTCAACGACTTGATTCTGGCCGTAAGCAGATGGCCTATGGTTTAGATGTAAATTTTACATTGGGCTCAGGGACCGTTCCAGGTGTTGGGGTGACGGCTATGATCAGAGGCCTACTAATGAAATCTTCTGTCCTCCTGAAACCAGGTCTTGGAGATGTGGCTCTTCCAGTTCTTTTCGCTCGTGCTCTTGGGGAAGAACATAAGGTTTTCCGTGGGTGTTTAGGGGTTGTTTATTGGGATGGCGTGAAGGATAGAATCGATAGCCAGATGTTAGAGAAGGTTGGGGTGGTAGTGGCATACGGCAGCGATGAAACGATAAATGCGATTAGAAGCCGGGTTCCAGTCACCGCCAATTTTGTTGCTTATAGACATCGCTTGGGAGTGGGGCTAGTGACGCGCGAAGCTCTTTCACATGAGTCTGCGGCAGACACGGCTAGAAGCGTAGCGACATCTATAAGCACGTTTGATCAGAAAGGCTGTGTGTCTCCACAAGTTGTTTATGTTGAACGGGGTGGCAAAGTTGCGCCAGAAGAGTGGGTAGAACTTCTTGGAACGGCGATGGAAAAGGTTGAAGATAATTTACCTTCTGGAATAGCGAGCACTGAAGAGGCAATTGGAACCCAGCAATTACATGCAGCTACTGAATTAAGTCAGGGAAGACGTTCGGGAGCCTCAATGCTAAAAGGCACGAGCGGTTCTTGGACGATAATTTTTGATCCAGAGTTGGCCTTGAAATGGTCGAATTGTAGGCGAGTAGTTTATGTCAAACCAATTTCGGATCTAGACAAGACCAGAAACATTTTAAGTCGAAGCGCAAGCTATTTGCAGACGGTGGCTGTGGAAGGGACAGAAAATCGTAAGGAGGCTATCGCGTCATTCTTAAGTCAGATTGGCGTGACTCGAGTCACTTCATTTAAACGGGCCCCGTGGCCTGAGCCTTGGTGGCATCAAGATGGAAATTCAGTTTTTCAGGGTTTATATAAATTAATTGACCTGGAAGATTCTAAGCTTCGCTAGGACAGATCAATCGATGATTTCTTCCAAATCGTCTGAGTCTTCTCCTCTCCACATCACCATTTGGCGTCTCCCGTCTCCCGTTTCTTCTACCCTGACGGTCAGAGAATCTTTTGGGCTGAGGTGAAGGTTGTCTCTTAATTCTTGAGGGATTGTTATTCGACCACCAACGCCGACTGTTACTTCGGTGTAATAAAGTGTGCGGTAGATGGCCATATTAGCTCCTTGGGATTCGTGAATTGTTGGCCGAAGACAAAAGCAAAGGCGAAATCTATGCTTTATTAATGACGTTGCAACAGCTAGCGGCTATATCAAAGCTTTGGCTCGGGAAGTATCGATCGCAATAATGATTGAAGGTGATGCTCTTCCAAGTTCTGCGCCTTACCGAGTGCTTTTTCAAAAGAATCTTCGATAATGATCACACTTGTTCTCAGGTCCTTGTGAGAGGACTCTTCACTGGTAGACGAAAAACACAGAAATCCTCTGAAAGTGTCAGCCTGGGCCGGGTCTCTCTCAAAATCGAGCAGGATTTCCCAGAAAGAACCCTGGTGACTGATCGTGGTAATATGTTGCTTTCCATGGATGGATGGGGTGCCTGATGGAGGAGTCGTAGAAGTCATTTGTGTAACATAACCACCTATATCATTGTGACGCTACCAGAGTAAGCAATGAGACCTCCTTGCGTCTACGGTCTATTACAATCAAAGACGGATAGCTAGAGCGTTGACATCATGGAGGGGCACCGGTAGCTTTTTCGCGTCCTGAGGCTGAACAATTCTTGCTTTTACCCACGTTGGGGGCGGGTATATGAGAAAAAGATGGATAGGTAGGTTTACTATCGGATTTATTCCCATCTTGGGATGCTTAGCTTTCGTACTGGCTCAGCAAGACACAGAGACTGAGGATGTTGACGTTGCCTCAGAAGTGCAGGCTAGTACAGTGCTTGATCAGACTCAGCCGATTGCTTTTCCTCACAGTATTCATGCTGGAGTTGATCAGATAGACTGCCAATACTGTCATTTTTCTGCAGAACGGTCGGTAGATGCAGGGATTCCGCCAGTGAGTACCTGCATGGGTTGCCATACGGTAATCGGTGGCTCTGACGAGGTCCAACAGGCTGAAATTCAGAAGGTAAGAGATTATTGGACTAACCAGGAACCGATACCATGGGTGCGAATATATAAGGTCGCTGACCACGTTCATTTTCCTCATATGAGACATGTTGCTGCGAACGTGGACTGTACGACTTGTCATGGCGAAGTAAAGGAAATGGATGTCATAGAAACGGTTAATCAGCCTCTTTCGATGGGCTGGTGCGTTAGCTGTCATGTTGAGCAGGATGTTCGCCGTGACTGTACCGTCTGTCATTACTGATTATGGAGTCTATTAGATGAGCGACGGACTTAAAAGAAGAGAATTCCTAAAGGTATTAGGGGCCAGCAGTGCTGGTGCTGGAATGATGGGCTGCTCGACTGAAAAGGTCGAGAAGTTAATGCCCTATGTGACCGGACCCGAAGAGATTACTCCAGGGGTTTCTACTTGGTATTCGACATCCTGTGGAGAGTGTGAGGCCGGGTGTGGAATGTGGGTGCGTACACTTGAAGGGCGAGTTGTTAAAGTTGAAGGAAATCCCAATGACACGGTATCGCAAGGCGCTTTGTGTTCTAGGGGCCATTCAAGTGTACAGGGGCTGTACAATCCTGACCGATTTTCTGGGCCTATGTTACGTGAAAATGGCGAGTTAAAATCTATTTCATGGGAAGAAGCTGAACAGATACTGACGGATCGTGTTCGGGCTGCTGATCAATATTATTTGATTAAGGGCTCCACGGGACCTAGCCTGACGGAATTGATAGATGAATTCGCTGCTTCGACGGGTGGAAGAGTTGTAAACTACGACCCTCTAGATCATGGCCCCTTAAAGGAAGCAAGTAGAATAGCATTCGGACGGGATGTAGTGCCTTGGTATGACATAGGGGAAGCAGAATTTGTTATATCGTTTGGTGCAGATTTTCTTGAAGGCTACGTTTCTCCACTGAGGGATAGTCGCGGTTTTTCAAAGATGCATTCGCTTGGAGAAGATGGCTTCAAGGGGAAGTTTGTTTTTGCTGCTCCTAGACTTTCCCTGACTGGCCAGAATGCGGACGAGTGGTTGCCGATTACTCCAGGATCTGAGGCTTTGGTAGCTCTGGCGATGGCAAATGTAATCAGTGGTGGTAGTGGGGCCGGAGCCTATCAGGAAGTGGTAGATGCTTATCCTCCAGAGGATGTGGCGAGCAGGGTGGGTATTTCAGCGGAGGACATAACAAGAATTGCCGGGTACTTTACAGAAAGCTCTTCTAGTCTCGCATTAGGGCCTGGAATAGAGAGTCAACATAGAAACAGTACGGCAGCAAACGTCGCAGTAGCTATACTTAATTTTGTTGCGGGCAACGTAGGAAAAACTGTTGACTACTCCTCTCCTCAGGTAGGACCATCTGCTGGTCTCTCGGGATACCAAGAGATGGAATCGGTATTAGAGGATATGAAAAACGGCCAAGTGCCCCTTGTTTTGGTCCATGCTACTAACCCGGCTTATGCTTTGCCAGTTTCTGCTGGTTTTAAAGAGGCCTTCGATCAAGTGGCTTTCAAAGTATCATTTGCTTCCGCTATCGATGAGACTGCAGAGATGGCCGACCTTATTCTACCGGATCGCCATTTTCTTGAATCTTGGGGGGATTCAACCTGGAGATCAGAAAGGTCCAACTTACAGCAGCCCGCTATGAGACCTGTGCCGCATTTTGACTCTAAACAAATCGGTGATGTCCTGCTTGCTGTGACAGCGAGTATGGGATTAGTAGAAGAACAAACCTCCTTCTATGAATGGCTCCAATCAAGATGGCAATCCAAGGCTGAAGGTTCCGGTATTCTCGATTTTGAGAGTTTCTGGAGAGAAGCATTGAGAACGGGGGTTGCCGATATGGGACCAGAAAGCGAGCCAAACAGTGAAAGTCTAAGAGAAACAGATAGGGCATTGGTATTTGATGTACCTGAATTCGATGGTGAGGGTGATCTTCATCTAATGGTTTATCCTTCCGCTCGACTTGGGGATGGTGCCATGAACGCGAATCGACCCTGGCTTCAAGAACTGGCAGATCCAGTTAGTAAGATCGCTTGGCATTCATGGGTAGAACTGAATCCAGACAGAGCTGAGCAGTTGGGTGTCAGGAATGGAGATGTGGTTTCTTTGACCACCAATTATGGATCACTTGAGGCTCCAGTTTGGATTTATCCAGGGATAAGGTCTGATGTTGTGGGCTTGGCCATGGGCAGTGGCCATACCGCGGCTGGTCGGTTTGCAAACGGCAATGGTGTAAATGCCATGGAATTGATTCCTGCAGAAGTAGAAGTGCTTTCCGGTGGGTTAGTTCATTTTGTGAGCAAGGTGGAAATTGAACCGACGGGGAATCACTACCAACTGGCCTCAATATCAGGTTCAGATAGCCAAAGTAACAGGCCCATCACTCCAGCTGTAAGTTTGGAGAGCTTGGGTCATGCAACAGAAGATCACTCGGATGAAGGTGGCCATGGTCCGCTGAAAGAACTGCAAGCTTTAGGTGGATTTGTTCCGGTGGAGACAGAAGGTCGGCCACAGGATTATCCTCTTCCAGGATCTACCCATGGAGAATATGGTGATACTGAGGAGCCGCGTTGGGCGATGGCTGTAGACCTAGACAAATGTACAGGCTGTTCGGCATGTGTTGTTGCATGTCAGGCGGAGAACAATGTGCCATGGGTCGGCGAGCAGCAGGTTACAATGGGTAGAGACATGGGTTGGGTTCGTTTGGAACGCTACTATGAAAAGGTGGATGCAACACAGGCTGCGCCACTAGACATTCGGTTCATGCCAATGCGCTGCCAACACTGTAACAACGCTCCCTGTGAACCAGTATGTCCAGTTTTTGCGACTTACCACACTCCCGATGGCCTGAATGCTCAGGTGTACAATAGATGTGTCGGCACGAGGTATTGTGCAAATAACTGTCCATACAAGGTCCGCGTTTATAACTGGTACACTTACACGGATGAGGAGCCAGTTCGTGAGGGATTAGGGCATGTTCCCGAACCGATGAATTGGCAGTTCAATCCAGATGTCACAGTCCGTGAGAACGGAGTCATGGAAAAATGTTCCTTCTGCGTGCATAGGATTCGCGACGCCCAGAACAGAGCTGTAGTGGAAGGAAAAGATCCTAATGAGGTGGTCGTCGCTTGTCAGCAGTCATGTGCGGCAGAGGCTATAGTCTTTGGAAACATTAAGGATCCTGACTCTGAAATTGCTCATATTTCTGAAGACCAACGGGCGTATCGTGTTCTGAATGAAATTACTAACACGCAACCTGCAGTTAGCTACTTGAAGAAAGTCACCTTTCACGAAGTAGAATCCGAGGGACATTGATGCGTAACGATACTGTGAATGGCCTTCGGGGATCGCAGACTCATCCAGACATCAAGACGATGGCTGAGGTCAATGTCGATGTTCTAAAGCCACTAAATCGTCCTGGTAAAGTTTGGTGGATGTTACTAGGTCTGTGTGTGTTAGGGATTGGGCTGATGTTAGGTTCTTGGGGCATTCAAATGGTTCAAGGAATTGGAGTTTCGGGTCTTACCAGTCCAGTAGGTTGGGGTGTTTATATTACCACTTTCGTGTTCTGGGTCGGTATAGCCCACTCGGGAACGCTAATCTCTGCTGTCCTTTTCTTATTCAGGGCACCCTGGAGGCAAGCTATATATAGGGTAGCGGAAGCCATGACTGTGTTTGCAGTGATGACCGCTGGCCTGTTCCCGCTGATTCATGTCGGACGAGTGTGGCATGCTTATTGGTTAATTCCTTATCCAAACAGTCGGTTTTTATGGCCTAATTTCAGGTCCCCTCTTGTTTGGGATGTGTTTGCTATTACGACCTATTTCACCGTATCAGCAGTATTTTTCTACCTCGGCACTATCCCCGACTTGGCGTCAGCAAGAGACGCGGCTAAGGGATTCAGAAAGAAACTTTATACAATAATTTGTTTGGGATGGAGAGGTACTGACCGAGAGTGGCATCACTTGAGTAAGGCTTACATTTTCCTTGCTGCACTGGCCACACCACTAGTCCTTTCTGTTCACTCAGTAGTTTCTTGGGACTTCGCTGTGGGAATAGTTCCCGGTTGGCATGCTACTATTTTCGCCCCCTACTTTGTGGCTGGAGCTATTTTTTCTGGTGTTGCGATGGTGATCACCTTGAGCGTTCTAGTCAGGAAAGCCTTCGGTTTAGAGGCCTATTTGACAATCAAGCACTACGATGCGATGGCAAAGCTTTGTCTAGTCACTTCCATGATTGTACTCTACGCTTATTTGTCTGAATTTTTTATGGCATGGTACAGCGGTGAAGAGGTTGAAAGGGCTGCATTTTGGGAACGACTTTTTGGGGGTTACTGGTGGGCAACTTGGGTTATGTTGGTATGCAACGGGTTCGTACCCATAATGCTTTGGTTTAAAAGAGTCCGACATTCTATAGCAGCTTTGTTCACGATATCTATTTTTGTGAATATTGGTATGTGGTTTGAAAGGTACGTTATCATAGTGACTTCTCTTCACCACGAGTACGAGCCATTTGCTTGGGGGATGTATAGACCATCGCCAGTTGAAATGGGTATTATGGTGGGCAGTTTCGGTTGGTTCGGATTCTGGTTCTTACTGTTTACTAGGCTTCTCCCTCCCGTTGCTATTGCGGAATTGAAAGAAGTGCTACCAAAGCCTATGAGGCCAGTCAGTAGCACCTCATTTATCGATGCGAATCAGCCAGGAGACAAGTCTCATGGATAGTGGCTTTGGAATCCTAGCGTCTTATAGCTATTTGGATTCCGCTCTTAAGGCGATAGAAGGGCTCCGAAAAGCAGGCCTCAAAGAGATCACAGCTTATATGCCCTATCCAGAACATGAGGTTGAGCATGCCCTAGGTTACGGCCAGAGTCCGGTCAGAGTGTGGGCATTGGTAGGGGGGCTATGTGGTGCTGCAGGAGGGCTAGCCTTTACGTCATGGACTTCTATGGACTGGCCTTTGGTAACTGGAGGGAAACCCATCCTTTCTATCCCCGCCTATATAATCATCGTGTTTGAAATGATGGTGCTTTTTGGAGCGCTTTCGACCGTGATAGGCCTGTTTATTAACAGTCGCCTACCCCAGGTTAAGCCTCTAGTAGTTTATGACCCAGAATTTACAGCTGGGAAGTATGGGGTTTATATAAAGGTCGCCGGAAACAGCAAAGAGCGAGCGATGCAGATTTTGAAGGGACAAGATCCCGATAAACTACAAGAGCATCAAGTCGGAGATGACCATGTTTAAAGCGTTGTCGAAGTGGGTGCTGTTGCTTTCATTGTCAGCAGTGTCCTGTACTCCTTTGGACGATGCTCTTGCAGGAATTTTTGGGAGACATATGCGTGATTCAAGGTCATTTGATCCCTATGAAAACACCATCGCGCCACCCGAAAATACAGTACCATTCGCTTCGGGTAATATGACTCCCGGAGTTGGACGGCTGAACACTGGTCAGCCAGAGATGGGAGTCATGGCACCGCCTTTCGGACAGACTGATCTGCCAATAGATGGGAGCGCCCCGCTGGGTATAGTGAATCCAGTCCAATCGGATAGTACTTCCCTGAACCGAGGCAATGTCATGTATAACAGAGTATGTGCTGTATGCCACGGTGTAGAGGGAGTTGGTTCTGGGTCGACCATTATAGACAAGTATCCCCTACTGGTTGCTTATAATTTATCAGGTCCGCGAGTTGCAGGTCTGAGTGACGGTTATATCTATGGGATCGTACGAGTTGGAAGGGGCCTGATGCCAGCTTATGGGCATCAAGTAAGCCACTTCGATCGCTGGCATATCGTAAACTATATTCGTTTGTTGCAGCGCAATGCCGGCAACTTTCCGGTGGAAGAGGTTGAAGAGCAATGAGTCACGCACACGTCCCTGATAAAATTGCGGTTAAGTTTCTAGCCGAGTCAACAAAGCGTCGGGCCGCTATTATCAGTTTAATTGCAGTTGGGGCCTTGGGCTCAGCTTGGAGTTGGGTGATGGATGTGGACCGATTTTGGCAATCATACGTTTCCAATTGGATGTTCTTTACCAATATGGCAGTGGGAGCAGTTTTGTTTGCTGTAGTCACGTGGATAACCAAAGCTCAATGGAACTGGTCGGTGAGGCGGGTGAGTTTATCGTTTGTAGCGTTTTTACCGTTTTCCTTCTTATTGTTTTTACCATTGCTGACTTTGGGGGAGGCTTATTTCCCTTGGATCTTGGAAATGTCACACGATCCTATCCTCCAGAAGAAGGCTGCCTACTTGAACATGCCGTTTCTGGTGGTTCGCAATGTCATAGGGTTGCTGGTGCTTTTTGGGACAGCAATGTATTTCGCGTATCTGTCATTGAGGCCAGATATGGGTCTGTGCGAAGTTGAAATGAACCAAGGCAAAAGAAAGGCCTGGCGAAATCGACTCGTAGCGGGCTGGAACGGGCAACAAGAAGAAGAGACAAAGTCATATCAAAGTATGCTTAAACTTGGGCCTGCTTTTGTGATTATATATTTTGTCATAATGAGCGTCATTTCCTATGACTGGGTTATGTCCCTGGAGCCTCATTGGTTTTCAACTATGATGGGTCCCTGGTTCTTCATGGGTGCTTTCTGGAGTGGTATCGCAGCGACGGCAGTTGCTGTTGTATTTTTGAAGAAACAAGAAGATTATTTTGACGAAGCGATGGGTGTACAGCAGCTGCATGACATTGGAAAGCTGACTTTTGGTTTTGCGGTCTTCTGGACTTACTTAGTATTCGCTCAATACGTGGTAATATGGTATGGGAAACTTCCCTGGGAGCAGTCCTGGATAATCCACCGCTCCGAAGAGCCATGGGGCAAGTTGTCAGCGATAGTGATACTCATGTGTTTTGTGGTTCCTTTCGCTGGGCTAATAGGGCGCAAGGCTAAAATGACTCCTTGGTTCCTAAGACTCATTGCTCTGATTGCACTGGGTGGCCTGTGGCTGGAGAAGCATCTCATGGTTGCCCCTTCAATACGTGACCATGAAACTGGAATCTTGGGATTAACTGAATTTTCTTTATTTGTCTTATTTCTTGGAATCTTTTTGCTGTCAGTTCAAGGGTTTTTCAGGTCTTTCCCAGTCATTCAGTTATGGCAGCCAAAAGCTGATCCAGAAGCCCTGGAGATGGAGAGCTTGACTCCTGAGCGAGAGAGAGTTTACTAGGGAAACCTATTGGTAGCACAAAACCAGAGGACAATCTGGAAGTAGAAAGGGTTAGGTTTCTTTTGATCTATTAAACTGCTTGGACATCTCAAAACCCAGCGCCCTCATTAGTCGCGTTTCCCTGAGGTCAAGCTCAGCTCTGGACAGGAGCGTTCTTAACATTCTCAGGACACTCTCAGGATGTCGATCTCCTTTGAAGAAACCCATACTGTGCAAGCCTTCTTTCAAGGCAGAATGCATTTCTTCCAGGTCTCTATGGCTGGCGGGTCCGGTGTGCCTTTTCCCTTTCGGATAGGGCAGTTCTTCTTGGCAGACAAGTTGGATCTCGTAGCAGAGAATTAGACAGGCTTGCGCCAAATTGAGACTGGGGTGATCTGCTGTGGTAGGTATGATAGCCAGTTGGTGGCATAGATCTAGGCCTTCGTTGGTAAGACCTCTGTCTTCCTTGCCAAAAACCAATGCCACTGGAACTCGGCACGCTTTTTTTGTGATGATAGGAGCTATTTTTCGGGGAGTAGTGTAATTTCGCTGTGCAGTGCGAGGGCGTGCAGTAGTGCCGACCACAAAAGCTGTGTCAGAAAGCGCATCGGTGAGGGTCGGATAGATCTGAGCTTCTTCGGCTAATCGCCGACTCCTATGAGCTATTCCATCTATTCTATGGACGTCATAAGTGGTTGGATTTACTAGGCGAAGTTGAGAAACGCCCATATTCATCATGACACGGATTACCCCTGCAATGTTGACGAGATGTTTAGGATTATCCAGTACTATGATAATGTTGTCGAGCGGTGATTGTCCCATTGGATATTAATACAGTCAGAAAGACTCATCGTTGTCCGATGGACTATCTAAAGTGTCTTCGCTCTTCACTTCTTCTGGCTTATTAATTTCCCCTTTAAAATTTCGGATGCCCGATCCAACTCCCTTCATTATCACTGGAATCTTTTTTGCACCGAAGAAGAATATCACCAGGAGAAAGACTAGCAGGATTTCCATAGCTCCAAAGCCCATCATTTCAATAACACCTTTGCTATAGTTTGAAGTTGCATGTTTGTAGTTCCTTCGTAGATAGTTCCAATTTTCGAATCTCTGTATAGTTTTTCAACCGGATATTCACTTGTAAATCCGTACCCCCCATAAAGATCAACACAGAGAGATGTCACGCGTTGTGCCATCCTAGATGAATGTAACTTGGCCATGGCTGCTGGCACCAGGAAGTCCTCGTCCTGATCTTTGAGCCTGGCTGCGTTATATACAAGAAGTCGGGACGCTTCCAGTTCGGTAGCGGCCTCAGCCAATTGAAACTGGACTCCCTGAAAATCAGCGATCGGTTTACCGAATTGCTCCCTTTCTTTAAGGTATCTCTTAGTATGGTCGATTGCTCCTTGTGCCAATCCAATCATTTGAGCGCCAATACCTATGCGGCCTTCATTAAGAGTTTGAATAGCGACCTTATATCCCTCTCCTTTTACGCCGAGTATCTGTGCTTCAGGAACTTTGACGTCTTCCAGTATCAATTCGTTTGTTGATGAGGCTCGAATTCCGAGCTTGTCCTCTTTTTTGCCGACGGAGAAGCCGGGGCTGTCTCTTTCTACCAGAAATGCAGTTATTCCTTTATACCCGAGAGCTGGATCTACGTTGGCAAATACTATATAAAGAGAGGCTTCTTCTGCACTGGTAATCCAGAGCTTATGCCCATTAAGAACCCATTTGCTTCCTTGTTGAGTTGCTTTGCACTCGAGGCCAAAAGCATCGGAGCCACTTCCGCTTTCAGACAATGCGTAGGCACCGATCCATTCAGAGGCAAGTTTGGGTAGGTATGTAGCCTGGACCTCTTTGGATCCATATTTACAAAGGGCATTGTTTACCAAAGTGTTTTGGACATCGATTAGAATAGCTACCGAGGGATCAAATTTAGAGATTTCTTCAATAAGTAGGATAGTATTAAAGAAGCTGGACTGTGCCCCGCCATACTCTTCAGGAATTTCAATGCCCATGAATCCCATCTCGAACATCGTATTTATCAACTTCTGGTTAATTTTTTGTTTAGATTCCATCTCACGTACTAGCGGTGCTATTTCCGCTAATGCAAAGGATCCTATTGCTTCTTTAAACATCTTTTCGTCTTCGGAAAGAGAAGTCAGTGCAGGATGGTCATAAGAGTCTGGAGCATTGCTCATGTTGTTCGCTTGTCCTCTTTTTTAATGACGTTTTCGGTGACTTTTTGTTGAGACAATTCTAATTAAATTTACTTATGGTACTTGTACTGGAAAAGGTTTATTTTCCGCGATCTGCAAAAAGCTTTTTTTGTAGGAAAATTAGTTTAAATTTAACAGAGTGTATTAAACTAACTAACCCCCTGGAGGCATGATGTCAGAGTACCCTGATGGACTGAGGTACACAGAAGAGCACGAATATCTAAAGCCTACTGAGGTAGAAGGAGTTTATAAGGTTGGCATTACAGATTATGCACAATCTGAACTAGGAGATGTGGTTTATGTCGAGTTGCCCCAGCCGGGAGCTCATTTTGACGCAACGGGTGTTTTCGGGACTATTGAGGCCGTCAAAGCGGTCAGTGACCTGTACTGTCCGCTGGCTGGAGAGGTTGTGGAAGTGAATGAAAAATTGGATCAGGATCCAGAATTGGTAAACAACGATCCATATGGTGACGGGTGGATGGTTTGTTTGAGGCTTGATGAAGGTGAAGTTACTGATTCCATGATGGACGCATCTGCGTATCGGGCTTTTGTTGGAGACTAGATGTCTTTAGGTCAACAGGATAACGAGCAGTTTTCAGACAGACACATTGGTCCTAGGGATTCTGATGTAAGTGCTATGCTTAGATCCCTAGGGGTTTCTAGTTTGGATGAATTAGTTGGCCAAACAATACCTGGGTCCATCAGGATCAATCAGGACTTAAACTTGCCCGAAGGTTTTTCTGAAGAGCAATTACTGGAATATGTCGACCAGATCAGTTCTCAGAATAAAATTTTTCGATCGCATATTGGAACGGGCTATTACGATACCATAGTCCCACCCGTGATAGCTCGAAATGTTTTGGAAAATCCTGGTTGGTATACCGCTTACACACCCTATCAAGCAGAAATTTCCCAGGGCCGTCTGGAAGCACTATTAAATTTTCAAACAATGGTGATCGATCTGACTGGGCTAGAAATAGCCAACGCGTCGCTTCTGGATGAAGGCACTGCTGCGGCTGAAGCTATGACGATGCTTCAGGGCGACGTTGGGAGTGACGGAAGGAATTCATTTTTTGTTTCGAACAATTGCCACCCTCAGACTATTGGAGTAGTTAGAGGTCGTGCCGAACCATTAGGCATCGAGGTAGTAGTAGGAACGGATTCAGACTTCCTAGAGGAAAAGAATAAAGAAACGTTTTTCGGTGCCTTGGTTCAATATCCCGGCACCGATGGACTCATAACTGACTATAGCCACTTTTGCGATACGGCCCACAGTAGTGGAATTTCTGTTGTGATGGCAGCCGATCTCCTGGCACTTACCCTGTTAACCCCCCCGGGTGAAATGGGAGCAGATGTAGCTGTCGGAAGCACACAGCGCTTTGGAGTTCCCATGGGATATGGGGGTCCACATGCGGCCTACTTCGCAACAAAAGAGAAATTTAAGAGAAAAATACCAGGTCGCATTATTGGTGTTTCGAAGGACGAGGAAGGCGAACCAGCTCTCCGAATGGCTTTGCAGACGAGAGAGCAACACATTAGGCGTGGCAAGGCCACCTCGAATATTTGTACCGCTCAGGTGCTTCTGGCTGTGATGGCAGGAATGTATGGAGTATACCATGGACCTGAGGGTTTGCTCAAAATTGCCAAACGTATCCATATGTTGACACAGACTCTGGCAAACGCCTTGAAGGAGCTAGGTCACGAGATCACTCACGACGTCTTTTTTGACACCATTCATGTCGGTGTGGCAGAAGGATCAGAGGATAAGATTTTAGCGCAAGCGCAAGCCCAAAAAATCAACCTTCGACACCATGGGGATGGTTTCCTTGGTATTTCGTTGGATGAAACAACATCTATCAGTCACGTTCAAGACCTTATCTCTGTTTTTAATGCGAGCGAGGATTCTGTTACACTGAATTTAGTAGATTCGGAATTGGTTTCCTTGTCGGACGAAGATTTTCCGAACGAGTTAAGGAGAACTTCTCGTTTTCTCGAGCATCCTGTTTTCCAGAGGTATCATTCCGAGAGTGAAATGCTCAGATACCTGAACAGGCTTGAGAACAAAGATTTATCTTTGACTACTAGTATGATTCCCCTGGGATCTTGCACTATGAAACTGAATGCTACCACGGAGATGATTCCTGTCACGTGGAAAGCATTTGGGAAGTTGCATCCCTTCGCACCTTTTGATCAAACGGCAGGCTATCAGCAAATCTTTTCCGATTTGAAGAAATGGCTCTCAGAGATAAGTGGTTTAGCGCATACTTCTTTACAGCCAAATTCTGGTGCGCAGGGAGAATATACAGGGCTGTTGGTTATAAGAGCGTATCATCAAAGTAAGGGGGAAAGACAGAGAAATGTATGCTTGATACCTGCTTCTGCCCATGGTACGAACCCAGCAAGTGCTGTATTGGCTGGGATGAAAGTCGTTGCAGTGAGTTGTGATGAATCAGGGAACATTGATGTAGAGGATTTGAGAGAAAAAGCTGAAAAGTATAGAGAAAATTTAGCGGCACTAATGGTAACATATCCATCTACTCACGGAGTTTTTGAGTCTGAGATCAAAGAAGTCTGTGACATTATTCATCGCTGCGGCGGACGTGTATATCTAGACGGTGCAAACTTGAATGCACAGGTGGGTTTGTGTCGACCAGGGGATTACGGTGCGGATGTTTGTCACATTAACCTCCACAAAACTTTTTCAATTCCTCATGGTGGTGGTGGTCCGGGCATGGGTCCGATTTGTGTAACTGCCGAGCTAGCTCCGTTTTTACCTGGTCACCCTCAGGCCGAGTGTGGCGGTGTGGAAGCGATCGATCCTGTTTCCGCAGCACCTTGGGGTAGTAGTAGCATACTGCTGATTTCCTGGGCCTATATCGCCTTGTTGGGTAGGGCAGGAGTAAAAAAATCGACTGAAGTAGCCATACTGAATGCCAATTATATGGAGAACAGGTTACGCGAACAGTTTGACGTTCTGTATAGAGGTGATATGGGAAGAGTGGCACACGAGTTTATTATCGATTTGAGGGAATTTAAGAAATCAGCAGATGTCACAGCGGAAGATGTTGCAAAACGGCTCATAGATTATGGTTTTCATGCTCCTACAATTTCTTTTCCCGTAGCTGGAACTATAATGATTGAGCCTACGGAGAGTGAGTCTATGCAAGAATTAGACCGATTCTGTGAGGCTTTATTGCAAATAAGGGAGGAAATCCGGGATATAGAATCAGGAAAGGCTGACCAAGAAAATAATGTGCTTAAAAACTCTCCCCATACAGCAGCTTTCGTAAGTTCGTCCGAATGGCCTTGTCCTTATTCCCGGGAACAGGCGGCGTACCCTGCTTCTTGGACAAGAGAGTACAAGTATTGGGTTCCAGTTCGCAGGATAGACAATGTACAGGGAGATAGAAACCTCATTTGTGCTTGTCCTCCCTTAGGGTCCTATACTGAATAGTCATTCATACTAGTTAAGAGATCCACATCAATTTTTAGAGAGAGGTCTAGACAATGGCAAAGCTCGATTTTTATGGACACGCGACATTTGGCTTAACTACTGACGATGGAACAAGAATCATCATTGATCCATTTTTTGGCGAAAATCCATGGACGGATGTAGAAGTCGATAAAGTAGAAGCCGACTACGTTTTCTGTACGCATGGACACTTTGATCATTTTGTGGATGCGATTCCTCTCGTCAAAGCAAGTGGAGCGAAATTTGTCGGCAGTTATGAGCTGGTCGAATATGTTGAGACACAGGGTGTAACGGATGTTCATCCGTTACACATCGGTGGCGGATGGAACTTTCCATTTGGAAGGGCCAAGATGGTAGTGGCAGTTCATGGGGGTCGGGTATATGGAGAAGGGGCTGAAGCCTATACTACTGATGCAGGGGGGTTTGTTTTTGACTTGGGTAGAGGTAAACGTATTTACCATGCTGGAGATACTGGACTCACGCTCGACATGAAACTTCTGCGAGATAAAGTTGACATAGCTTTATTGCCGATCGGGGACAATTTTACTATGGGACTAGAAGATGCAGTGACAGCTGTTGAGTTCATCCGTCCATCGATAGTAATACCATTTCATTACAAAACCTGGCCGTACATTGAACAGGACCCAGAAGAATTCAAGGCAATGGTGGGAGACAGGGCTACGGTTGAAATTTTGGAACAAGGTGTAGGTTCGTACGATTTCTGAGATCAGTCAGGGGTTTTTTGGAGAGTATAGGTCAGGAGAGTCGTTCTCGAGTGTACAGTCGATAGCTTGAGTAATTTAGGCCTAGCCAACTGGAGATTTTTGCTGGACGAAGCGCTTCCTGGTCCAACTAATATGGCTCGAGATCATGCATTACTGACTTCACTAGGTACGGACGAGGGCAGTTTGCGCATTTATAAGTGGAAGAATCCAACGATTTCTTTTGGGCGACACGAAAAGGTGCGAGACCTGTATGACAGGCGATTAGCTTCTGAAAGAGGGATTCAGTTCGTTCGACGTCCGACAGGAGGAAAGGCGGTTTATCATCATCGGGAATTGACGTATTCAGTAGCTGTCCCTCTGGCCCGACGTTGGGGTATCCGACACATATACAGAGAGATCAACAGAGCGTTTCTGGAGGCTTTATGTTCAATGGGTGTGCCGGCGAAAGTGGCTCAATTGGCCCAGGAGAGTTCACCTGGAATGTCCCCAGGATTCTGCTTCCAAGACTATATGGAAGGAGAGGTTGTTGTTAGGGGAAGAAAGTTGGTGGGTAGCGCACAGGTGCGTGAGAGGGGGTCTATTCTACAGCACGGTTCACTTCTTATAGGAAAAGGTCAGGGACACTTGGAATCTTTGTATGTTGGAAGTGAAATAGTGGGATCCAGTTCAACTTGTCTTGTTGAAATAATGGAGGAGGAGCCCAGTTGGGAGGATCTTGTTTTTGCTGTGATAGGAGGATTTCGTTCGGTCTTCGGAGGGGCTTGGTATGAAGAGGGTTTGCGGGAAAAGGAAAAGGAAGTAGAAGCTGATTTCTTGAAGCGTTATGCCTCAGAGGAATGGACTTGGAGAAAATGATAGACTTATGGATAAAAATACACTATTTTTTCTCTCGTTGAATTTCTGACATTGTCGAGTGTCTGACGATTCCTAGAATCATTTCCAAGCTGGGATGGAAGTCTTGGGCTTGACATGTTGGAGTTGAGGGGACAACATTGCGTTCCCAAAATAAAAAAGAAGACTCTACTCAAAAGATTGTTTGGGCAGGGAAAAATTAGAACTTTCGGCTGGAGGTAGTTTTGGCAGGTTTGATGAAGCTTTACGGTGGTCTGATGCAAATCCCTGGAATGGAAGTGCAAGAGATGACCATGACAGAAAACATGGCATTCATCTGGGACGAAACCGGGTTTATGCGTTGGCCTCTATCCTTATGTGTTTTAATTGGGTTCGTGGTCATCATTTGGAAATTTGTCGACCTGACTCGCAAGTCTTTGGCTACAAGAAAGATTCTTGCTGAAGTAGATGGTCTTCTAGCAGAAAATAGGTTGGATGAGGCAATGGAAGCCGCTGCAGCCTCCAGTGCGCCAGCAGCAAGAATCCTCTATGCTGGCATGGAAAGAGCCGATGAAGGTAACGAAAGGGTTAACAAAGCAATTGAGAATGAAGGCCTTATACAATTGAGCAAGCTGGAAAGCGGACTTGTTATTCTGGCTACGCTCACCAACGTAGCACCTTTGCTCGGGTTCCTAGGTACAGTTATCGGTATGATTATCGCATTCCAATCAATTGAAGCTGCTGGAGAGGTTGAGGCTACCTTGGTTGCAGGTGGGATTAAGGTTGCCCTTCTGACTACAGCCGCTGGCTTGGTGATAGCGATTCCAGTAAGTGTAGCTCACAATTTCTTTGTTTCCAGAATTGACAGCTTGGTCATAGATATGGAAGAGTCTGCTCAGAACATGATAGACACACTGCATGCTAGAGGGAGTTAATTCTTAAGAGCACCCGCATATTCAAAAAAAGACAAAGGGCGCAGCTCAAAAAGCTGCGTCCTTTTTTTTGTATATTCTTTTCCTAGACACTGCAAATGTTTACGTTCAGAATCGAATGTTTTTACCTGATCTAACGTCCTAAATTTAGACTCATAGATAGTGCTAATATATGGTTTTTATTCGAGCTCTTTCGCTACTTATATTGCTGTTTTGTGGTCAGGGAATCCCCGATGGGATTTCGGCCCAAAATAGTCAGAGTAGTCAGTACACTGACCCTGCGAAAAGAAAATCAGTCGTTGAAGTCTCCAGGAAAGAGATTGAAATTGGAAGGTATTGGCATGCCAGTAGAATTTTGCGTGATTTTCAGCAAGATCAGGCAGTTTCCGATACAGAACTGACTCTACTACTGGCTGAGGCCGATGCGGGATGGGCCAATTGGGCCGGTGTAGTCGACGGATTGCAGGGGAAGGTGTTCCCCCAAGAGGAGTCACTTAATGTACGATGGCTACTGGCGCGGGGCTTTGAACAGCTTGAGAGTTGGTCCTCTGCCTATGAGCAATATATCGCTCTACTAGCTGAGGATGATGAGAAGAGAAATGTCGCGTTGTCCAGGGCAGCTCGCTTAGCTTTTCGCGGGGATCACTCTGAACTGGGGTTGGAGCTTCTCAGTGATTTGCTTGGATTAGATTCTAATTTGGCCAGCTGGACTGCCTTAGAAATAGTCCAAAATCCAGGCAACCTCAGAGATGTAGACTTGGTCTTTAGTTTGCTTCCCCTTGTAAGAAATGATTTGACGACTGCAGAGATTGCTTGGGATTTGGAGCCCAAAAGTTGGTCAGCGTATGGAGATGTTTCTGAAGCACTGAAGAGCTACTCTGGCCTTCTTGACCAAGAACTGACATCAAAGCAAAGAGGCGAGGTTCTAGGAGCAGTTGCCAGCTTAAAAATGCAGTCAGGAGACTCATTGGGGGCACAAACGGCCTACATGGAATCGTTCCAAATCTACCCTAAGGGCCCAACGGCAGCTGAGGCCGCTTGGGCTCTTATGGAACGAGAGGAAGTGGAGAAAGATTGGATACTCGACTGGGCTGAAGTTTTGGAGAACCAGAGAGAATACCACAGAGCCCTTATTGTTTACGATAGGTATGTCCTCTTGGCACCTGATTCTGTCCGAGAAAATCCAGAGGTTCAGATGGCCAGAGCAGGACTGTTATGGAGAACGGGGCGCTTCGAAGATTCAGTGACACTGTTCAGGAAACTTGTCGAGACTGATGATGAAGATTTGGAACTCGCGGTGTTGGAACAATGGTTGCTGGCGAGAAGAAACCAAGGAAATTCTTCCGCTGTTAGAACGATTGAAGGTTGGATAACTGAAAGATTTCCTCAGAGTCGCCAGGCCACAGATCTAACTGCTTCGAGGGGCCATTTTGCGTATTCCAGAAGTGATTATGGGGTGGCTAAAAACTACTATAATACAATCCAGAGTGCTGGCACCCCTCATGCATCAGCTGGATTGTCCCGCATGAGACTGGGTCAGATTTATCTTGAGGAACAAAATTATCTGAAAGCTTCGGAAGTCTTCGGGTTGTATTTAAAGGAATTTCCGAACGGCAGACGTTGGGAAGAGGCTACCTATTGGCTTTCTAGGTCACTTTTGGAACTTGACAGGGACGACGAAGCATTGGACAGGATGCGCTACCTGAGTAGGAGAAGCCCTCTTTCTTACTATGGCGCACTGGCTTTCGAATTATTGGGGCAACCGTATGATCCTCAAATACCAGATGGGCCTGATATCAAGATAGTCAACTGGCTTGTACCCCTTTTGGCGGCGTTGGACAGGTTTCAGCTGGCTGGTCTTGAGCTCGCCACTGAAAAGGCGATAGACGATTTGATCGTGTCTGTGGAAAATGACATAGACGCGAGTATAATTTTGGCCGAGAATCTTATAAAAAGAGGGTTTACTATCGAAGGGATCAATCTAGGATGGAAATTACTTGGGAACGGGGTCGTCATGAGTAGGCGCCTAGCCAAAATTATTTATCCATTTCCCTATAGAGAAATTGTTTATAGAGAAGCTACGGAATACAGTGTTGACCCAATACTGCTTGCCGCTTTGATTCGACAAGAATCTGCTTTCACTCCGGCCATAAGATCGTCTGCTGGGGCGATCGGGCTTATGCAAGTTATGCCAGCCACTGGTAGAGAGGTAGCCAGAGGTGCTGGAATAGATGGCTTTACCCCTCTTAGCCTCGAAACACCTGAGATTAATCTACATTTAGGAACACGTTACTTACTTGCAATGGAGGATCGTTACGGTGAAACAGGATTACCCTTGGTTCTTTCAGCCTACAACGCTGGTCCCACTAGGGCGAGCCGCTGGAGAAATTTTTCAGAGGCGAAAGATATTCTTAGATTTACAGAAAGAATTCCCTTTGAAGAGACACGTGGATATGTCAAAAATGTGGTCCGTAACATACATATATATAAGTTTCTTTATGAGCTTGAAGCACGGGGAGCGCATTAATGGATTATGAATCTGGGCAGCGGCCCAGAATTTTTTTGATAGATGCCTATGCCATGATCTATCGTGCATTTTTTGCTTTCATCAAGCGTCCCCTCATGAATTCACAGGGAGAAAACACTTCGGCAGCCTACGGTTTTGCTAATTTTTTGATCGAAATAAGAGAAAAACATAAGCCGGACTATTTGGCCGTTGTTTTTGATGCTGGGAATAGCAAAAGAGAGGAAATATATCCCGAATATAAAGCGACACGTGAAAAGATGCCTGATGAATTGAGGGATAGTTTGCCCCATATCAGGGAATTGGTCGGAGGGTTTAACGACTCCATAGTGGAATTGGAAGGCTACGAAGCCGATGACGTTATAGGAACTCTAGCTGTGAAGGCAGAGAAAGCTGGATTGGAGGCGGTCATAGTCTCCGGTGATAAAGATCTGTACCAGCTGGTTGGACCTGGTGTCCGACTTTTCAATCCAGGGAGGGGAGGGAGAACCGGGGTGGCACCAAATTGGGTGGACGAGACTAACGTTCACGAAAAATTTGGGATACCAGCTTGTCAGGTAATCGACTATTTGGCACTGATAGGGGACACTTCGGATAACATTCCGGGCGCTCCAGGAATAGGCCCTAAAACAGCCGTTAAATTGTTGGATCAATTTGCGAATGTCGAGGAGATCTTGGCAAATGTAGATAAGATAACGGCTAAGAGAGCTCAGAATTCCCTAGAACAAAATCGGGAACAAGTCTTAATGTCCAAGAGTCTGGTAACCATTATGACGGACTTGGATGTAGAGTTGAATCTGGAGGACTGGAAAGTGGTAGAACCAGATAGCACTAGCCTGCATAAATTTTTTTCCAGGATGGAATTTCGAAGACTAGCTACACGCTTTTCTTCCCAGGAATCCGCGCTAGATACTGGCCTGGAAGAGAAAGGAGTCGAAAATCGTCTCTCAAAGAATGTAGACCACTCTGCGAGTGTTCAAGAAGAGCCAGGATTATACAAAGGCTTCACTTTGGTAAGAGAGGTCGTTGAGCTAAAAGCAGCGATTAAGAAGCTCAACGGGGAAGATCAGATAGCAATAGAAGTGTTCACTGGATTCCATGATCCACACAGGGCAGATCTGGCAGGAATAGCCTTAGCGGCCAATGCTAACGAAGTTTTCTATTTCTCCTTCGGTCACGTGTCTGGAGATCCAATTCTAGAGGTTGGACAAGAAGGGGTTGAAAATCTCCCTTCGATAAAATCAAATGATTTGAAGCCACTACTTGATATTCTTGCTGACAAAAATATAAAGAAAATTGGAATAGATCTGAAAAGTGCGAAGATCGTTCTTGATCGTTTAAATGTGCCGTTGGAGGGAATCTTTTTTGATTTAGGGGTTGCAGCGTATCTGCTGGATCCTGGGAGTAGAAGCTACGACCTAGAAGACCTGTGTATGGAGTGGTTGGACTTGGCGCTACCAGGATATAAGACGGTTGTTGGTTCTGGGAAGAAAAAAATAAGTTTCCTTGAAGTGGACCAGCAGACTGCGGGTGAATATGGAGGTAGAAGACAAGCAGCGATCTTCGGTCTTATTCAAAACATGGTTCCAGCGATAGACCGCCAGGGCATATTAGGTCTGTTTACAGAGCTGGAAATACCATTGCTCAAAGTTCTTGCAGAAATGGAGCTTTCTGGTATCGCGATTGATTCAGAGATATTTGCTAAAATGAGTCAGACATTGAGTGGTGACCTTGCGCTTTTAAGGGATGATATCTATAAAATTGCAGGATGTCAGTTCAATCTAAATTCGCCTAAGCAACTCCAGAAGATTCTTTTTGAAGATCTAGATCTTCCCATAATCAAGAAAAATAAATCAGGTCCGTCCACAGATTCATCAGTTCTAGAAGAATTGGCAATGCGAGGTCATGATATTGCACGTCTAATGCTAGAATATCGTGAGCTTGAAAAAATGCGATCTACATATGTTGATGCGTTGCCCAAACTCGTCAACTCCCGGACTGGGAGGATTCATACTCAATTCAATCAAACCGTTGCGGCGACAGGAAGGCTGTCCTCAAGTCACCCCAACCTACAGAATATTCCCTCACGAACAGAAATGGGACGTAGTATAAGAAAAGCTTTCGTAGCAGAATCAGGGTTTATCTTCTACGCCGCTGACTATTCTCAAATTGAACTCCGAGTTTTAGCACATCTGTCAAATGATCAGTCACTAGTGCAGGCCTTTAAGAAGGGGATGGATATTCACAAGCAAACAGCTGCGGTGATTTTTGATGTAGAGTATGATCTGGTGACCAAGGAACAAAGGGCCCAAGCTAAGACAATTAATTTTGCAACTCTTTATGGACAAGGGTCTTTTTCGTTAGCTAACCAATTAGGTGTCTCTCGAGAGCAGGCCCAGGGTTTCATTGATGATTATTTCGAACGTTTTGGAGATGTGAGCAATTTTTTTGGTGCGCAAGTGCAAAAAGCCCAACAAGAAGGTTTCGTAGAGACGCTAATGGGTCGTAGACGGTATATACCAGAGTTAAAATCTAAACAATGGAACATGCGACAGTTCGGTGAGCGAATTGCTCAGAATAGTCCGATTCAAGGGACGGCAGCAGATCTTATTAAGAAAGCTATGATTGGAGTAGCCAATGAGTTAGTAGCGGTTCAAAGTGAAACGAGAATGCTATTGCAGGTTCACGATGAACTTCTCTTTGAAGTTCCACTAGCTGAAGAGAAAGCTCTAGAGGCCTTAGTCAGCCGGGAAATGGAAGCAGCCATGAGCCTTAGAGTTCCTCTCATTGTTCAAGGTGGTTTTGGAAGAACCTGGTATGATACCAAGGTCTGATGACCCTATAGCCAGTCCCAAAATCGGTGGTCCGCTGCAATAGTGAATTCCCATTTTCCTCCCTGGTTTACTCCTCGACCAACGTTGAGGTGGAGTAGGTCCCAGCCAAATCCTAAACCCATACCAATGGATGTTTGAAGTCCATTTGTTGTGGTGTCCTTAAATAATTCGGATGAAGAGGTGAGTTCATTGGCGGTTATTGGAGAATAGAGATCTCCTGTCATTCCAGTAGAACCGAAGATTCGTAGCGTTAGCCAAGGCGACCAGATAGATCGATTGATTTCACCTGTGAGTAGTGCAAATCTGTGCCCACCAAAGGAACGGTAGTTATAGCCAGGAAGGGTATGTCGGCCTCCAATTAGATATTGAAATTGAGGGGAATTTGTTCCTTCAGAAAGACCTGCCCTCAACGATGTTTTAACGTTTGTCTTCATCTTAGGTAAATGTTTCTGGGCCTGAATATCTGTGTAAATATTTGTATAAAGATCCTCATTGATGTTTCCAACACGACTAATAAATGTGGTCAGAAGACCAGTGCCAGTAGTCATATTCGCATAGGTAAACTCTAGGTACTGGTGGTTGCCCTCATTAATGGGTCTGATTTCCCTGTTTAAGCCACTTTCAGCGGGATAGCCTTCCATAATATTTTCTGCTGACCAATGTCGCTCCCAGGTACCTGATATTTTTATTGAGTGATTGGATCCGATACTCCATGATTGATTGGCTTTGATACCAGAAGAAAAATAGGGGTCTGAGTAATCTTGTTGGATGAGGGCGCTGGCTAAGCTGTTCATCGCACCGCTCGAACCTGGCAACATGACTCCTATATCATTCAGCTGTTTTCTAAAAGCTTGGAAGGAAAAATATCCTCTAGTTTGTTCTTTTCTTAAAGTGCTAGAGAGGACGAGGGATTTGCTACCTTTTGCGTATCCAATATTGGACTGGAGCTTCCAGTCCGGTCTTATTTGTAGGGAGTTTCCAACACCAAAAAAAGAACCTTCAGCCCTGTTGCGTCGGTACATTGATGAAAGAGTGGGAAGAAACAACCGTGACTGCTTCCATTTAGTCAATGATTTGGTACCCGAAAGTTCCAAGGCCATTTTGCGAACCTGATCCATGTCAACAGATGATGTGTAGTTTGCTTCTGAGAGACCTTCTAGCAGACCGTTGTCGAAAATATGCTGACTTTTTTCGGAGAAGGGTAATGAGACAATCGAAGAACCAGAGAAAAAGTTGCTGGGAAAATTCTGATTAAACTTGTAGTTGCGTATTCGGAAATGTGTTTGGATAGTAGTACCGATCGGTAGATCTAAAAGAGTCGATTCTCTACGAATTACAATTTTCTGGTCATAGGGAAGCCAATGCCTACCATTCCACATGGAATTATCTGTGATGATTCTAATGTAGTCTAGGCTTTCGTCTATGTATGAGCTGGGTGTGAATGTCAGACTCATATGTACAATCGCACCTGTCACATCTTGTAAGTGGAGGCTTCCCGTTACTCCAGGATTGTCCAGATTTTTTGGGCGGACTTTTAATTGATAAACTTTGATATCTTCAGAGCTGGGAAGAGAGATGGAGATTGAGTCTGAAATCTGAAAGTCGTAAGTATCAGTGGAATTTAAGGATAGAGGGTGTACCACTCCCTCTATCTCATCGCCACCACCAAGATAAAAAGAACTGCCAAAATCATCCTGAATTACTGTCAGGTGGTCTAGGTGATATTGAATGTTTGTCGGAAGCATTTTTTCATCCCTCTGCCCAACGATGATTTGCTTTGTGTTATCGGGAGCGCTCCAAAAAACATCTAAAGCAACTTGATCCGCTTTGATTAAAATCCGATCTTCCGGCCTGATTCCATCGGCAAAGAAGTACACGTGTCCAGCAGCTTCAGCTTGGTAGTCTCTGAATAATGAATCGATAGCGATCTGACTACGCAGTTCTTGTCCCCTTCTGATGATTTCTAGGGCTTCAGTCTGGTTCCAATCCCTATTGCTCTGACCTAGGATTAACGAAGGTATGGAGGTACAAACGAGAACTGCGAGTAAGATGGTGACAATTTCTCTATGTATGAAACTTAGCAGGACGCCCAAGGACTTTTAGATGTGGTTGCCGCCCCAGAATCCAGACAAAGATTCCCCGTGGGGGCTGTCCCGAAGTTTTTCAAAGGCTCTATTGCGAATTTGCCTGATCCTTTCGCGTGTCACTCCCAGGAGAGCTCCGATTTCCTCTAGTGTTCTTTCCTCTCCGTCGTCTAGACCATAGTAAAGATACAGAATCTTCCTTTCCCTTTCGGTTAGGTATGAATCGAACATTCCCTCGAGGAAGGTTCTTCGTGCCATAGACTCTACATCTTCTTCAATGTCAGTTCCTGTGGTGGCTGAAAAGCGTTCGCCAAAGCTAGCACTGTTTCCATCACTTCGATCAACGGGCGCATCTAGGCTCAATTCGCTAGCTGCCACACGACGCAAGGCTCGGATTGTTTCGACTGGCTCTTCCATTTCTCTGGCGAGTTCTTGGATCGTCGGTGATCGCCCAAGTTGTTGCCGCAGGGCGATATCGATCCGGGACAGCCTTGCCAAGTTTGAATTTTGGTTGAGAGGGATACGCACTGAGCGAGTTTGTTCTGCTAGTGCCTGGAGAACGGTCTGACGAATCCACCAGACTGCGTAAGATATGAATTTGACACCTTTGTCAGGGTCAAACTTTTTAACCGCCTTGAGCAATCCTTCGTTCCCAATACATACCAATTCTGCTAGGCCGAGTCCTCTGCCTTGGTATTTTTTTACATATGAAATGACAAATCGGAGATTGGCAGTTACGAGTCTTTCGGCTGCTTCTTTATCACCAGTGCGGGCGGCATGAGCCAGTGCTCGCTCCTCAGCCGCGTTCTTTATGAGAGGGTATTTTTCAACATCTTGAAGGTATTGATCGAAGGAATCTAAACCTCTGGAAGTCGAAAACATATTCAGCAAATACCTCGGTCTAAAAGTCAGCATGAAACTAAGTATCTTTCTGTCTGCCTACCCGATCTCCCTAGTCGAAAAGCTATTCCAAACCTCGCATAGCTCTGATTGGGGGATAAAACCTATAAGAAATCGTTCTTTGAGTCAAAGGCGATTTTTTGTCATTTGGCCAGCAACTTCGCTGACCAGCTGAGATTTTTAAGTGGGGGTTAAATGTCGATCCAGTAAGACTCTAGCAGTCTATACTCAAAAAGATGAAGAAGAGTTTGAGATGAGTTTCAGGCCACCACCCACCCGTTGGCTTCTTCTCATTTCGTCATCTCCAAAACCTCTGAGAAATCCGAGCATCTCATATGCCGTGATCCGGAAGGTGGGGCCGGAGAAAGCGGTGGGGCCATTTATTGGCACAGCCACGTCTATCCTAACCACATCCTTAGAACCACTGGGCAGTCCTATTCTTATACCTGCTCCAGCTGAGGCTTGGAGTCCCGAATCAGAACCAAAAGGCACATCACCAGCCCACATCGATCCTAGGTCCAAGAATCCAGTCATGCCTAAGTCCATCAGTCCATCTCCAGGTGATCCCAGGTAGATTCTATCTTCGATAGTGGCTATCAACAATTTGGCGCCTGGGCTATGTCCTAAACGATATCCCCTCAACGTGGAGAATCCACCGAGGCTCAATTGAAATGGTGTAGTGGCTTTCCACCCACCAGACCCTGAGATTCTGGCAAATAGGGTATGACGAGGAGTAACCTCGGGCTGCCAGGATGTATAAATATCGAATTCTCCTAAAAGATCTTTCCAGCCCGATTTAGACGAATCCTCAATCATTCTCCCTTGCAGGCTAAATGATGAGGTTAGAATCCATCTTCCAGGTGCGATTGCTCCATATCCACGCAGGTTGAAAAAAAGATCTTTTTCATTCTGCACATCATCGGTTGATAGAAAATTGACTCCTTTCCCTACGGTCAGGTCGAGTTCTCTTCCTACAGGGATATCCAAAGATCCTTTAAGACCGTTGAGGCCACTCCTCTTTAGATACTGAATATTTCTTTGCCCCAAGATAAAGTTGAGTCGAGTAACTCCTTGATCTTGTATTTGGTGTTTTAA